>NZ_JBQCMZ010000004.1:0-274824 GCF_051964675.1 Cytobacillus sp. SAFR-174 | reverse complement strand
TTCGAACCGCCGTATACCGAACGGTACGTACGGTGGTGTGAGAGGTCGGGGGTTAATCACCCCCTCCTACTCGATTGCAGGATGTTAACATTTTATGTCAAAATGACAACTAAAGTTTACATTTTGCAAATGATCATTTACGATAAAGAGGAAATAAATAGAAGGAGAGTAAGTAAATATGCTAAAAAATTCTGTGCGCGAATTGCGGGCAAGATACCGTTTAACTCAGCAGGATTTGGCTGAAAAAATTGATGTTTCAAGGCAAACGATCGGTCTAATCGAAAAAGGGGACTACGCCCCGTCCATTACTCTTGCCTTAAAGATGGCAACAGTCTTTCGAGTTCCCGTTGAACAAATTTTTTATCTGGAAAGAGAATAAATATGTTAAAGAAAATTTTTCATTCCCCCATTTTTAATGTGGTACTAATTCTCGGGCTGGGGGTTATCATGCTGGGAAATTATTATTCTGAAGATGTTCCAGCTTGGCTGAATCTTGATCCTCTTGTATTAGGCATCCCTATTCTGGCTTTACTTTCCGCAATCCCCATTTACAATTTAAAAAATCCCAAGGATAAAATTAAACCCACTTTAATGCCTATGGAATTTAAAGAGGAAGACGAAGGGCTTCAATGGATTACGTATAAAGCGACCAGAAAAGTCTATATTTTCTTTGCTTCATCTTTTCCTCTTGCTATCGCTTTAACTGCTTACCTTAACCATATTCCTTACTTCCCTGTCATCCTTTTAACAGGGATGGGGGCAATCCAATACATAATATTTTGGTATGAACATAAAAAGCATGCGTGAGGAGGGGGCATAATGGATAAGCAGATGATAGTTTCACTAGCTGTATTGGCAGTGCTGCTTGAAGTCTTTGCAGTCTATTTATTTATAAGATACAGGCAAGGGAAGATTGACCAGAATCCAATTATTACGATAATCGTGAAAGAATGGAAAATTTTATTTTACGCTTTCTTTCGCTGGGGAAGAAAAAGAGAGGATTGTGAAAATTCATTTCCTCTGTACAAAAACTCAGCTTATTTTTGGCTGTTCATCGCTCTTTTGCACGAACAGGTTATAGAGATGATCGTTTTCCATATTTATCTGAAAAAGGAAGAACCAGCCTATGCGTATGTTATGTCAGCGCTCCATATTTATAGCATTATTTATATGATCGGGGATTATAATTGGGTAAGGAACACACCTATACGTATAAGAGAGAATATGGTTGAAATGAAAATAGGGGCGAGACGGGAAATTTCATTTCATCTACGGGATATAAAGCTAATACAAAAGGCAGAACTTAAATATAGTCAAAATGGCAGAATACTTCATGAGAAAGAAGTATTTCATGCGACTGTTTTTCCTAGAGTCCTGACTAAAATCTTTGGAATCACAGATGAGCTGAAACATGAAATTCTCTTTCATGAACCTATTACATATAAAGGATATTTTGGATTGAAGAAAGAGGTCAGTAAAGTATTGGTTTACATAGATGATTCTGATCGTTTGGCAGATATGCTTGAAGAGAAGAGGAAACATTTCGAAGAGGGAAGGTACATACATAAACAAAGCGGATATAATGATCCATACCGTAGCTCCGCAATTTATTGATTGAGCATAAAAGATAGAGAGTTTGCTATATTCATTGCTAAAGCAGCTGCCAAACTGGCGGCTTTTTCTAATGCACTAAGGAAGGACCACAATTAATGAAAACATTGTCATTGAATATATGGCATTTAACTATGAAAGTTCTTTAGTTAGTGGAAAAATGTAAAATTTGTGAATTTATCAATAAATAGTTCCCTTTAAGTGGAAATATCTATATAATAAATTAGAACGGTCGTTCAATTTGAGGAAGGGGGGGAGTTAGTCTTGAAAAAAAGGCGTTATAACAGCGAAGAAGCTAAGCGTGACATTATGGAAAAAGCCGCCTTGATTTTTTCTCAAAAAGGATACAATCAAACTTCAGTACTAGACATATCAAAAGCCTCTGGTTACAGCAAAGGACATATTTATTATCATTTTCAAAATAAAGAAAAACTGTTTGTTGCATTGGCGCAAAAAACGATGGAGAATTGGCATGCAAAATGGCTGGCCAAGGAATCAGCTTATGCTACCGCAGCAGAGAAACTCTATGGAATGGCCATGCATGTTCTTTATAATTACCAGACTCCCCTACTAAAAGGAGGACAAGAACTTGCTTCAAATCCTGCTTCAAGTGCAGAGTCTGTAAAAGCATTATATGAGCTGGCGGTTCTTCCTATGGGTGCTTATCGTACCATTATTCAGGAAGGAGTGGACAAGGGAGAATTTGAAGATGGAAATATTGATGACTGGACCCTGCTGGTTGGAACATGGCTCGGAGGGCTGTGTCAATTAACGAACACACAGGAGCTGAGCAAGCTTGAACCTCTCTTTAACGAGGCCATTACCATCTTTTTAGCATCCATTAAGAGGAGGAAATAGACATGAAAATAGCCTTAATTGGTGACAGTCTAACTGAAGGCCGTCCTGGAGTTTCTTTCTATAACCTATTAAAGAAACAGTACCCGGACATAACATTCGTTAATCTTGGCAAACCAGGCGAGACAGTTAAAAGTTTACATGCTCGTCTATTAAAAACAAAATTAGATACGGAATATGATCTTTCTTTCCTTTGGATTGGTGTGAATGATGTGTATTCAAAACTGCTGAGTGTTCAGGCCCAGCCCGCAGCGAAAGATCAGAATGAGTTTTTAGAATATTACGATAAAGTATTAAAGCTGGTACTTGAATCATCGAAACAAGCCGCAGCAGTTACCCCAGCATTAGTTGGTGAAAATATAAATAATGCTCCAAACAATGAACTCAAGGAATTGAATGTTCATATCCAAACTATCACTCGTAAATATGCAAATGTCAGCTTTTTGGATATGCAATCCTTTTTTTTCAGCCGCCTATCAAAAGTGGACACTTCAGATTATATCAGCACAAAAGTAATGAGAGTCATGGCGGATGTCCTCTTTTATAAAAAGCCTTTACGAATAGACAGGCTATCAGAAGAACGCGGTCTGCATTTGACATTAGATGGCATCCACTTAAACAGTGCTGGTGCCCAAATGGCTGCTGATATGTATGCATCTGAAATCAAGCGTATGACAGGCCACAATCAAGACGCAATTCAGTAAAAAGAGAGATTAGAAAGGCGAAATTATAGAGAGGGGGTTGGGTATGGATAAAAAGATTGCGGTAGTAACGGGTGGTGCTTCAGGTATTGGGCAAGCACTTTGCAGAGAATTAGTTCAACAGAAAGTGTTTGTCATTATTTCAGATATTAATGAACAATCGGGGAAAAAATTTGAGGCAGAACTGAATAATGAAAGAATAACCGCCAGGTATGCCTATATAAATGTAAGTGAATATGATCATGTAGAACGGTTACTCACAGAAATACACAATGAATTTGGCCGGATTGATTATCTTTTTAATAATGCGGGCATTGCCATGTATGGTGAGCTCCATGATATGACAATAGAAGACTGGAAAGAAATTATGGACGTTAACTTATGGGGAGTTATTAATGGAACACAAGCAGGGTATAATCTCATGAAAAAACAAGGATTCGGCTATATTGTGAATACAGCATCTGCAGCAGGATTAGGACCTTCTCCTGTATCTTCGGCGTATTCTGCAACGAAACATGCGGTTGTGGGCTTAACCACCTCGGTTCATTATGAAGCGGAAGAGTTCGGCATTCATGTTAGTGCTCTTTGTCCTGCATTTGTTGATACACCTATTTTTGAAGCAGCGAAAGCAATCAATATCAATAAAGCGGTTATCACCCGGCAATTAAAAAAGCAAAAAATGATGACTCCTGAAAAGTTGGCAAAAATTGCTTTAGATGGGGTTCATAGAAATAAACCGATTATCTGTCCAATGCCCATGCGCCGAACAATGGATATTTTTTTCACGCTCTTTCCTCCCGCGCACAAAGGATTGATGAGATTTATTTGTAAAGTTAGCAGGAAAGCTCGTATTCTGAAGGATTGAATACCCTAAAGAAATAAGGACATGCAACGGACAGACATTTTTTATGCTTAAGATCACTATTCTCCAAGCGGGAGGCCTATTAGAGGGTTTGTCTCAAAAAAAGGAGGAAGTAATTATGCTGTTTATGCTGATTGTCAAAGCCTCAAAGAATTCCGAAGCCGGAAAGCTCCCAAGCCCTGAACTCATGGAAGCCATGACGAAGTACAATGAAGAGTTGGTTAAGGCGGGCGTGCGGGTTATGGCTAAAGGACTTCATCCAAGTTCAAATGGAATTCGCATTTCCTATCCGGGACCAGGGGAAAAGCCTGTGGTTACGGAAGGCCCATTTACTGAATCGAAAGAACTGACTGCCGGGTTCATTCTGATTGATGTGAATTCGAGGGAAGAAGCGATCGAGTGGGCCATGCAGATGCCGGATCCTCAAGGACATGGGGAAGGGCAGATTGAATTGCGGCAAGTGTTTTAGGTTTCGGTGCTGTCAGGGGATCCTGAAAATACAATGGAAAATGACAGGGCAAACAGCTCATATGTGGAAAATATTTCTAAGGTGCTAATAGGTAAAAAGTATTGAATAAAATGGTCTCTTTGCTATAATTTAGAAGTTGATGAAAATAAAAGTGATGAAATAGGTCTTTTGGTGTAGACAGAATAGGGACCCTGTTGGCTGATACACGTTAAAACTTATTTAAAACGGAACTTTTAGAATGGGCAGCGCTCCTGCCAGATTCTTAAAACACTTCCTTTTCTTGTATTTCAAGATAAGTGAGTGTTTTTTTTATTGTGGAAGGAAGATGAAACTATATTTTTTTATAGTTCAGTCAGGAAAACATTTTAATTTCATAAAGGAGTAATGTTAAATTGAGGTTCAAATTCAAGTTAGGAACAAAAATCAACTTAATTGTAATTAGCATCGTACTGCTGCTGTCTGTTATTATCGGAGGCGTTGTAGTAAATGAAGTAACCAAGGGGATTAAGGCATTTGCAATTGAAAAAGCTAAGGGTGACCTTAGTTTAAGTGAAAGGTACATACGGAATAAGTTTCCTGGTGAATGGGAAATCCGGAATGGCAAGCTGTATAGAGGAGATCACCTCTTTAATAATGATTTTGAACTTGTTGATGCAATAGGCCAGGATACTGGTGATTCGATTACCATTTTTCAGGGGGATACCCGCATTACAACGAATGTCTTTGTAAACGGTGAGAGAAATATTGGAACCTCTGTTTCGCCTGAAGTGGGTGAAGTTGTACTTAAAAAAGGTGAAAATTATTATGGAGAAGCTCAAGTTACAGGCAATATCTTTCAAACAGCCTACATGCCGCTGAAGAATAAGAGCGGAGAAACAGTTGGAATCTTGTATGTAGGCGCTCCCCAAACCATTATTGATAAAATTCTATCGGACTTCATGACAAAGTTCCTGATCCTTATCTTAATTGTTGCTGCTGTTGCATCTCTAGTTGTCTTCTGGTTTACTAAAAGGCTGCAGAAGCGTCTTTCAACTGTTAAAAGTGCATTAGAACTGGCTGGCAGAGGAGATTTTACTGCAGAAGTAATAGATGATGCGGGTGATGAGCTAACAGATCTTTCAAAAAGTTACAATGAAATGAAGGAGAATTTAATAACCATGATCAGAGAGGTTTTGGGTACTTCCGATCAGGTAGCTGCTTCATCAGAGGAGTTAACTGCAGGGGCAGAACAGACCAGCAAGGCGACTGAACAAATTACGGAAGCCATACAGCAGGTTGCCGGCGGAGCGGAAACTCAGACCCAAAGCATAGAAGAAAGTGCAAAAGCATTAGAAGAAGTAACAAGCGGCATTGCAGCGATTGCGGAGTCTTCTGCAGAAATAGCCGAAAATACTGCTGAAGCAGGGGCCCGTGCAGAAGAAGGCGGCAAATATGTAGAACAAACTTCTCAGCAGATGAACCTGATTCATACTACTGTGATCGAAACCAGCAAGGAAGTCCAGCTATTAAATGAGAGGTCGAAGCAAATTGAGAATATCTCAAAAGTAATTATAGATATTGCCAGCCAGACCAATCTGCTGGCGCTAAATGCTGCAATTGAAGCGGCAAGAGCAGGGGAGCATGGCAAAGGCTTTGCTGTAGTTGCAGACGAGGTAAGAAAGCTGGCTGAACAATCCCAGGAATCATCTTCTCAAATCTCTGAGTTGATCCGGCAAATTCAGAATGATATGAACCAATCCACAGATTCCATGAATTCAGTAAAGCGGGAAGTTGAAAATGGTTTGGGAATAGTCTCCCGAACACAGAAGAGTTTTGAAGTGATATTACGATTCATGATGGATATAGGACTAAAGGTTGATGGCATGGCAGCGACCGCCCAGCAAATGTCTGCCAGCACCCAGGAAATTTCTGCGGCTGTAACAGGAGTGACAGCTATTTCAAGAGAATCTTCCATGCATAGTCAAGGCGTGGCTGCATCAGCTGAAGAACAGCTCGCCTCTATGGAAGAAGTGTCTGCTTCAGCCCATAATTTATCGGAAATGGCTGAGAAGCTTCAAGATACAGTAAGCCGGTTCAAGTTCTAAAGGCTTGCTGGCTTAGGAAAAGAATATCGGATTACAGGCATTAGAAGAAAGCCTTTCATACAGGTCTCAGGCGATCTCTGCGAATGTAAACCCATTTTAGGTGAATCCGCACATCTGCTGCAGATTCACCTTTTGGTTATTCAACGATATTTTTTTCAATGACAAGTGACAGGCTTTCAGCCATCTCCTGATAAGTGACATCATTCGGATGGAAGACATCACTGGAAAGATCGCGTTTGGCATCTGTGACCAGATTGAAGGTATCTGCTATTTGAACTCGGTATTTCAAGCCTAATGTCCGGGCAGATTCATTCCATTTTTGGATGACGGAATCAAATGAATCCCCATTGGGCGATTGCTTAAAAGGATTGTAAAGTCCCATATAGACGATAACGGCATTCGGATTGGTTTCGCGAATGCTTTTGAATGTCTTCTCCAGATTCGGAATTTCGGTGTTCACGATGCCCAGTGCGGTTTCCTCTGAATATTTCTCGAGTATCTTCCCGCTATTAAAAAGGTTATTGCCACCAATGGTGATGGAGATTATTTTGGCTTCTTTAAGAGATCTCTGGACTTCCTTTTGTTCCAGTTGTGTCAGCAAATCCTCAATTCTGGCGCCGCGTACTCCAAGGTTTTGAAAGCGATCAACCATCTTCTTTTCTTTCAGCTCTTTTCCAGTAAGCGAGACAAAACCCTCTCCTTTTGAGGAACCGACACCCCTTGTTAATGAATCTCCAAGGGCGACATAGGCATCGCCAGGTGTGACAGGTTTATCTTCTGTTTTCTCTAAAATTTTTCCTCGGGGCGGGCTGGTAACATCCATATAGGCACTGGCAAGTCCATATCCAAACAGAACTGTCAGGGCAAGGGATAGGGTGAAAAATAACGGCCACATCCATTTCTTCATGTTTTGACCTCTCCTTCTAATTTGATTCTATCAATTTTTTTCTCAAATGGAGTATTCAAAAGAGTTAATGTTCGAAAATTTAGTTAGAATAGAACAGGGGTGATGCTATGAGTGTAAAGCCAACAGTACAATTAGAAAATGTAACGAAAATCATTGGAAAGAAAACGATTATTAATAATATATCATTTGACATTTATCCAGGCGAAGTCTTTGGATTCCTCGGTCCGAATGGCGCCGGGAAAACCACTACGATCCGGATGCTTGTCGGGCTCATTAAGCCAACGTCCGGAAAGATTCACATCTGCGGATTCGATGTGAGAAAGCAATTCGTTCAGGCGATGCAGCGCCTTGGTTCGATCGTCGAAAATCCGGAGCTGTATAAGTATTTAAGCGGCCGTGAAAATCTGCAGATGTTTGCCCGGATGCTGCCGAATGTAGATGATGAACGGATACAGGAGGTCATTGATCTGGTCGATCTGACTGCGCGAATTGATGATCAGGTGCGGACCTATTCTTTAGGGATGCGGCAGCGGCTTGGAATCGCACAGGCATTGCTGGGCCGGCCGGATGTGCTGATACTGGATGAGCCCACGAATGGACTGGACCCGATGGGAATCAAGGATCTTCGCCAATTTATCAGAAAGCTGGTCGATGAAACGGGTCTTTCGGTTCTCGTATCCAGCCATATTTTAAGTGAAATCGAGTTGCTGGCCGATCGCGTGGCTATTATGAGCCATGGAGAAATCGTAAAGGTCGGCAGTGTGAGCGATCTGGTTGGTACACTGTCCGCCGGTGTGGACTGGAGAGTCAGTGATTCTTTCCGTGCGCTTGCTATTTTACAGGAATCCCCGCATGTCCAGGCGGCAGAACTGTACGATGACCATACGATACATACGCTTATGGAGGAAAGCAAAACCTCAATCCTGAATGAAGCCCTAATGAAAGCGGGCATTGAGGTATGGACGATCGAAAGGAAAGTGCAGACCTTGGAGGATCTATTTATCAGTTTGACAGGAGGCGATCATATTGTCTAATCCGAATATGGTTGGCCTGATTCGCAATGAAGTGATGAAGATCGCTTCCAAAAAACGCCTCGCGGTTGTCGGCGTTATATTAGTTATTCTGGTGTCGATGTTTACATATGCCCAATACCGGGAGATACAGGAGAAAATTGAAAAGCAGGGCACTCTGGACTGGCGGGTGGAGCTTCAGCAGGAGATTGTCGACCGGCAAAATCGGCTGGCATCAAGTGGAATTCAGGACGAGTTCAGACAGTTCCTCGAATTTGATCTGAAGCAAAAGCAGTATTATCTGGACAATGATATCAACCCGAACTATCCTGGCGCCCCTACGTTTATCCGCATCTTTTTATCACAGGGAGTCACGCTTGTCCTGCCGTTATTCATTATCATTATCATGGCGGATATTGTGAGCGGGGAATACAATGATGGCACAATCAAAACCTTACTGTCCCGGCCGGTTAAGCGGTGGTGGATCCTGATGGCGAAATGGCTGACGGTGCTGCTGTATACCTCCATGCTGATGGCGGTTACGGTAATCGTCTGTTATGGGGTTTCAGGGATCGTCCTCGGATATGACGGCTGGACCGCACCTATCTTAACCGGGTTTCAAGCTTCTGCATCGGGGGAGTTTTCAACGGAGTACATTCATACCCTGCCGATGTGGGAATACCTGCTGATGTCAGCCGGGCTTGCGTGGGTGGTAACAGCGGTCGTTGGAACGATCAGCCTGATGATCTCCGTCCTGGTGAAAAATACAGCGACGGGAATTGGTGCCATGATGGCTGTGTTAATCGCTGGCACCCTGCTGTCTTCCATCGGCTCAAGCTGGACCAGCTCCAAATATCTAGTGAATCTGAACTTTGATCTGATTAACTACCTGGAAGGACAGGCGCCGCCGATTGAAGGGATGTCCCTGCCGTTTTCACTGACCGTGCTTGGAGTCTGGACGGCAGGCTGCCTGGCTGTGGCGTTTTGGAATTTTACTCAGAAGGATATGTATTAAGATAACGGTGGACTAGTAGATGGGGGAGATCTATTTTGTTAAAAGTAAGACCTTTAGAAGATAAAGACTACGAATTGATAAAAGAAGCAGAAAAAGTGATTGAAAAGAATTACAGGTATGGACGGCATCACATTGGTTCAGCAGTCAGAACAACATCTGGTAATGTATTTTCAGCAGTTCACGTTGAAGCGAATGTTGGGAGAATAACTGTATGTGGTGAAGCAATGGCTATTGGCAAGTCTATATCTGAAGGTGAACACGAATTTGAAACAATAGTAGCAGTGGCCCATCCTCACCCACACGAGGATATAGAGAAATGCTGGGTGGTTGCTCCCTGTGGGATGTGTCGAGAGTTAATTAGTGATTACGGCAAAGAAACGGATGTCATCATTTCTTATAATAGTGAATTGGTAAAGTGTAATGTCATGGAGTTATTACCTGAAAAATATAGAAGCGATATAGAATAAGTTCAATTGAACAAAGGCGTCTTTGAGAACCGGCTGCAGTATAAATATAGGAAGATTTTCTTGGGAGAATTATATTATGAGAGCTTTTTCGGAGGAAGATATGGAAGAGTTTAAAGTGAAGCAATTAAAAAGTTTGGTTAAAATTGATTTAACCCATTTAGTTAGGGGAAGCAAAAATGAGGGTTTTCGGTTTCTTGAAAGATTAGTTAATGATTATAAGAATGGCACTAATAACTTTAATAAGCCTGGGGAATCTTTATATGGTTTATTTAACAAAAAAGGTGTACTGATTGCTATTGGAGGGCTTAATATAGATCCGTTTTCCAATGATGAAAAAGTTGGACGGCTGAGAAGGTTTTATGTTTCTAAGGATTATCGAAGAAATGGTCTAGGAAGACTTTTGTTAAACCAAATCATTAACGATGCAAAACACTTTTTTAAGGTATTAGTACTTCATACAGATACAGAACAAGGAGACAAATTTTATACTTCCTTTGGGTTTTTAAAGGAAAATATTTATCCAAATTCAACACATTATTTAAGTCTATCTTCAATGAGGAAAGTAAAAAAGTTAACCCCGTTCGAAGCAGCACATCAATTTATTAATGAGCATTTTCCGAATTGTCAGGGAGCTCTCTTAGCAGGTAGTGTGGTTCGAGGTGAAGCAACAGAAACTTCTGACCTTGATATTGTTATTTTCGATAATAACCTTCATTCATCCTACAGAGAGTCCTTAATAGCATATGGGTGGGCTATTGAGGTATTTGTACATAACTTAACCACATATAAGGAATTTTTTGAAATGGATTATGAAAGAGCGAGACCTTCAATGCCAAGGATGGTTTCAGAAGGAATTGTCCTAAAAGATGTTGGAATAATTGATTCCATAAAAAAAGAGGCTATGGATATATTAAGTCAAGGTCCAAAAGAATGGTCAGTAGAAACTATAAATACAAAGCGATATTTTATTACGGATGCACTGGATGATTTTATAGGTTGTTCTATTAGAGCAGAGGAAATATTTATAGCTAATACACTTGCAGAATTATTAAGCGAATTCATTTTGAGAACAAACCGTCAATGGATTGGTGCATCTAAATGGGTAATTCGTTCATTGAGAAGTTACGATGAGGAGTTCGCAAATCATTTTGTAGATGCTTTTGATATTTTTTATAAGACTGGTAATAAAAATCAAGTTATACAATTAGTTTATTCTGTCTTGCAACCCTTCGGAGGACGGTTGTTTGATGGGTTTTCTTTGGGGAAAAGCTAATATCATCTTCAACTTAACCAGCTAATAGGGTGCTTATAGTAAAGATCAGCTGCTGAATCAGGCAGGTTTGTTTAAGAAGGTTTTATTAATGAGAATGAAGAATACAATTCATCGTTAGGAGTGATTAGATGTTGAAATATCGTAGAGCAAACCTGAACGATATTGAAAAAATGGTTGAGCTAAGAAAAAAACAATTAGTTGATGAGGGGTTAGAACCAAGTATTGATATTGATGAGGAACTATCCGTTTTCTTTAGAGAAAAGTTAAGTGAGGGCAGGCTTATCCAATGGCTTGTAGAAGATGGTGAACAAATTATAGCTTGTGGTGCAGTAATTTTTTATGATTTCCCACCTAGCTATACCAATAAAACCGGGAAAAAGGCATATATTGCAAATATGTACACTCACGAAAATTACCGAGGTCAAGGCATTGCAAAAAATTTATTATCAAAATTAGTTGAAGAAGTCAAACTATCTGGTATATCAAGAATATGGCTTGGTGCATCTGATATGGGAAGACCTGTATATAAGAAGTTTGGGTTTAAGGAAGCTGACGAATATTTAGAGTTAAGTATTATTTAACAGTCCAGAAGGAAAGCAGGCAATGCACAAATAAGCATTGCTTTTTCTTATTCGATAAAAGGGGCAGGTTTGTTTAAGAAGGATATTGAAATCTTATTGGAGGAATTACATTGAAAGAAACTGCTGTTAATAATGAGTTTGAGAATACGATAGATGCTGTTAATCATCTTACAGAAGCTGATGCTAAAACATTACTGAGATTAATATATGGATTTATAAATACTGCCATGACGGGAAATGGCGGAGATGCAGTGAAGTTAGAGGTTGTAGATAAAGTATCGGATATTTATAAACATATTCCAGAATTAAATAAGTTAAGAAATAAATAAAATAGTAGATTAATTCAATGGTTGGATTATATGTACATGAAAGCGGTGATACGATGAAAGCAATCATCATAGGCGCTGGCATCGGAGGGCTCAGCGCAGCCATTGCCCTTCGCAAAATAGGGATGGAAGTGAAGGTTTTTGAAAGTAAGCATGAAGTGCGTTTCGCAGGTGCCGGGCTCGGAATTGGCGCAAATGCTGTCCGTGCATTGCAGCAGCTTGGTGTGGGAGATCAGGTTGTTCAGGAAGGAAAGGCATTGGATGAACTTCGCATCTTAACACCTGCAGGGAAAATCCTGCAGCGGACGGACACAGCTTTAATCAGCCGCAAGTATGGACTTGATAATGTTGCGATTGAGCGAGGAAAGCTCCTGGAGCTGCTAATGAGCGCTTTAGATCAGAAGCAAATTGTTCATACTGGAAAGACTTGCAGGCGTTTTGAACAAAATGCCTCCGGAGTGAGAGTATGGTTTGAAGACGGTTTAACGGAGGAAGGGGATTTGCTGATCGCCGCGGATGGCATTCACTCCACCATACGTGAAACACTGATGCCGAATGCAAAACCACGGTATTCGGGATACACCTGTTGGAGGGCGGTTGTGCAGGCAGGACCGAACTTGAGGGATTATGATCCAAAAATATTTATAGAAACCTGGGGCCGCGGAGGACGCTTCGGTATCGTACCATTGCCGGACAACCGAATTTATTGGTTTGCCTGCGTTAATGCCAAAGCAAAGGATTCTCAATTAAGAGCCTTTACTGTATCGAACTTGACCAGGATATTTGAAGGCTACCACGAGCCAATCCCCGGCATACTGGCACAAACGTCTGATCACCAATTGCTTCACCATGATATTTATGATCTCCCGCCAATCAGCCGCTTTGTATTTGGGAACATTGTTTTGCTCGGTGATTCAGCTCATGCCATGACGCCCAATCTGGGGCAAGGGGCCGGACAGTCTATTGAAGATGCAATCATCCTCGCAGGTCATTTAAAAAGGAGTCCCACAATTAAAGAGGCATTGGGAAGATATGAACACGAACGAACACGGCGGACCAGTCAAATTACCAGAATGTCAAACAGGATTGGAAGGGTGGCCCAGCTGAATAACGGTGTTTCTGTAGCTCTTCGAGATGCACTATTCCCGCATATTCCGGCCTGGGTTCTGGAAAAACAGATGAAATACCTGTATGAAGTGAGGTTTGATGGGTTGTAGTAAGGATTTTAATAAAGTTTTTACGCAGAAAAGGGAGCGAATTCTTGTCAGGCAGCTCCCTTTTGCTTTTTTACGTCATTTGAGTTGCCATAATCACTTTTATTTTGGTGGATTATTTAAAAAAAGAGGACTATTAAATTTCTCTTTACTAATTGGATTAAGGCTGGCAGCATAAGTTGCCTTTGCCCTTTTCCAGAGCGGATTTTAAACTATCCAGCACACCTGCCCAAGCCATTTCGTGCCATTTAATAGCTTCAGCCCATTCTTCATGATCTTTAAATCCACTGTGTGTCACCATCACGTTGGTTGCAGTTTCATTGATTGGCTTGAAGCTCACACTTACAATGGTTAATTCGTCTTCATTGTTCATGATGGACTCGAACTGGTCTGGGCCTTTCCAGGTAAAGTGAAGCTCTTCTTCGTTCTTCAGCTTTGTGACTTTACAGCCCCTGGTATTCATTCCCGTTTTATTTCCGGGTACGAAGTAAAGTTCATATTTCCCGCCTTCCCTGGCTTCAATGGCTGCTTCAGGTGCAAACCACTCAGACACTCTTTCGGAAATCGTCCAGGCATACCAAACGAATTCCACTGGTGAATGAATGGCAGCTTCTTTGATAATCGTTTTACCATTAGTGGTGATAGACAAATGAATCCACTCCTTATGTAAATTATTACATTTTAATTGTATCATTATTAAGAAAATTGGGAAATAAAACCATGTAAAAACAGGCAAAGGAGATAGAGACAGTGAATCATAGAAACTCGCTCCATGACGAGTCTGCTTACCGTGAGCTGCACTCCTCCAATATCGATGTGACGATGTGCCTGGAATCCCACTCGCCGCGTGAAAATTTCACGATGGGGTATCTTTTTGGAAACAGCTTCTGACAGATCGCGTCAGCGGAATTCCCTTCTTTATACAGTGAGGATACTTCATCCTGGATGGACAGCAAATAGTCCCGTTTTCGCTGAAGGGCTGCTCGTCCATTTTCTACAAAGCCTGCGTGGCTGCAGAATACATCTTCAAAGTCATAGGTTAGAACGCGTTCAAGGGAGCGGATAATTTCCGGAATGCTTTCTTCTGCTAAAGCCACCTTGGTCTTCTCACTGACAAATAAATCCCCCGTAAACAGCTGGCCGGTTTCCCGGTTTAAAAAGGCTTTATGATCGAAAGCATGTCCGGGAGTGTCGATGACATCCCAGTGCGCTTTTCGGGAGGAAAAGGAATCCGGAATCGCCTGGGCGCGAAACGGCTTCCTTTTGCCCCAAAAAAGCTTTCTGTATAAAGGGTAATCAGCCCTTTTTTCACAGGAAGGAATGGATGTTTCGTTTAAATAGATAGGGAGTTTCTTCGTTTTTTCAGCATATGCCGCACAGCCGGAATGGTCTTCATGAAAATGGGTAATCATGATCTGGTCAAAGTCTGATTCATCAATGAACGGTTCAAAGAATTTATGGAGAGACTGTGCCCCGGTGTCAATTAAGACTCCATCCGTTAAATAGCTGTGCACGTTTAAGGAAACACCCTGAAACTTTATTTGGCCATTCAGATAGGAAACGCCGTTTTTCTTTCCCTCAGATGCTTTCTTTTTAACCAGCAAACCTGTTCAGCTCCTTTTTTCGCGCCGTATATTTAATACAATCTGTTTTTATAACTTTCCTGAAGATCCTTCGCCACTTGTTCAGCGGTTTGATTCGGCAGGTTTGTATGGGCTGCCAGCATAGCAGGGGCGGAAGGAAGGGCTTCTTTCGCAGGCCAGGACTCCCCGTTCCATAATCCCGATCGGATCAATGCCTTTGCACAATGGATAAAGCATTCCTCTGCTTCTACTAAAATGCCAAATAAAGGAGTGCGGCCATTGGCTATACTCATTTCTAAGAGCTCCGGGTCACGGCATATGTAAGCTTTACCATTAATTCTTAGTGTTTCTCCAAGTCCTGGTATGAGAAAAAGAAGACCAATGTTGGGGTTTTCGATAAGATTATGAGCGGTATCCATTCTTCGATTCCCCGGCCGTTCCGGAATAAATAGATGCTGCTCATCAAGAACTGTCACAAACCC
The DNA here is from genome assembly GCF_051964675.1 of Cytobacillus sp. SAFR-174. Lineage (NCBI taxonomy): Bacteria > Bacillati > Bacillota > Bacilli > Caryophanales > Bacillaceae > Cytobacillus > Cytobacillus sp. SAFR-174. The sequence goes on along the minus strand of NZ_JBQCMZ010000004.1, from coordinate 259,384 downwards.
GGGGGCATCCCCCCTTGGCGAAACATCACATTTCCCGGCTGCATTTGAAGTGGACATCGTTAAAAAAGGCGACTTGGAAATAAAATCAATGCAGTGCTCATCGATGAAAGTGATGACTTTGCCGGCGGCACGTGCACTCGGCTTGCCGATTTCCTCCCGAAAAGACGCAAATTCTTCTTTTGTGGTTATGATATTTTTAAATGTATTCATATTTATCTCCTTTTCATCTAAGCTATTTTTCTATCTTCGCTGATGTCCTTACAAGCCGGAACACAACATAATAGATTCCGCTAAGTCCGGCTATCCCCAGCACGGTTAGGAAAGGCATTTTTCCGGCAAATAGGATTCCAATCACAAATAGCGCAAGGCAAATGAGGATGGCAAATAGGCTTAGTAATATTCGTTTACTCTTACTCAACATTTTCACCGCTTTCTTTTTAAAGTGGGGCAAATACTTAAATGGAGGTAGTGGGATGGACTTTGCTACGGATGTATTCTGGCTGTTTTTCGTTATTCTATGTATGTGTGTCGTCCTATTTATTGTTTTTAGACAGGATCATAAAGCTGGATCATGAGATTCTAGATTGGCTTAGAGAATCTAAGTAATATGTTAACATAAATATCCAATTACAGGGTGTTTTGGTAAAGGAATCTTCATATAGGCTATCCCGTATCAAATTGTAGTCATTTCGTCCTTGAAAATAACTCTTCTAAAATTCTATAATTATGTACAACTTGTTTAAATATTCAAATAAGATCAGAAAACGGGGGGGGCGTGAGGATGTTATGACAAAAGAAAAACTATTTTCTTCGCAGGAATTTTTAAAAAATTTGTTAGAGACAATTAAAAATTCGCCACTCCATTCTCTGGATAAGAGAGAGACGGAAACAGGGCTGCTCAACATTTTTAAAGAAATCAAAGAGTTAAATGAAGGCGATTATAAACAGGTTTGTGATGAACTTTATGATGGAATTTATATCTCAGACGGAGAAGGAAAGACGTTATATGTGAATAAGGCCTACAGCCGAATAACCGGCCTGGCTCCTGATCTTGTCCTGAATAAGTACGTGGGAGATCTGATGAAGGAAGGTTTATATAAGAACGCCATCACCCCTGAAATTATTAGAACCAAAAAACCAATTAATGCGGTAGCCGAAATCCGGACAGGGGTCAAAGTGCTGACATCAGGTAATCCCATTTTTGATCAGAAAGGCAATATCAAAAAGGTCGTAGTAATCAATCGGGATATGTCGGATTTACTGGAAATGCAAGAAAAATTAGCAGCTTCAGAGAAGCGTATGCAAGAGGTTGAAAAGGATAAGCTGAAGAATCAATATGAAATTGAACATCTCAGAAAATTACAGACATCCAAAAGTTTAATTGGAGAAAGCCAGGAGATGAAACCTGTTATTCAGATGATTCACCAGGTGGCCAATTTGGATGTAACGGTCCTCATAACTGGAGAAACAGGAGTTGGAAAGGAAGTTGTCGCCAATGAAATTTATATGAATAGTGAGAGGCATGGCAAGCCTTTTATAAAAATCAATTGTGCTGCCATTCCTGCAAGTCTCCTGGAGTCGGAGCTGTTTGGCTATGAAAGCGGCTCTTTTACCGGTGCATCCAGTAAAGGGAAAATCGGCATGTTTGAATTGGCTGATAAAGGCACTTTGCTGCTGGATGAAATTGGAGAGATGCCGATTGAGCTGCAGTCGAAGCTGCTAAGGATTATTCAGGAAAAAGAGGTTACACGTATAGGCGGGACAAAGCCGATTAAATTCAATGTCCGGATCCTGGCGTCAACCAATTGCGATTTATACGATCTTGTAAAAGAAGGGAAATTTAGAGAAGACCTGTATTTTCGGTTAAATGTATTTCCGATTCATATTCCGCCGCTTCGGATACGATCAGAAGACATTGAGATATTAGTCAGACATTATTTAGACATTTATAATGCAAAATATAGTAAAGAAGTGCAATTAGAAAAGGAAGTATTCGAAGTATTTAAAGGGTATAACTGGCCTGGAAACATAAGAGAGCTGCAAAATGTGGTAGAACGAATGGTGATCGTTTCGGAAAAATTCAAGAGGTTTAGTGCTGACCATGCAATGAAGTTATTAAATATTGAGCTGGATGGTGCAAAATCATTAAATGAAGGACTCAGTTTAAAGAAAATAGTGGAAAACGTCGAGAAAGAGACCATTGAAAAGGCAATAAAACTTTATGGAAGTACAAGAAAAGCAGCCGCTATTTTAGAAGTTGATCAATCTACTATCGTAAAAAAGGCTAAAAGGCTGGGTATTAGCTTAAGTGATGCAAAATCGAATCGGTACTGATGAATTATTTCATCAAAACAAATGCCTGATAAGACGACTAAATAGTCAGATTATTTAAAAACCGATGAATTTTATCATCGGTTTTTTTATCTTTATTAGAGAAAAGGCTGTATTAACGCCTTTTTACTTTTGGCACAGAAATTGCATCAATAGAAAAAGAAGAATTTATTCTGCAGAAAGAGGGATCAACAATGGAAAAATTAATAATTACAGTAGCCCCAACAGGAGCACAAACAACACGGGAACATACGCCTTATGTGCCATTATCACCAAAAGAGATTGCCGATTCTGTTTATGAGTCATGGAAAGAGGGGGCGGCTATCGCCCATATTCATGTAAGGGATCATAGGGGAGAAAATACACTAAATCTGGATACGTATAAAGAAGTTATTGACCGCGTCCAGGATAAATGCGATATTATCTTAAATTTAACAACAGCAGGGGGAATCGGAAATAATGATGAAGACCGGCTAAAGGTGTGTGAATTAAACCCAGAAATGGCGACTTTTGATGCAGGGACCATGAACTTTGGCTCAGGTGTCTTTCACAATACGCCTGAGTTCCTGGAAAGATTGGCGGCAGTTACGAAAGAACGGCAAATCAAGCCGGAGATTGAGATCTTTGATGTAGGCATGATTCACAATACGTTAAGAATTGCTAAAAAGGGATTGATTGATGATCCATTCCATTTTCAATTCGTACTGGGTGTTCATGGAGGAATGCCGGCAACACCTAAAAACCTGATGTTTTTAATAGATAGCATTCCGGAAGGTTCTACATGGTCGGCAATTGGTGCAAGTAAAGATCAGTTAACCATCAATACGATGAGTATTCTATTAGGCGGACATGTTCGGGTAGGAATGGAGGATAGTGTCTATTTTCGAAGAGGTGAATTAGCTGAAACGAATGCTCAATTCGTGAATCGAATAGCAAACCTGGCTCAAACATTGGGAAGAGAGGTTGCCACTCCAGCTGAGGCCAGAAAAATCTTAGGGATTGATAAGCTGAATAGAGGCAGTCTGGTTACATCACTGAAAGGTGTTCAAAACTAGATTAAGTAACAAGAATAGGGGGATTTAACATGAATATTGCGATTATGGGTGCAGGCTCTTTAGGAACAATCATTGGAGCACTAATGGCGGAAGGGGGAGAAAAAGTAGATTTAATCGATATTAATGAAAGTCATGTAAATAGGCTGAATCAATCCGGTGCAAAGCTTTCAGGTTTTATAAATAAGACGGTTCCTGTCAATGCCTTGACACCAGATCAAATTAGCAGCTCATATGATTTAGTATTTCTATTAACCAAGCAGGTATTTACCTATGAATCTCTTCATCAATTACTTCCATATCTGCACGAAAACAGCATCGTCTGTACGCTTCAGAACGGAATTCCCGAAGAGTATGTTGCTTCCATAGTTGGCGGCAGCAGGACGATTGGCGGGGCGGTTGGCTTTGGCGCAACATGGAAAGGCCCGGGTGAGTCTGAACTGACTACTGAATGGGAGACTGTAAAGAAATATGCATTTGAGATAGGGGAAACGGACGGAAGGATCACACCCCGCTTATCAGATGTAAAAGCGGTATTGGAACATGTCGGCTATTGCAAAATCACGTCCAATATTAGCGGAATTAAGTGGACAAAGTTATTAATGAATACGACATTCAGCGGAATGTCTGCGGCACTCGGCTGTACGTTCGGCGAAGTTCTGTCGAATAAAGAAGCAATGACCAGCCTGGCTTATATTGCGGATGAAACCATTAAAGTGGCACATGCGCAAGGGATTCACTTAACCAATATGCAGGGAAAAGACATGGAATTCCTGGAACTGAAGGAAGGTCAAAAGGTTAGTGAGAAAATGGACTTTTACCATGAGGTTTGGTCTCCACACCGAAATCTTAAAGCGAGTATGCTGCAGGATTTAGTGCGGAAAGTGAAGACTGAGATTGACTTTATTAATGGCCATGTTTCGGAAAAAGGGAAAGCTCTCGGCATTCCTACTCCTTATAACGATTTAGTTGTGGAGCTGGTATCGGATGCTGAAAATAGGAAAGCAGTTCCGGTTTTTTCTGACAATTTACCTTTTTTCGAATCTTTAAACGAGGAAATGAAAAATAAACCAAGTGAACTTGTAAAGGAGAGATAATCCATGGCTATAGCATTGTTGATTTGGGGTGCCACAATCGCTTTTTCATTGATATGCGGTACAATTCTGTGTTATAAAGTCGAAAAGTCAAAAGTGAAGCGCTGGGGATATTCCGGAAAACTATTTAAATAGGAGGTGGTGACAGGAATGTGGTATATCGCTGTATTTTCATTTTATTTACTATTTATCGTGTGGACGTGTCTGAAGAGCTTGAAGAATGTTGAATCCATGTCAGACTTTACAACTGGCGGACACCGGATGGGCTTATTTATTGGGGTTGGTACGTCTGTTGCCACATGGGTCAGTGTTGCCTCTGTCATGGGTGTTCCGGGTTATTTATATAGTTCGGGAGTGGCAGCCATCATAGGATGGGTTGCGGGATGGTTTTTTGGTACCGCTTTAATTCCGATTGTTGCATATAAAGTCAGGAGACCGGAATCGCCGGCAAAAACTTTCCCTGAATTTATTCATCTCCGATATGAACCATTAAAAAAGAACAGCCAATTACGGACGCTGGTTGCGGCACTTATGCTTGTTGGATATTTTGTTTTTACTCATCTGCAAGTAGTCGGGTTTGGAATTGTTTTTTCAACTATAACAGGTATGAAATATGAAATAGCTATTTTTGCTTTTCTTGTTTTCCTTCTTTTTACAAGCATAGGAGGCTTCTGGTCAGTAGCTGTTACAGATACCGTGAACACCATTTTAATCATTTTAGGTGTAGTTCTGGGGGCTGTCGCTGTATTGGCTGCAGCAGGGGGATTCTCTAATATTTATGATACTCTGGCGGCTACAACTGCACCAACCGTTGTGGGAGGAGAAAGTCTATCAAAGGGTGTTTTATTATCTCCAGTCGGAACCTTTGGCTTAGGTGCGCTCTTCTCTATTTTCATATCCAATTCACTTGGGGCAGCCGTTTCCCCTCACTGGGTAGCCAGAATGCTGGCGCCTAAAAGCATTAAAGTAGCCATCATGCAGATGATGATCTCAGTCGTATTGCTAATCGCCATTTTCGTTCCGTTAATCATTATTGGTCTTGGTGCGAAAACATTGATTCCCAGCCTTCCGGCAGGACAAACCACTGATTATATTATGCCGCTGGTGATCACGGAATATGCGCATCCTTTAGTGGGAGCACTTACTTTAGTCGCTTTATGTGCTGCAGCCGTATCGACAGCCAATTCCATGCTGCTGCATTGCGGGACATCGCTGTATTATGATATCTACAAAAATATATTCACATCAAAAACTACTGAGGAAAATTCGAAAAAGCATTTAAGATATACCGTTCTGGCACTTGGTGTCTTAGCAGTGGTGAGTGCCATTAAACCGCCTGTGCTGCTGGCTATGGGATTCACGTATGTGTACGGAGGATTCGGCGCCGCTTTCTTCTTTGTCGTCTATTTAGGTTTATATTGGAAGAAAATGAACAGCGCGGGTGCATATGCCAACATTATTGTTGGTACGCTCGTATATATCATTGCGAAGGTATTGGGAGCAACTAATCCATTTATCATTGCTCTGGCAGCTGCCTTTGTAAGCGTTTTAATTGCTGTTAAAATTGGCAAGAAAGCACCGCTTGAAGCCTATGAACCTTATTTTGAAAACGAAATAAGCAGCTCAACCAAAAAGGTTATCTCAACTATTCAGGATGATTATGCTCCGGAAGAAAATGAGCAAAAGGCTGTTTCTGGGTCGAAAAAGGCAGTTGAGGGATAAAGAGGAGATGGACTTAAAAATGAAATTATTAGGCAAGGTTGCTGTCATTACCGGTGCTGGGCAAGGCATCGGTGCAGCCACAGCTAAGAAATTTGCAGAAGAAGGAGCAAAATTAGTCTTAGCTGATTTAAATGAGCAAAATCTATTGGATAGGGCAGAGGAAATTAGAAAAGCCGATGGAGAAGCCATCTATGTTGTATGCAATGTGGCAGACCGGAATGAAGTCAGTCAATTATTTGAAGAAACGTTAGTTCAGTACGGACGTGTAGATATTGTCATAAACAATGCCGGTATTGTTCAGGATGCACAGCTGACAAATATGACAGAATCCCAGTGGGATCAGGTCATTGATGTAAATCTAAAGGGTGTTTTCAATGTCGGCCAGAATGCAGCAAAAATAATGAAAGATCAGGGAGAAGGAGTCATTCTTAATGCCTCTTCTGTTGTAGGGATATACGGCAACTTTGGCCAGTCCAATTATGCCGCAGCGAAATGGGGAGTAAACGGTATGACTAAAACCTGGGCAAAGGAACTGGGGAAATACGGAATTCGAGTCAATGCCATTGCTCCTGGATTTATTGAGACGGACATGACCAGAGCTCTGCCTGATAAGGTAAAAGACATCATGAAAGCAAAATCACCCTTGAATCAAATGGGCAGACCGGAAGACATCGCAAACGGCTATGCCTTCCTGGCCTCAGACGAAGCGCGCTTTATTACTGGAGCCATTTTGAGTATAGATGGAGGGCTTGTAATCTGAATTGGTGACAGGCACCACCCGAAAAATCCTGTTTCACAATAGTCTCAGGAGGATGTCGAGGCAGGCTCTCGCAATGGGTAAACTTCTTTTGAAATCTACACAAAATTATAGAGGCATAGTCAGATAGTGTTGCTGTCTGGCTATGCCTTTTTCTTGGTTTACGCACAAAATGCTTTAATGGGACAAAAAACCTGTCCCTCTGTCCCGGCTAAATCTCAAATTCTGTTAAAATATGAAATTTTTCTACAGCATTTTTTGTGAAAAATAGATCTAATTTCCTGTTCATGATTCTGTTAATCAGGTCTTTTGATCCTTATATGAAAAATTTGGTTTTGGTACCTTTATAGTGTATTAAAAAAATTCTGAATAATATAACTAGGAGGTAGGGAATGAGGATTAAAAGATCAGCAGTGGCCTTATTAATGTTCATGCTAATCTTCTCCAGTTCGGTATCAGCAGCTGTTGTGCCTGAGAAAACACCGAATAGCAAGGGAGAAGAAAACCGCAAGACCATCCAGGAAATAAAGAAAAGTGAGCTGGACAAGCAGTACAGCAAAACTGATATTGTCAGGGTCATCGTGGAGATGAAGACAGAGCCTTCTGTCCTTTATGCCCAAAAGCAAAAGAAGAAGTATAAAGAACTTCCAGATGCAACAAAGCAGAAGCTGAAGAATGAAAAGCTGTCTGAACAGCAGAAGGTAAAGGACCGCGCTAAAAAGAATAAAGTGAAGATGATTGAGCGCGAAAGCTTTACTACAATTGTAAATGGCTTTAGTGCTGAGATGATGTATGGCGACATTGAGCTTGTAGAAGAAATGCCGGAAGTGGCCGAAGTACAAGTGGTGAACGAGTACGAAAAGCCGCAGGAAAAGCCGGATATGCTTTACAGTAAAGAGCTCGTACAAGCTCAGGAAGCTTGGCGTGATTATGGCTTTAAAGGTGAGGGCATGGTAGTCGGCGTCATTGATACCGGTATGGATCCTTCTCACCGTGACATGGTTTTGGCCGATGAATCAGAAAAGGAATTAACGAAAGAGGAAATTTCCAGGTTTAAAAAAGATAATGGCCTTCTTGGGAAATATTATTCTGAAAAAGTACCATATGGATACAACTATATGGATGAAAATGACACGATCCGTGATATCGGCCCGGATGCTTCCATGCATGGAATGCACGTTGCCGGTACTGTCGGAGCGAATGGCGATGAGGAGAACGGCGGCATTAAAGGGGTAGCACCTGAAGCCCAGATCCTTGCGCTTAAAGTATTCGGAAATGATCCGAATATGCCTTCTACATACAGTGATATTTATGTAAAGGCGATTGATGATGCGATTGTACTTGGTGCAGACGTACTAAACATGAGTCTTGGTTCAACAGCCGGGTTTGTCAGCCCTGAGTCAGCTGAACAAAAAGCGATTGCCAGAGCAGTAGACAACGGCATTTTAATGTCTATTTCTGCTGGGAACTCTGCTCACTTTGGAAATGGATTCGCTAATCCAAGCAGTGAAAACCCGGACATCGGTGTTTCGGGATCACCTGGTGTATCCTATGATTCTTTGCAGGTAGCATCTATTGAAAATAATTTCATGGATCTGGATGCAGTCAACTACCAATTCGGTGAAGAGTCCGGAAAAGCTGCATTCTTGTCAGCAGGAAATGTTCACCCGAATGACGTTGAAACGAAAACATTTGAAGTAGCCTACGGCGGATTGGGCAAGCCTGAAGAGCTGTCCGGTGTTGCTGGTAAATACGCATTAATTCAGCGCGGGGAATTGGCATTTGTTGATAAAGCCATTAATGCCCAGGCAGCTGGAGCTGTCGGCGTTATTATCTACAATAATGCTGACGGTTATGTCAACATGGCAAGCGATCCGTCCATTACAATCCCGCAGCTATTCATGCTGAAGACAGATGGAGACAAGCTGGCAGCAGCCATTCAGGATGGCCAGACAGTCACGCTTTCTTTTAACAGAGAAAAAACAAAGTCAGCAAACCCTGAAGCAGGCAAAATGAGCGCCTTCACTTCATGGGGTTTAACGCCTAACCTGGATTTCAAGCCTGAAATTACAGCTCCAGGCGGACAAATCTACTCGACTCTTGAGAATAACCAGTACGGTATGATGAGCGGTACTTCCATGGCAGCTCCTCACGTTTCCGGTGGTGCGGCACTTGTTCTTGAACGTGTGGATACAGAATTTGGCGTAACCGGCTTTGACCGTGTCAACGTTGCGAAGAACCTGATGATGAATACAGCGGCGCCGGTCATTGATAAAGGAACCGTCAACAGTGCATTTGAATGGAATATCCCTTATTCCCCGCGCCGACAAGGTTCCGGCATCATGCAGCTTCATTCGGCATTATCTTCTCCTGTTATCGTAACGGAGGCTTCAACGAATGAAGGAAAAGTGGCTTTAAAAGAAGTTGGCAATACATTTGAATTCACGTTAAAAGCGCAAAACTTCAGTGGTGAAGATGTGGCTTACGATGTGGCAGCAAATCTGCAGACTGATTTTGCAGCCTATGGAGAGATGGGCTGGGCAGCAGATGAGCTTGAAGCTCAGAAGATTCTGGATGCTTCTGTAAAAGTGGAGGGCCAGGATTCAGCAGAGGTAACCGTTCCTGCGAATGGATCTGTAAGCTTTAAAGTAAGTGTGGATGTCAGCAATGCAAAAGTGGTAGATCCTTCGAAGACAGGAAACTGGGAAACTCCTCTTGACATCAACGAGGTATTCCCGAATGGATACTTTGTTGAAGGATATGTCACTTTGACAGACTCAACTGACGTGAACCCGCAATTAACGGTTCCTTATGTAGGCTTCAAGGGTGATTGGGATAAAGCTCCGATCCTTGACGGTATGAAGTATGATGACAGTTCATTCTACGGAATGGCAGGAGCAGTTTCAGAGACAGCCGAGGGGTATTCTTACTTAGGATATGATCCGGTAAACGATGCATTCAGCGGGGAAACAATCGCCATTTCTCCGAACGGGGACAAAGTTCAGGATCAATTGATCCCGGTTCTTTCATTCCTGCGAAATGCGAAACAAGCAGAATTCGCGATTACAGATGAGGATGGAAAAACGTTACGTAAGCTGCGCACGGAAAACAGCCTTCGCAAGCATTATTACGATGGCGGGGCAGGTGCGAATTATACGCTCAATCCGAACTGGGGCTGGGATGGAAAAATCAGCAACCAGCTTGCGCAGGACGGACAGTACTATTTTGAGATTAAGTCTGTCATCGACTATGCAGGGGCAGAGTGGCAATCCGTGAAAATCCCTGTAAAAGTGGACACGGCTGCGCCAAGCGTTCAGGCTGACCTTATCGAAGGCAACACAGCATTAAAGCTGGAAGCTGCTGATAACCCTGAAGGCTCCGGCATTTCGTATATTGATATTTTCGTAGATGAAAAGTCTATTCTGGATGAAGCGCTAAGCGGAGATACAGAAGAATTTGTTCTTCCGGAAGAACTGGAAGTGGGCACAAATGTTAAGGTAGTAGCCTATGACTTTGCCGGCAACTCTTCTGAAGCAACTGTGGAAGTGGGCGAAGTGAGCAATGACAAGACCGTTCCATACGTATACCTTGAGGAGCCTGCGGCGCTTGAAGTGTACAACACAAATGAACTGACTGTCAGCGGCACGATTAAAGAAGAATCTGGCATGAAGGAATTCACCATTGCCGGAACACCTATTGAAACTACGTACAATGACGAAAAAGGACAATATGAATTTGAAACAAAGATGACGTTTGAAGATGGCGTTCACAGCCTGGAAGTGAAAGCAGTGGATACTGCGAATAATGCGATCTCTTTCAAGCGCACGATCATCGTCGATGCGACTGGCCCGACGGTTGAAATCGATGGGCTGCCTTCGAGTAAATACATTAAGCATAACAAGAAGGACCCTGTCATCAACATTACAGTGACAGATAACTTTGACCAGCTTCGCTTCTCTCAGGACGGCAGCGAGCTATTCTACCAGGAATTCCAGGAGCCTTATGCAATGAGAGGCATCGAAAAGGAATTCAAAAAGATTAAACTTTCATTGAAAGAAGGCTTAAACGTCTTTACGTTTGAAGCAGAGGACCTGGCCGGCAACAAAACAACCAAAACGGTTGAATTGTACAAGCTGAAAAAAGGCGAACAGCCTCCGCAAAATCTTGAAACCCCTGATGGCCCGGTGAAGCCTGGGAAAGGGAATGGAAAGCAAGATAAGTAATAGGATGGGGAAACCCGGCTTCCTTGGTGGAGCCGGGTTTTCTTTTTGGGAAGACTGCTGGCCGGGAGGGATTTTGCAAATAGATGGAGTGGACCTGCAAATAGAGAGGGTGGGATTGCAAATAGATAGGGGGAATTTGCACATAGAACTCTTATTTTGCAAATAGAAGGGGTAAATTTGCAAATAGTCGAGTGCAATCAGTGCTGGAATAATGGTTTTGCAAATAGATGGAGTGGACCTGCAAATAGGGAGGGTGAATTTGCAAATAGAAAAACCAAAATTGCAAATAGAGCCCGAGCAGGCATGTCTTCGGACAGGAGAAAGGCTTAGTTGAAAATATCATATTTCCAAATAACTGAAGGTACTGTTCCATCAGTTAAAGTTTGGGAGTTGAAGATCCATCAGAATCGGCATCTCCCTTTATTTATATAAGGATTGAGCCTTCATTGTGGCATGAACAGCGGTATCCATTTGAAGTGTACAATACTAAATTTCCTTTTTCTTAAAAAGAGATATTTTGAAAAAGTGGAATGGTTAAAACTATAGTGGATAAAGAACCTGCAGCAGTTAAAATAACTATTTTGCGGCCATTCTGTTCCTTGGAAGGCTTCATAAGCTCTATGGATAATGATATCCATATAACTATAGATGCCATAGCTATGATAAATAGAGCGGTACTTGTCATATTGGAATTCCTCCATTCATTTTTCTAAAATCAGCAGAATTTCTTAAAGTTTATCACTAGTGCTGAGTTAGGTAAGTGTGTGAAAATCGGGTTACTTTCCCTCTCCTGCTGCAAAGGTCTTTCAAAAAGCCCCTGCAGCGACTCCTTTAACTATTTGTACGGTTTCTCCTTTAAATAAGTTTCGTATTATTGTTCCAATTAGTTTTTTGCTTGACAGCTGCCCTTCTCCCCAAATAGCAGCTTTAATTTTGACGAAATTTAAAGTATACGAATTTAAAGGAAGGAGATAGTAAGTAAAAAAGAAGGGATTGTCATGAAAAAAATTAAACCAATTAAATTAAGTTCTCATAATCCGGATAGCTCAGAAAAATTAACATCAGCCGAAATGGGCAAGCTTTGGGCTACATATATGGGAAACAGTATGGCATCATGTTTTTTAAAATATTTTCTGCAGCATGTTGAAGATAAGGACATTAAAAGCTTATTGGAAAATGCCTTACAGCTGTCAGAAGAATTTATGGAGACTATTAAAGGTATTTTCAAGAAAGAAGGATTTCCTATTCCTAATGGTTTTACGGAAGAGGATGTAAATTTAGGTGCTCCCAGACTGTTTATGGATGAATTTTATGTCCACTATTTAAAGTATGCGGCAAAAGCAGGATTGAGTATTTATAGTATTGCCATCCCTCTTATGTACAGAAAGGACGTAAAGGAATTTTTTAGGCATTGTATGGATTCCGCCATGGATTTAATGGAGCAGATCAAAGAGATATTAATACATAAAGGGCTGATCATTAAACCCCCATTGATTCCAGTTCCTGAGAAAGCGGAATTTGTGCATAAAGATTTTTTAACCGGCTACCTTGGAGATAAACGCCCTTTGCATGCAATGGAAATCCCCCATTTTTACGATAATATTGAAAATAATGTGACAAGTAAGGCACTCATTATGGCATTTGCCCAAGTGGCCAAGGATGAAAAGATACGTAAATTGTTTGAGAAGGGAAAAGAAATTACCACCACGAATATTGAAAGTTATAGGCAAAAACTGCATGAAGAAGATTTGCCTTCACCACCTTATCTGGATGACTTAATAACCAATTCCACTTTCTCGCCTTTTTCTGATAAAATCATGCTCTTCCATAAGATGGATATGTTTTCAATAAAACTTAGAGCATTCGGAAATTCAGTGGCAGTCAATGGCCGGCGCGATGTAGGGATGGTTTATTTGAAGGCAACAATGAAAAATTCACATTTTGTCCAGAGTGCTGCAAAAATCATGATTGAGAGAGGCTGGTTTGAACAGCCTCCAACGGCTGCTGATAGAGATTGATGGTATTTTTGCCTTTATTCTTCTTTCACTAGCGGTTAAAAGTCGCTTTCCCTTGCCCTAAGGAAAGCGGCTTTTTTAGTTTTATTTTAAAATTTCGTTGACTATTCAGTTGAACTGTATTATCTTATTGTTAAGTTGAACTATATAGCTGAACTGAATAGAGGATGAGAAGATGAAACATAAATTATTACCGCTGTCTGAAACCATGCATTATATTTTATTAGCTCTGCGTGAGCCGCTCCATGGCTATGCCGTGATGCAGAAGATAGACGAGATAAGTAACGGCACTGTTAGTTTAGCGGCTGGTACATTATACGGTGCGATTGAGAACTTGAATAAGCATGGCTGGATTGAACCTGTTGGAGAGTCAGGCCGGAGAAAAGTTTATATGATTACTGCGGAAGGAAGCGAAATTTTGAAAATCGAACAAAAGAGGCTGCTGCATATTTTATCCCTGTACGAAGGAAGTGAATCGAATGAAGAAATTTAAGATGTTTTTTGATATTGAAAAAGAGGAGCGCTGGCTGAACGAGCAATTGCAAAAAGGCTATCGCTGTACAAATATTAGCGGATTGGGCATATACACTTTCGAAAAAACAGACAAGAAATATGTGATGCGGCTCGATTATCAAGATTATTTTTCAAAGAAAAAGTTTGAAGGTTACAAAGGGTTATATGAAGATTTCGGCTGGGTTTATATAAGTGGGCCATGGCTTGGCGGAATTCGATATTGGCAAAAAGAGGATGATGGACAAAGTCAAATCTTCTCGGATCGCCAATCACAGAGTCATTATTATAGAAGGCTGATGGGGTATTCATCTGGTTTGGGGATACTGTTATTGTCTTTTTCGTATATGATTTACAAGGATTCGGGCTTATATTTAGCCGAAGGTCTTTGGAGTATGAAGGGTGCATTATTTTGGAAAGCCTTTTTATTTGAGACTCCATTTGTCCTTTTAAGGCTGCTTCCAGTCTTTATGGCTGTGTTCTTCTGCATCAGTTTCTATAAAGCTTATCGTAAGTATTCAATGTTAAAAGAGAAATAGTTTACTGTCCCAGGGGATGGTGGACAATGAACCTGTCCCTTTTTATGGCCGAAAATGAAACTTTCCCTTCTGTATAATCGTAAACTATCGAAAGGGGGAACTGGTTTTGAAAGAAAATACCAGCAGGTTTGATTTTTACTCGGCCATTATTATTTCAGTGATAGCGATAGTTTTAATGATCAGGAACATGTTAGCGGACATAGATTTCTTTTCCGTGACCAATGCTTTGGCTGTTTTTGCTCTAGTAGTATCCCTCAGGCAGTTATATACCCTAACCATGGCATCCCGAAAAGGGGAACCATCATGAATTTGTTCACATTTGCTCTGGCCGGATTGAATGCCGGCGATATTTTATTTCAGCTTTTGGCTTTTGCCTTTTTATTGACTATTCCTGGGATCCTTGTCATTTTCTTTTTTATTTTCAAGAGAAGAAACGACAGATTAAAGCGAATAGAAGAAAAGCTGGATCAAGCCCTTTTTAAAATGGAAGGCAAAAATAAATAGGGTTGGTGTAAGGCGGGGAGCTGGTGTGCAGAATGAATCTGTGCACTTTTTTTATTAAACCCAAGGAGCTGGGGGAGCTTCGGACACAAAAAGCGAAAATCCGAATCGTGGAGTCAGAACCTGGGGCAACTTCGGACACAAAAGGCAGGAAAGCGCGAGATAGAGTCAGAACCTGGTCTAACTTCAGACACAAAAGGCAGGAAAGCGCGAGATAGAGTCAGAACCTGGTCTAACTTCGGACACAAAAGGCAGGAAAGCGCGAGATAGAGTCAGAACCTGGTCCACCTTCTGACACAAAAGACAGGAAAGCGCGAGATAGAGTCAGAACCTGGTCCACCTTCTGACACAAAAGGCAGGAAGCCTGCAGTCAGAGTCAGAACCCCGTTGTTAACCTGAAAAAATTCCGTACACCGCCCCTCTGCAAAAAAACCACCTGTTAAGAATTTTGTAATAACTATATAATGTTTTGGTTAGAATCTTTGTTTATACTTTTTTCAAGATTATCAAGCTGGTTCAATCCGGCTATTATGATACAAAACCGGGGTGACTGGATGTCCATAAAAAAACGATTGATTTTATCGAATATAGGGATGGTGCTGCTTCCTGTTGTTTTATTTCTGCTGCTGGAAATGGTCATTGGGTATGTATTGTTCTATCCTGTGAAAGGTTCAGTGGATCAGGAGGATCTTGAATTTTTCCGGTCGATTCGGATTTATCTGCTGGTCGGGGTGCTGATTTTGACCAATGGAATCCTGACTTTCCTTGTTTCGAAAAGCATCATTGCTCCGCTTCTCCGGCTGAAGCAGTCGGCGAATGATATCAGCAGAGGAGATCTGGATACAGAAATAGAGGTTTCCGGGAACAAGGATGAATTGAACGAGCTGGCCATGGCGTTTGAAAGCATGAGAAGCCGATTGAAGGAAGCCGCAGCTATGCAAAAGCAGTATGAAGAGAATCAGAAGGAATTGATTGCAAGCATTTCCCATGATTTAAAAACCCCTTTAACGAGCATTAAGGGCTATGTCCGCGGCCTGGCAGATGGTGTGGCGAATACGCCGGAAAAGATGGAACGATATTTGGGCACGATTGAAAAGAAGGCGGATGATATGGAAGCTTTGATCTCGGAGCTTTTATTGTATTCCAAGCTTGATTTGCCGAATGTTCCTTATGATTTGAGGGAGCTGGATTTAGCGTCCTATTTTGATGATTACCTCGAGGAGCTTCGGTTTAATCTGGCGGGACAGCCTGTCAGTCTCCGTCTTGAGTGCGAGCCGAATCAATCGTATCGGGTGCAGGCTGACAGGGAGAAATTGAATCGCGTGGTTGGCAATATTGTGCAGAACAGCTTGAAATACATGAAGGAAGAAAAGAAAGAATTAGTGGTCAGGCTGTCGTCAAAAGCGGAGGACGTCACGGTTGAAATTCAGGATAATGGTGCTGGCGTTTCACACGACGAGCTGCCTCATTTATTTGACCGCTTTTACCGTACGGATGTCTCCCGGAATTCTGCCACAGGCGGCAGCGGGCTGGGTCTTGCGATTGTAAAAAAAATCATCGAAGGCCACGGGGGGACCGTTTGGGCAAGTGGCGGAGCCGGAAAGGGGCTTAGTATCTTTTTTACGTTAAAAAAGGGGGGAAGATGATTGGAAAAAATCTTAATCATTGAAGACGAGCTTAGTATTGCTGAGCTCGAACGGGATTACCTGGAATTGAACCAGTATGAGGCAGATATTGCGGCAACGGGTCAGGAAGGGCTGGAACGCTTAAAAACAAACGCCTATCGGCTGGTGCTATTGGACCTGATGCTTCCGGATATGGACGGCTATGAAGTCTGCAGGAAAATCAGGGAGGTTTCAGAGATACCCATTATTATGGTGACGGCAAAAAATGAGGACATTGATATGATCCGGGGATTGGGCAGGGGAGCGGATGATTATATTGCCAAGCCTTTTAATCCCAATCAATTGATCGCCAGGGTGAAGGCGCATATAGCCCGTTATGACAGGCTTACCTCCAGCGGTCCCGGCAAGGATGAAGACATCAGGATTGGGGATTTGCTGATTCAGCCGGGTACACGGAAAGTATTTGCGGGCAATCAAGAGAGAATCCTTACGGCCAAAGAGTTCGACCTGCTGCTGTTCATGGCTACCTCCCCGAACCAGGTCTTCAGCAAAGAGCATCTGCTCGAGCAGGTTTGGGGATTTGATTTCTATGGGGATGTCACAACTGTGACAGTTCATATCAGAAGGCTGAGGGAGAAAATTGAAAAAGACCCATCTGAACCGGACTATATCGAAACGGTTTGGGGCGTGGGCTATCGATTTAAACGGTAAGAGCGTATAGATTTTCTATGCGTTCTTTTTTTATTGCCGGATTTAATAATTCTGTAAGAAATTGATAAGAGTGCTGTTAGAACCCCCGCTTAGAATGGGTTTTGTAAAGAAAACAGGAGAGGGGACGAAAGAAAATGCCAAAAAGAACATTGGCTGAAAATAGTTATATAGGATTGGGCTTGGTTTATCTGGGCTGCCTGCTGGTTCAGTTTTTGCTTGCGGGTATGTCGATCTTTGGGGACCCGTCCAAATGGGCCGCCCATAAAATGTTTGTACATTTGTTTGGCTATGCCATTCCGGTACTGATGATGCTGAGTGCACTGGCAGGAGGATTTTTTAAGCGGATTTATAAGGAGATGATAGTCGTTTTTCTGCTGCTCTTTGCCATGTATTTCACAGCCAATCTGGGCTGGAAAATCAGCTGGCTTGGAGCGTTTCATCCGGTTGCGGGAGTACTGTTTCTTGGGGCAGGCGCGGCTGCGGTCCGAAAGATATGGAAGGCGCCGCATGAGTCTGTTCGCTCCAAAGAAAAAAACAGAGGACTGCTGGTTTGGATATTGGCTGGAGCAGCCGGCGGATTAACAGCCGGAGTTATTTTATCTAATCTAATTGGAATCATTAGTTTCTATTTATTCGATCAGCCAGTGGGGATTAAATTTCTGCCGTTTTATCTGGCTGCCTTATCCGCAGTGATGGTACCTGCCTGGCAGTATAAGAAGAAACAAAAGATGAAGGAGGAAAAGCAATGAAGCAAAAACTGACGTATTTCTTTATGGTTTCATATTTATGGATCACCTTTATTATGCTGGGAGCTTTTATACTGGAGGTATTTATGGTGTATCCGAATATTTTTCATAACGTGCCGGAATCATTTGATGTCTCTATGGATTTTATGGAGGTCGCGAGTCCCCATACGTTTTTCCCGCCGCTTGGGTTAGCGAGCTGGGTCACTGGGGCTGGCGCGCTGGTTTTGGTATGGAAAATAAAATCTGCACGCCGCTGGGTTCTGGGAAGTATTCTTGTCATGATTCTCCTGGGGCTCATCTCCATGCTATTTGAATGGCCGCGGAATGAAATTATGTTTATTGAGGGGCAGAGTGTTCATTCAGTGGAATTTCTGAAACAGACCGCAAGGGAGTTTCTGATGATCAATTGGATCAGAGTAGCGTGCAATACGATTGGCGCTGTCATGGTGTTTGTGGGATTTTTAAAGTTTTATAAGAGCCAATTGCATGAAAGAGAGTAGGCAAATGGAAAGGGACAGGCGGGCCTGTCCCTTTTTTAATCATTTATTTCCCCGCACCCGGGCCAACACGTCTTGTAACAGTATCCGTTTTGGCAGGATCGGTTTCAGAGGTGCTTGTAAATGTTAGGCTTGTCGGTACAGGCTTGGTTTTTGGAATTTTCACGTAAACTGGAACTTCCACTGTTTCACCGGCTTGCACTTCAATCACATTATGCTCAAGCATGAGCTCCCAGCCGGCTTCCGTCTTGGCATTAAGGCGGATAAGATCTGCAGCATTGCCCGTATTGGTTACCTTGAAGGAATAGGCTGCCACCTTGCCGGGAGCGGCAAATTGGACTTTGCTGTTTTCAGCTGAGACGCCTCTTGCGGTCGGGCCGGACTCATCCATATGGCGGACGGCGACACGATAGGAGAGGGCTCCTTCGTTATCAAGCTTTTTATTTAAAATGTAAAAGTGAAGACGGTTATGCTCGTCCTTATATTCGCTGACAACCCCATCTGCTGTGCCTGCTTTGAAGAGGGAATCGGAAAGCTGTCTGTAATCCCCTTTTGAATACATAGCTTCTGTTCCGTCAGGACGTTTAAAGTCAACCTGGTTAATGTCTTCTGCATGAGAGTCGATGACCCAGATGTTTGGTGCTGCTTCCGAATTTTTGGTTTTGGCAAGAAGAACGCCGGAATCTGGAGTGAACGAGTCAAATCCTACACGGTCCACCACTTCCACGGTATAGTTGTTGTACCACTTTTCCCCGCGCTGCATGTCCGCACGCCAGTCGTCCTCAAGTGAATTTTTTGGCGTCAGATCTTCCATGCTGATGTTGATGCCGTGAAGGGCATTGCGGCCAAACTCTTCACCGGCCGGTACCGAACGTGCCAGGATATCAGTAAACACAGGTCCGGATTGAGCCAATTCCTCCCGGCTGATGTTCAAGTACTGATCTTCCGATAAGAAGCCTTGCTTGATTTTGTTTCGGAGCATGTGATGCGCCGGCGCTGATCCGCCTAGTGTAGGGAGCACCATCCAGCGTGTATGAGGCCCTGCAGGACCATTAAAGCTTCCCCGGCTCATTAATTCCCAAGGTCCGGAATAGGAGCGGGAAACAGGCTTTCCATATGGATTGTTGTAGTTATCCCCCAAATTCATAATATGGCCAAATTCATGAGCGAAGGTTCCCATTCCATCGTTTTCACCCTGGATGGAAACGCCCCGGCTTGCACTGGACCAGATGCTTTTCGCGGCAAGCCACGAAGTCCAAGGGACATAGCGGGTATTGGCGGAATTCGGAAATCCTTCAAAAGGCGGACCGAATTCCTTCGCCACATCTTCTGCTGTCTGGAACATCATTTCCCCAAATTCCTGCCAGACACCTGACTCATCATATCCGGCATGCAGGATGAAGGTGAAATCGTAATTTTTGCCTGAAGCGGCGATATCGGCTTGCGCCTTTTCCATTGCTTCAGTTCTTAAATTTTTTGCCTGGTACTCTCCCGGCATATTGACCTGCTGTCCGAATTCGTTCAGTCCGTACTGGAATTCATTGTGGTCCATCCGATAGGTTCCGAATGAATCCAGTTCAACAGCCCATTTGCCATATGAATTTTCTCTCCAATATTCATTGATGGTCCGATGATTATTCAGCGGCTGCGGCTTGTTCAGGAAATCCACCCAGAACTGGCCGATTTCATCCCGCGGAATATTGCCGGTGCCAATAGGGTTGCCTGCCACTTCAGATCCTTCCGGCTGACTTAAAATAAACTCCCGGTCAGGAAAATCGACAATGACAAGCGCTCCCCGTAATACTCTTTCAGGTTCAATATCAGCCGTACGCCAGTCAATTCCCGGCACCGGCCGGTAATCTTCCCAGGTCATGTCCTCAGGAAGCTCCCAGGACTGTACATCTGCGGGTTCCGGGAAATCTTCAAGACCCGGCTTTTCTGCATAAGCCGCAGAAGAAATGGTCATTAAAATCAATGTAACAAAGAAGATAAAAGACTTTTTCAATTGCCTCAACTTATTTCGCCTCCCTTAATTCTAGCATTCTGGTAAATTATACAATCTTGTTTCGGTATTAAAAATATAAAATATTTAAAATATTCAAAATGATAGAGAGGACCTAAGACTTGATGCCTGTAATAAACTAATAGCAGAGGGTGGCGGTAGTATAAAACTGCTATATTTAAAGGAGAGGAGCTTTCTAAGCGGGAGGGACATATGAAATTAAATATCTTTTATTCAATGCCAGGGGATGATGTTTTAAAAGGAATCCTGCAACTTCACAGGAACATATTCGGCGATTCTGAAGAATTAGTCAGTAAGATGAAAAGCAAACCTCAGTTGCTGGTGCAGGCAGCTATGGATGGAGAAAAAGTGATTGGATATAAAATGGGATACCCCCTTGATGAGGAGACCTTTTATAGTTGGTTGGGCGGAGTGGATCCTGAATACAGGGGAAAGGGCCTTGCTTCCATGCTAATGGAAAAGCAGCATGAATATCTAAAAGAAATGGGGTATAAGCTGGTCCGGACAAAAACGATGAACAAATGGAGAGGCATGCTGATTTTGAATATTAAGCATGGATTTGATGTGATTGAAACTTATACCGATGAAAAAGGACTGCATAAGATCGTGCTGGAGAAGCGATTACAAACTTAAGGCTGCTGAGCAGGGGCGTGGAAAGCAGGCAGGACAAGCGGCCGATGCTTTCAGATTTGCGGGAGAGCGGGCAGATTGAGCAGGATGCAGATGTGATAGCGTTTTTATACCGTGATGATTATTACTATAAGGAATCCGACCGCAAGGATACGATTGAGATTATTCTCGCCAAACAGCGGAATGGGCCGATTGGGACGGTACGGCTGGCGTTTATGAAGGAGATTGGGAAGTTTGGGGATCTGCCGCCTGGGGAGTTAGGGTGAGCAAAGCGAATTGGATGGAATGCACATTTGGCATAAGAGTTTGAATACATGAGAGGTACTAATCGAGATAAATAGTTTAGCGAGCCGCATTAATCAGGCAGAACAGAACCCATTAGTTGGAAAAACCGGCAGCGAGCGGTATTAATCAGGCAAAATAAGGCTCATCAGAATGGAAGATCGACGACGAGCAGCGCAACCGCAACCGATTGGTTCCCCTCATTTTAGCAAAATTATCATGCTATTCCCGCCTGACCTGAAAAGGGACAGCTTCACTGTCCCATCAGGTTGTTCTTAAGTACCCTTCATTTTGGATGTCTATCTTGAATTGGATATCAGATTTCAAGTTTGGGTAGTAAATGGACCGCCAGTTTTTCAGCTCTTTTCGGTCGATTTTAGTGCGATACAATTGGCCTAAGCCGAGAATGTCTGCTTCGCTTTCCTGGAGTGTGGCTAACATACTGCTGAATCGGCTTGAGAGGAGGTGGCTCAATTCTTTCTTGATCATGGCACTGGATGTGTTGCCTCTTGTTTCAAGGATGACAACCTTTAGGTTGATCCGGCTTTCCAAAAAAGGCTGTTTATCAGTCAAGTCTGTATGGTGGTCCATGGAGTTGCCGATGATCATGACGCTTGCGTGATTCAGAACTTCAATTTGTCCATGGGTGCTTTCATTATTAAAGGCATTGAATAGCAGGGTTTCGTCATTACTGATCTGCTCCACCATCTTTCCGTTTTTAATAACGGCAGAGCCTGCTTGTTCGTAAGTTGTCGTTTCTCCCGTCACAATCAGGGGGATAGCTACATCTCGTGTATAGGAATGGATGCTGCGGTAGACTTCCCATATCCTTGTAAGGGCAATCTCCGGATTCCAGCCTGCATTTTTTTCAAAATAATCGAACATGTTGGTTCCTTTAAGATTCTTTGATTCTGAGAGTATCGAAAAAAATTCATCCATGTTCTGGTCACAAATCGTGACTAGTGCTTTTGGTGATACCTCCCGTGATCTCATGAAACCGGCGATGATGTCTTTCATGCCTTTCTCCGCTGTTTTCCGCTCTATCATGATGACTTTTACATGAAGCAGATCTACGCTGGTTTCCATGTTTCGGCTGATGACATCTACCGCATGGGAAATGGTCTTCCCCGTTCCGGATACGATCCTCACTTCCATAGACCCTTCCACAGGTTCAGGGATTTTAAGAAAAACCTTGTATTGATCGTCTTCAACAGTAGAAATGCCAAGGACAACAGGAAGAGTCCGATGATTGATATCTCTGATGTCCCAGCAGCCGGTTAAAGTCATCATTGTCAAAAGCAGACAAACAGTAATAGGTGCTTTAGATTTTAGATTAAATGGATTCATCTTTATCCTTCCTCTTCATGCGGCGTCCAAAGAAATAAATTGAAAATGGAATGGCTATTAAAATGTAGAACCTCAGAAACGTATTCCACCAAAATAATTTCTCGACATCTTTCCAATCCGGGATTAAAAAACATGAAAAATAGACTGCGGCAGATAGGGCAAGCAACAATTTTACCGGTTTAATGGAAGGGAGGTAATGACTTAAGATTCGAATTGCTTTCCAGGACACAAGAGCAAGGTAAAGCATTACAAAGGAGATGAGGCTTAACAAGAAAAACATTGTGACCCTGTCGAACATAAGCCAATTAATATTGATGGCATCCACGGCTACAACATATGGAAGGAAGGTTGTAGCTGAGGTGGCCTGCCCAAAAGTCAGGACTGGAATATAGACTGAAAAAAGGAAAAAGGGAATAAGGAATGCGGCAGCCCATAATACATATTTTCTGTCGTAGGAGAAATAAGGCTGGACAAAGCCGAGAAACAGAAAGCCTCCGGAAAAAGCAAAAAAGCTTTCCAGGTATGTTCTTTTTATAAGGAATCCGAGATCTGCATCTAAAGGAACTATGTACCTCCAATCCACGTTTTGGAAAGAAGTAAAGAAAATAAAGATGATAATGGGAAGAAATAAAAGGGATAGGAGAAGCCCTGTGCGAAAAATGGTTTCAACTCCTCTGGCTGCTATATAGGTCGAAATAGATATCAATAAAAGCATGATGGCCCATAAAGGAGTGTTTGATAAAAAGACGATGGTAATAATTTCGGCATAAGCCCGGAGCGTAATCAATAATATCATGCCGAAATATAAGAAAACCGGGGCAATAAAGAAGACAGCTGTCCCTTTCCCAATCCCTGCATAGATGCGAATAATATCTTTTTTTGGAAAATAGCTTAGTCCCTTCATATAAATAGAAATGAAAATGAAATGAATGATCACGCCGACCAGAACAGGAAGCCAGTGGCCCTGTTCTGTACTAGAAATCACATTGCCTGGATACATAAAGAAAATCAGGCCCAAATGGCTGATGATGTACATCAGCATGACATGCAAACTTTTATCTGCCATTGCTTTCATTCCCTTTTACATTTAAGTAGAGATAGGACTTTCCATAGGTATTGAGGCTTGCCAGGTAAGCGCAAATGAAAACCAAGCCGGCAACCAGCCCTAAGATGCCAAATATTGCCGCCAGAAGCACAATGGCGTATTTGAACAGCCGAATGGAGACAGCATTCTGAAATCCGACGATGGTTGAATTGGCAATGGTTGTGGCGGCAAGAATGATGATCAGCAGATTGCTGACTAATTTTGCTTCCACGGCAGCCTGTCCCAGGATAATTCCTCCGACCATTGTAATGGTGGGCCCAATGGATTTCGGCAGCCTTACACTTGCTTCCAGGATTAATTCAAGAATGACAAGCATGAGAATAATTTCTACCAAAGCCGGATAGGGAACCCCCTCACGGCTTTGGGCAACTGATAAAGCAAGCTGAATCTGCAATACTTCAGGATTGACTGAGACCAAAGCCACATAAAGCCCAGGACTGATCAGCGTCACCAGAATGCCGATGATTCTGATAATCCTAATGGCAAACATAATAGGAAGAGGAAAATTCCGGTCATTTTCAATAGCAAACATATCCCAGAACAGACTTGGGAGAATGAGAGCAAAAGGCAATCGATCTGCGAACAGAACGACTTTTCCTTTTTTCAGATTCTGAACCGCATGATGGGGCAGCTCAGTCGTATTAAACTTTGAAATAGCATTCCAAGACGGAAACCCCAGCATTTTGGCAAGTCCCTGCAGATCACATGCTTCCATTTGGATATTTTTTTCAATATGATCACGAATGCTGTTAACCAGATTCACATCCGCTTGGCCGTCTAAATACAGCAAGGATAATTTGTTTTTGCGGCTGCGGCCGGCTAAAAAAGAGTCGATTCTGATTTCGTCCGAATTCATGAGTTTTCGGACGATGCCGATATTAGTATCGATTCCTTCTGTAAAGGAATCCAATGCCCCTTGAATAACATTTTCATTTGTGGGTGAATCAATCGAACGATCGAGCATAGCGGATACAGGCTCCATAATGATAAAACGGTCGGTGTTTTCAAAATGGATTACCAGTTTGCCTTCATATATGGATGAAATGGCTTTTTGGACATCCCCTTCAAACACTTCCCCTATGGCCCGCCATAAATCCTCAGTAGGCTGATTCTGCAAAAGGATACTCTCCGCCTGCTTGTGAAGCACAGTTCTCGTTTTAATAAAATCGATGAGTGTATTAAACCCCAGCAGCATCACGGCAGCATCCGCAAGGTAGTCCCTTTGAAGATGAAAATCTCCGTTGTTCCCAAGCTCTGCTTTTATTTCATTAATAAATCGATCCATTGCGGGTTACCCCTTCGTAAAGACATAAATATTATTAACTTTCGCTTGCTGGAAAATTTTATTCCTAAAAACTTTATTTGGAGTTTTAGCCCACGGCGGATGGCAGCACCATTCCCTTTTATGAAAAGGGGACAGGCGCATAATACAAAACGCTCAGGAAAACCCTGAGCGTCTAGCTGAATGCTTATGATCTTTTTCCAAAAAACGTACCGGTCACTTCCTGTTCCTGCAGAGATAGAAGCTGGGAGACGGTAATGAATTCGTAGCCCTCTTTTTCCAGGTAGGTCAGCAGGTCTGGAAGTGCTTCAGCAGTTGACTTATGGATATCGTGCATCAAGACGATGGAGCCTGGCACAGCATTGGCCTTCACGATTTTTTGAATAGCCGAGGCATTGAGGGTTTTCCAGTCCAATGAATCCACCGACCACAGAATAAGCGGTGTATGGGCCATTCCGGCAATTTTTTTCACATCTTCATTCAAGGCGCCATAAGGCGGGCGGACGGTTGCGGGAAGCTGTCCGCTTGCTTCCTTGATTTTGGCGCTGGCTTCTTCCATTTCTTTGCGAATTTCTTTTTCGCCAAGGGATGAAAGGTCCGCATGGCTGTCACTGTGATTTCCGATTTCATGGCCTTCTTCAGCCACCTGGCTTGCGAGTGCCGGATAGAATTGCGCCTGACTGCCAAGCATATAAAAGGTAGCCTTTGCATTATGCTTTTTTAAAATATCCAATATAAGCGGTGTGACTTTCGGGTGTGGCCCATCATCAAAGGTAAGAGCAATATACTTGCCGTTTGGATCAAGTGGAGCTGCTTTCTGTTCTTCGACTTCGGGTTCAGGCAGCTGGATGTCAGGGAGCTTCAAATGCAGGGCAATTTCATCCTTTAAGAGGGGACGAATCTGTTCGATTGGAATTTTCACCTTGACCGCTCCGGCTGCGCCTGCCGCAATTTCATATTCGTTAAAATAAAGCGTAAAATTCTTGCCGCTCAGTGACCATTTCCAGCTCGACGGATTTTTCAGCGCTTCGTCCAGCAGGTCATTAAACAGATAGTCCTGGAGCTCTTCCTTCTGGCCAATTTGGTTTTTTATCATCGTTCTGAGCGTTGTCAGGGAATCCTCATCCATATGGATGACATCTGCAAGCTGCACCATTTTCTGATTCGCAAGGTCGATCGTGAACGTTTTGACCGCGGCCTGCCCATTGGCGCCGCCAGTATACTGGTAAGCTTCAAATACCAGGGTGTACATAGTATCGGAAACTTTTTTCGGATCCGCCTTGATATTAAGATGGGCACGGAAATCTTCGCTGTCCAGCACCTGCCGGTTTGCCTGCACAAGTTCAAGGAAATCCCTTTCTTGAGCCTGAATCCACTCTTTCATAGGTTTGTTCAAATTTTCAATTTCAGTTATTGGTGAACTGATTGCAAGGGTATAAGATTTCGTTTCCTTTGTCCGCGTTTCCAGGTTTAATCCGGGGAATGCTTCAGGGGATGTGGTTTCTGTTCTGGAAAAAGCCTGAAGGCTGGTGTCAGCTCCAGAGCTGATAAAATAATAGATGCCTGCAATGAAGATGCAAAATATTGCCCACGATGGCCATTTAAACCGCTTAAGCAAAGATATCCTTTCCTTTCCTGTCTGTAAAATTATGACTCTCCAAAGATATAATTATATCAGGAAATCTTCGGACTGGAGAAAAATTCACCATTTACTTTTAAAAAAATATAGTATAAAATAACACTTTAATCCGACTAAAAAGATAAGAAAAGGAGTGAATGAGGTTGGCTCAAGTTGAAATGAAAAATAAATCATGGATTTCAGCACCAACAACAGTTGTTTCAAACTTAAATCCGATTCAAAAGCCTTTTGTTGCAGCTGGTGTTCTTGCAGCTCTCATTTTGTTCATCTCTATAATAAATACAGCGAACATGACACAGGGAGTTCTATTTATTATTGGAATTGCACTCGGTATGACCTTGCTTCATGCCCGGTTCGGCTTTACGTCTGCCTTCAGACGCTTTGCCAGTGTAGGAAACGGGCAGGGACTGCAGGCACATATGCTGATGCTCGCAGTTGCTTCCACATTGTTTGCGATTATTTTAAGCACAGGCTTCAGTTTTACAGGAATTGAGCCTAAAGGGTATGTGTCTCCTGTAGGAGTAAGCGTGCTGTTTGGTTCCTTTATTTTTGGAATCGGGATGCAGCTTGGGAATGGCTGTGCATCCGGCACTTTGTATTCTGTAGGCGGAGGGCAATCCTCCATGATTCTGACGCTGATTTCGTTCATCGCGGGTTCCACGATTGGAGCGTACCACTTCTCGTTCTGGATGGAAGAAACACCGGCATTGCCGCCAATCTCACTGGCGACATCAACTGGACTCGGGTATGGCGGGGCATTGGTGGTTCAGCTTGCTTTATTTGCATTGATTTATTGGGTGACCCTGCAAATCGCGAAAAAGCGTAAAGCGCCAATGATGAAAGCTTTGCCTACAACGGCCGGCTGGAAAAAAATCCTGCGAGGCTCATGGCCATTGTTCGCAGCAGCAATCGTCCTTGCGTTGCTGAATGCACTGACTCTGACGGTCCGCGGAACGCCTTGGGGCATCACATCCGCGTTCGCGCTATGGGGCGGAAAAACGCTGATGGCAATGGGAATCGATGTAACATCATGGGGATACTTTGCATCAGATCCGAACTTAGCGGCATTGAAAAATACAGTGCTTGCTGATTCTACAAGTGTTATGAACTTCGGCATCATCCTGGGTGCTTTTATTTCAGCGGCATCACAGGGAACGTTCAAGCCTGGAAAAATCAAGCCGGGTGTAGCTGGTGCTGCGATTGTCGGCGGACTGCTGATGGGATATGGTTCCCGCCTTGCGTTCGGCTGTAATATTGGCGCCTACTTCGGCGGCATCGCATCCTTCAGCCTGCACGGCTGGGTATGGGCGATTATGGCCATGCTTGGAACAGGTGTAGCGTTATTCATCCGCCCGCTGTTTGGATTGAAGAATCCGAAATCTACGGATTCGATTTGTTAAAAAAACTTGGTACTCGAAATGGAGTACCAAGTTTTTTTTGGATGGAGCTTTGGCATATATAATGAAAGTAAAAGAAAAAGGTTCCAAGAGAGATTTTTGGAACCTTTTTTATATAAGGCAGCTTCTTCGATTATTTCCTTAGGAACTTCAATTTTGTCCATTTCATTCATGTTTTTATATACGTGATTAATGTCGATTATAACTGCAGTATTGTCTTTTTCACCTGTTAAAGTGTTTGACAGTTCTTCAATATAAAAGGTTTCGGCATTGATGACAATCTTAACATCATGTTCCACTTCTTCTTGTTCAATTCCTGTGAAACTAACAGAATATGGATCTTCAAACGCTCGATAAACGTCTATATCTTTACCTTTGAAGGTAAAGACATAGGAATCATCCTGTTTGGTCATTTCCACTTTATCTGCAATCAATGTAACAATCTTAACGACATTTTTATAGAAAGTATCGTCTTGGCGGATTTGGTCCTGGTTCGGTACTTTCTGCCATCCCTGATTATTTGCGTTTATATACGCTTTATCTTTTGTAAAATAATACTCAGAATTTGTGGAACTGCCGTTTGCACTTCCCATTACCACACCGTACCCTTCCATATTCTTCTCGTTCACATCCGTTCTGAGTATGGCTTCGGATGACTGCAATGTTGAATCTAAAGATTTATCAATAATATCTACCCCTATTTCAATGTCAGCATGATAATTCTCTACTTCGCTTGCATGTTCTTCAAGTCCAGCGATTACTTCCTCTTTTGACAGTTCTTTATTGCATGCGCCTAAAACCAAGATAACCCCAGCCACTACAAAACCTACAAGCCACTTTTTCATTTACAAACCCACTTTCCAGGTTGATTTTACTCATGAAAGTTAATCTGTAAATATATGTATTCGGAGGAACTTGTATAGTTTCATAGGAAAAAGCACTCCAGTTTCTGGATGTTAAATAATGTATATTTTGGCAGTGTGATTATTATTTTTTTGAATTATTGCAGAATGTAATACATTTTTTTCAAAAAGAGATGCATATTCACGAAGAGCAGATTTGTTCAATAAATACACTGAGTAACATTAATTGTGGAAAAAGCGTCGTATTGGTTAGGGAGGGAAATAATATGAAAAAAATCTTTATTATTTTTATCACAATGACATCAATAATAGTAAATGGGTGCAGCATAGAATCAAAAATTACAGAGGAACAAGCTAAAGCAATTGTTATAGATTATCACACCAAACAAATTGGGAATGTTGAAATCATTTCAGTAACTGCAAAATTTAATAAATATATTATTGAATGGGAAAACAAGGAGAATTGTGAACAAGGAACAGATCGTGTTGATTCAAATGGCGAAATAAAAAACATTGAGTCATCCATTTGCTAATCAACCATTCTAGGGCTGGAAAGACACTGATTTAAGCAGGACAGCGTCCAAATGGATCATTGTTTTGTTCGTCGGTAAATAGTATTCATTTTCGTACTCTGCTGATTAAATTCACCAGAACATAAAAAAATAGAACCCCGGTCCATTAAGTTTATGAACGGGTTCTAGTGAAGTTTTGGTTAATAGAACTACAATTTACTCAGAACTTTTCTTTTGGCATCAGCCGGCATTTGAAAGGGATTGGTTGTATACTAACCCTCCAGCTCCATCTCAAAATACAGCTCCTCCTGCTGGGTGTCCTCAAACCACTTCATTCCTTTTGATTTCATGCCGATTTTCGTCAGTACTTTTCCGGAAGCAGGATTGGCCGGATCAATGGAGGCAATGATTTTCTTTATGTTCGGGCAGGATTCAGTCAAATTTCTGACGGATGCTGCTGCAGCTTCAGCGGCAAAGCCTTTTCCCCAGTAAGACTGGCTCAAGTGATAGAGGAGTTCTGCTTCGTCATCACTCTCTCCCGGATTAAATCCGCAAACCCCGAATAAGCTGGATGTTTCTTTAAGCAAAACAGCATAAACGGAATAGCCCTTCTCTTCCTGCAGATGCCGGTAAAATTCGATGGACCGCTGAATCCGGTCCTTTGTACTTGAGCCGCCGCAGTATTTCATGACCTCGGGGCTGCCCCAGATTTGAAATACAGCATCAAGATCCTGCTGCTGCATCGTTCTCAGTAAAAGCCGTTCTGTTTCAAATTGGTGTGGCATATTGAACACCTTTCATTTCGTATTTTGTGAGTTTATTATAAGATAGAGTGAGGAAAAAAGGTTAGGAGAATTTGTTATGTACCTGCTATATAAGTCTATCATTTTGGGAATCGCTGCAGCAATCCAGGGGGCGGCGATGACCTTTTTCTTGTTTCCGCATTTTATCCCGTCCGGCGGCGCGGCGAGTCTGGCGGTCGTATTCAATTACATAGTGGACACGCCTTATTCGGTCACATTGTGGGTTTTGAATGCGGGCCTGCTGCTGGCAGCAGCCAAATGGCTCGGAAAAAGCAGTGTGATCTGGACGCTGTTTTGTGTTTCGGTTACTTCGGTTACGATTGATATTCTGACTCCATACATAACTGAACCGCTGAATCCGGTTCTACTGGATCTTTTGCTTGGAGCTGTAGTCTTTGGAATAGGAGTCGGAATTTTATTCCGGATGGGCGCATCGTCAGGGGGCATGGATATCCTTGCGTTAATCATTTCAAAAGCAAGAGGAAGTGCGCCGGGACGGACATTATTTTACATAAATGGCAGCCTGCTTTTGCTTACAGGGGTTGTCGTGGACTGGAAGGTTATTGTTTATGCGGTGATCTGCCAGATGATCGGGACGCGGATGATTGATCTCATTTACAAGCTTGATGTAAGAATACTTGTGGAGAAGTACTGAAGAAAGGGCCGTGCTGGCCTTTTCTTTTTTATGGAAAATAATTTACTATTATTCTAGGGTAATATCAGGAAAGTGGGGATACTATGATTCAACTGCAGGAAGATAAGGAGAATAGCAAGAAGAATAATGAAGAAGAGGATAATGGCTGGGATGTTGGCGAGAATATGTATGAAGCAGGGGAGCAGCTGGCGGATGAGGGCTGTCTTGGCTGTGCAGGCGGGTGTTTTTTTCAGGCTCTATTTCTTGTAATGACACCACTATATTTTTTCCTGACATAGAAAGGACAGGGGAACCTGTCCTCTATCAGTTATCGGCCAAAAGGGTAAGGGTAGCGGCCGGATTTTTTATTTTATCGGTCATTTTCAAAAGTATATCGGCCAGAAACTAATTTTATCGGTCGCTCCGGGTCACGTCAGCTTTTTGGCAAATAATTTAATATAATACTCTCCACAAATAAAAAGTAGCATATGCTTCCCAATTCTCCCAGCGAGCAGAATATGTCAGAATTTCCTCTCTTGATGGTTTTTTCTCTGAGTCTAAGATCACTTTAATCGCATTATGCAGTCCGACATCATCGATTGGAAAAGCGTTCGGGAAGCGAAGGCACCGCATGAGGACATAGTGTGCGGTCCAGGGGCCGATGCCGCGAATTCTCGTTAGTTTTCTTTCTGCAGCTTTTACATCTCCTTTGAGCAGGTCCTCTTTTGAAAGCTCGCCGTTAGCAATTAAGCATGCCACTTCAGTGAGATATTCACACTTTTTCACCGTCATTTTTAAGTCAGCCAGATCTTCGATGGTTAACCCGGCAATCGTTTCTGCTGCAGGGAAGAGCCAGTATTTACTCCCTCCGTACTCCAGCGCCTCCCCATATATTTCAACGAGCCTCCGCTTCAGTGTATACGCATATGTAAGGTTAATCTGCTGCCCGAGGATTCCCCAGGCAAAAGCCTCGAATAAATCGGGAATTCCCATGACTCTCAGTCCGAAAAATTGCTCTGCAGGCTTTTTCAGCAAGGGATCTGTTTGTGCCATCTCATAAAATGGGGTCAGACTGGCTCCGAGGTCAAACCAATCATGGATATATTCTGCAATCTCCGCTTTCATTTGATGCGTGACAGGCTTATGAATCCTGACGGTCAGGAACTGATCTGACTCACCGCTTATTTCAAGAAGCAGCTTTTCATCTCTGATAGAAATGGCGCGTCTAATTGCCTCGCCGGAAATCTCATAAAGGCATTCATTTGTTGATCGTGACAAGTATCGCAGGTTTTCGGAGAAGCTAAATTCAGACGGAGTGAAAAGCACCAGGCCATTTTCAGCATCTTTCCAGTTAACAGATGGACAGCTCATTTGGATTCCTCCTTTTCTTTATTGTAAGTCCTCAGGATTACGTTATCTTGCGTTTATATTTTGGAAATCGCTGATGATGAATCTTTTTTGTGTATACTTTTTAGCAGAGGTGAGCGCATGTGGATTATGAACAGATTCCGAAAGAATATTGGACTGCAATAAAGGATTGCGACAAATCCTATGATGATCTCTTTCTTTATGGCGTTAAAACGACAGGGATATTCTGCAGGCCATCGTGCCGGTCGAGAGTCCCGAATATCGGCAATGTCGCTATTTTTAAAAATGCGTCTCAAGCACTGGCGCAAAATTTCAGACCGTGCAAGCGCTGTAAACCGGATGGCCTCTGCCTGCCAGCAGAAGAATGGATTAAGCAAATAACCGGGTGGATCGATCAGCATTATAAAGACCCAATTACCTTACATCAATTGGGGGACTTGTTTCATGGAAGTCCCTATCATTTGCAGCGGGTGTTCAAGCGGCTCACCGGGAAGTCGCCTACAGAATATATCCAGGATATTCGGCTCGAAAAAGCCGTTCATCTGCTGAAGTCCGGGGAGCAATCCATAGCCGATGTCGGTGCATCAGCAGGATTCCCCAGCACCCCTTATTTTATCTCTTTATTTAAAAAGAAGCTGGGCACAACACCTGCCGCATATAGAAATAAAACAAGAGAGGAGCGGAAGAATGAACATTGAATGGGCGAACATGCAGGAAGGGGAATGGAGCCTGTACCTGGCGAAAACAGAAAAGGGTCTCTGCTATATTGGATCTGACCCGGAATTTAAGGATTTTGAAAGATCGCTGAAAAAATATATTCCAGCTGCAGTGCTTGTGGAAAATAAAGAAGCATTGCAGCCATACATGATGGAAATACTGGAATTTCTGCTGGGAAGAAGACAAGTTTTTTCAATGAACCTGGATGTGAAAGGCACTCCGTTCCAAGAAGGCGTCTGGGAGGCATTAGCACAGATTCCCTACGGAAAAACAGTCTCTTATTCGGACATTGCAGAGAAAATCAACAGGCCGCAGGCAGTAAGGGCAGCAGGGAAAGCAATCGGTGCCAATCCGCTGTTAATCGCGGTCCCGTGCCATCGTGTCATCGGCAAAAATGGTGCGATAACCGGCTATCGCGGGGGCATTGAAATGAAGCAGGCTCTGCTTGAATTGGAGAAACAAGGCTGAAGAGATTGCCTCTTCGGCTTTTATTTTTTCTGCAGCTGGAACATCAATAGATTAAAGGGAACTTTTTCCTTCTATACCCGTAGAAATAGACAAGAGAACACAGTGTTCGTGCAAAGGCGGAGGAGGGAAGGGTATGTATGTAATGGATCCAATGTTCGGGCCTAAGTTATTGATTTTAGCCACGATTGTCGGAGCATCTATGTATTTCTTCGAATTGGGTTTAAGAAAATGGCTGAGGGTTGAGAAAAAGAAATTTTTTTCTTATAACCATATCAATAATAAACATAAAAAGGTGGATTGGACCATTCGAATAGGGTTTTTAGTGGCTATCCTGGCCGGAGGCATTTTTAACATGACGAGGGATCCGATGGAGTGGCTATGGTTTTTAGAACCATGGTTCCTGCTCTTTGTTTTTATCGGTGTTTCAGAAAGCGCCAGGGCTTTTATGGAGTGGAAATATGCCGAAAACCGCAGGGCTTATATGGTGACCATTATTCATTTGGTCTTTGTTTTAATTTTGTTATTCACAGTTATTAAGACTGATTTTTTCTGGATGTTATAGACTTAGAATGGGATCATCGAATAATTTTCAAAGATGAAATCCAATTAATCTAGTATTATATATAGTAAATAAACAAAAAGGGGAATTACACAGTGGATATACAGAAAATCATTACAACACGACGCAACATTAAAAAGTTCAAATCTGATGAAGTGGATCATAATTTAATTAAAACCTGGCTGGAGGCTGCGACCATGGCACCCAACCATAAAATGACGGAGCCATGGGAAGTATTATTTGCTGGTCCGGAAACAAGGGCTAAGCTGAATCATAAAACCGATTTCGGCGGTGCCCCCGTTGTGCTTGCGATTCTGTCCAAACATGGAGCAACAGCTCTGGAACGAACAGAGAATATGGCTGCCGTATCCTGCTTTATCCAGAACTTTATGCTGATGGCGTGGGAATCAGGCGTGGGAACTTTCTGGTCTTCTCTTGGGACTTCTGCGAAAGCCAGACTGACGTTAAATGTCCCTGAAGATTACGATGTCGTTGGTATTTTCGGCGTAGGGTATCCTGAAGAAGTGCCGGAAGCGAAGCCGCGCACACAGATCAATAGCAAAATACGGCATTTATCATAAGTATTTTTTATAGGGCGCCTATCCACTGGAGGGCGCTTTTTTTGTTATTGTTAGAATATGGTATAATTTTGAGGTGTTAGATTAATAGAATGGCGAGAGGAGTTCATATGTTTTTCTTCCAGGCCATAGTAATCATATTTATATGGGTGGCTCCCTTTTTCTTCTTTAAAAATGCTTATAAAAAAATGGACAAAAAGGAACAGCAGGATGTGAAAATAGAGCTGAAGAACCCTTTCTTTTTACTGATTTTTGGAGGCTGCTGCATAGGTTTTCAAGTCTTTATTACCGGCAGCATTTCAGAAATCAAAATCATTCAGCATATAGGTGCAGGCTTAGGGTTCATCGGCTTTGTTTCAGGATGCATGGCGGCTTTCAGACGGAGGCTGGTTATAAAGGGTCTGGCCTTACTGATTGTTGGAATAATTAGCATAATTGTTTATATTATCTAGGCAGAGGTGATGAGTATGACAAGAGAGATTTCTTACATATTGCTAATTTTAACTATTTTACTATCAGCTTGCACTCAAACCCTTGACCTCGAGCCGTATGATGGAAAAGCATTAAGGATTGCGGTCGTTGGAGACCCGCCAAGAGTGGATGCAGACCAAGTGAAGTTTAATGAACTATCTATTGATGAGCTTACAGATGAGGAATTAAGCTCTTATGAAGCAGTTATCATAACCGAAAAAAATCTTGCTCAAGCGGCTGAAGCCAAATATGCAGATACATATGCAGAGTCATCCATTCCGTTCTTTTTTGTATCGGCAAGCAGTCATATCCCGTTTATTGGTGAAGACACAGAATATAGTGATTCATGGAAATGGAAGGCTGGCAAAAGCTATGCTGTGGGAGTTTTAGCATCCGAAGAAAATGATTCCCTTCAAACTTGGGAGTATGGGCTGTATAATGACGAATTGACCGACGAATCCATTCGTGATGTATATTTGAGAATGTTTAAGACTCTTGATGAGCTCAAGCAATAAGGTGATCATTTCAATTCAGGATTACAGTATGGAATAATAGCAGTATCTTAAAAATTTTGAACAAATTCCATTCTTCCAGCAAAGAGGGATAGTAATGTATAGAATCATGATGATCGAAGACGATGAAAAAATAAGACGGATTGTCGCTGATACGCTTAAAAAGTGGCAATATGATGTGGTAGAGGTAACTCAGTTTGATCAAGTGCTGACGGAATTTGAGCAGACAAGTCCACACCTGATTTTATTGGATATCAATCTTCCTGTTTTTGATGGATACTACTGGTGCCAGCAAATACGCTCGGTTTCAAAGGTGCCGATTATTTTCCTTTCCTCCAGAAATCAGAATATGGATATCATAATGGCAATTAATATGGGCGGGGATGATTTTATCCAGAAGCCCTTTGATTTGGATATCCTTCTTGCCAAAATAAGTGCGCTCATCCGCCGGAAGTATACCTATCAGGAAGAGGAGAATATCCGTCTGATCCATCGCGGCCTGAAATTAAATGTAACCAATTCAACGATTGAATTGAATGGGGAAAGCAATGAGCTAAGCCGGAATGAATTTATCCTTTTGCAGCTGATGATGCGGAATATCGGGAAAATTGTGTCCAGGGATGACTTAATGCAGGCGCTGTGGAATGAGGAGCAGTTTGTTGATGATAATACACTTACCGTGAATGTGAATCGGATGCGCAGGAAAATTGCCGCACTTGGACTAGAGGACTTCATTGTCACTCGGAAAGGGTTAGGGTATATAATTGAATGACTTTCCTTCGCTATCTATCCTATGAAAAGCCTTATATCGTCCTCTATCTGATCAGCTTCCTGGTTTCAGCCGCCATCTTTTTTACTGATATCCATGGCAGGCTGGCATGGGGGACATTCCTCTATGCCTTTACCTTATCTTCGATTGTCTTAATCGGGTTTTTATTATACCGGTATCAGCAAAATCTGCGTGTGATCCGGCAAATGGAAAAGGCCGATTATGACAGCCTGTCTCTGGAAGGGGAATTTGCAAAGGCCCACATCGATGAGCTGAGGCGGGAACATATCCGGGAGATGAATCGGATTCAGGACAGACAGAAGGAACATTATGATTTTATTGTCAGCTGGTTTCATGAAATCAAAACACCGATTGCGGTTCTTCGCCTGCTGCAGCAGACTGATATGGATGCAGACAGTTTAAGGGAAGAAATCGCCAAAGTTGAAAATTATGTTGATCAAGCACTCTATTACGCTAAACTGGACAGCTTTAATCAGGATTACGATATCCGGAAATGCGATATAATCAAGATTACGAAGGATATTGTAAAGTCCCACTCCATAACGTTTATTTCAAAAAACATCCGCCTGCACATACAGGCAGATAAGCTTGAAGTTCAAAGTGATCCTAAATGGCTCCATTTCATTGTCAATCAGTTTCTGACAAACAGTTTGAAATATACGGAACCTGGTGGAGAAATCACCATTTCCGTTGTGGAAACCCCGCAGGAAAAACAGCTCGTGATTCGCGATAATGGGATTGGCATCAGCGGGAAAGATCTTCCGAGAGTATTTAATCGCGGTTTTACAGGAGAAACGGGGCGGCTGCATTCGAAGTCAACCGGGATGGGTTTATATTTAGCCCAGCAGCTGTGCAACAAACTGGGACATTATATTAGCTGCACGTCGAAAGTGAATGAATACACCCAATTTATCGTTCACTTCCCGCTTGATAGCGATCCCTTTTTACTAATAAAAAAAACACACGATGAGTAAAGCTCATCGTGTGTTTTTTTCGCTGACAATTTTGTAGTAAATAGATACAGATGATGCGTAAAAGATTAAATATGTTAGCACATATAATCCCATGACGGAAAAAATAATGGTCGTTAAAGAAGGCAAATCTTTGATAACCAGGATGACGGTGTAATATAAAAGGAACCAGCTGTGCAGCAATCCCAGCAGGAGCGGAGGCAAAAATACGAACAGCAATTGCTTGCGGATAATTTTTTTCATGTCTTTGTCGTCCACACCGATTTTTCGCAGAATGGCGTAGTGTTCCCGTTCTTCTGTAGCTTCTCGCAGCTGTTTAAAATAAATGACACTCCCTAAAGCAAACAACGCAATAACAGCAAAAAAGGCAACGGAGAATAAGATTAAAGAAGATGACTCCGTATCTATGGAATACATATCAATATAGGCCGAATAATAGGCTCCTTCTGTTTTCATCACGATGTCATGGATTTCCCGTGATACATCATTGGATGTTTTTGGATCTTCAATTTGATAAATTTCAAATGAAGAAAGGGTGCGTCCTTTTCTTAGTTCCTCAAAAGCCTCGTCTGAAACAATGAGTACTGAAGGCTGGGGATCGGTTTTTCCGCCAGGCATCGTTGGGATGGTTAACAGCGGGTACCGTATTTTTTCCGCTATACGAAATGTATGGTCTTTCAAAACGGTTATTTCAGGCTGAGAACCTTTATATTTTACCGGTTCATCAATCCCCCTTGTTAATAGGATGGCCTCCTCCCCGGCAATTTCTACTTTTTCTCCAGTTCCTCTCAAATCAACAATGGCATTTAATTGGGACTCCGGGAAAAGGTGAAATTCCTCGGTGTAATATTCAGGATAGCTAAAGAATGCCTTTCTGTTTTGGATCTTTTCTGTTTGAATTCCTGTAAGGGTTTCATGAGCAAGGATGGGATGTGACTCATTCATCATTTTTTCAATATGTCTTTGAGTTTCATCATCCTGGGTCGAAAAGGCAAAATGATTCGGGTATTCTTTTTTTACCACTTCGCTTTTCATGGCATAGTCAACAGCAAGAAATCCGACTGTAAAGATGACAATCGCACTAATCAGTGAATTGAAGGTGAAATTGACTGTATTTCCTCGAATGGAAAAACGGAGAGAAGAGATCCATAACATTTTACTGCCCATAAAATAGTTTTTCTGCTGGCTCAGCTTTTGGAGCATCCATCCAGAGAACTGCCGGAAAAATAAATAGGTCCCGGCAATCAAAGCTGCCGCTACAGCTGTTAAGGTTTCATTAAAATGATTTTTCCAAATGTCCGTATCTCCTATGGTAATCATATAGTATGATCCGGAAATCAATAGAATGGACAGCAGCGCGAAGGCAAAAGAAAATCTAAATGGCTTTTCTATCTTTTCCTTTGCATGAAACAATTCCACTAACTGGACACGCCGGACAGTTACATAACTTTGAATGGTAATGATGACTATTAATAAGGCAAATAACAGAACAGTTGATCCAATCGCCTCTAATGGAAAAGCAAAAGAAATTTCCTCATTGTAGCGCATTAAGTTCATTAATACTGCACCGAAAAACTTCGATAGCAGTCCACCGATTAAAATCCCGCTGGAAACCGAAATGGCGCTCAAGAATAAGGTTTCAAAGAAGACCATTGCGGCAATTTGTCTCTCCTTCATGCCGTAAAGCAAATACATGCCGAATTCCTTTTTTCGCTGCTTCATGAAAAAAGAGTTCGCATATAAAATAAAGAAGACAATAAACAAAAAGACAATCACCGAAGCCAGGGAAATAACCATTTTGTAGTTTTCCTTATTTTGAATGGCTTCGACTACATCTTTATTAAACATGAGACCCGAGAAAGTAAAGTAAATGACAACGCCGACAAACATCGAGATGAAATAAATGGAATACAAGCGGAAGTTCCGTTTCATATTCCTCCATGATAAATCCACTAAGTTCATCGCCGGTCACTTCCTAAAGCACTTTGAATCGTCAGGATGCGATCAAAGAATTCCTTTTCCGTCTGCTCGCCTTTAAACATTTCATTGACGATTCTTCCATCACGGAGAAAAATAACCCGCTGACAGTAGCTGGCTGCATAGGGGTCATGTGTAATCATCAGAACAGTAGTCCTGAAGGTTTCATTGAGCAATTGAATTTGTTCCAGCAGCTGGGTAGCAGACCGGGAGTCGAGTGCACCCGTTGGTTCATCAGCAAATACAATGGCGGGATTTGTAATGATTGCCCTTGCGGCAGCTGTCCGCTGTTTCTGACCGCCTGATATCTCAGAAGGATATTGATGTAAAATGGATTCAATCGTTAAGGCATCAACCAATCTGGCTAACCGCTTTTCCATTTCATCAACAGGTGTTTTTTGAAGAGAAAGCGGGAGGAGGATGTTCTCCTTCACCGTTAAGGTATCCAGCAGGTTATAATCCTGAAAAATAAATCCCATTCTTTTTTGGCGGAACGACCGCAGATCCTTCTTTTTCATATGTAAAAGGGAACTTCCCTCTATCCATACATTCCCCCCGCTAAAGTCATCAATGGTGGACAGGGTGTTCATTAAGGTGGTTTTTCCGGATCCGGACGGACCCATAATGGCAGTCAATTCCCCTTGTTCAACAGTCAAATCAATATTTTTTAAGACCTGTGTTTTTCCATATGATTTTGATAGGTTTTTGGTTTGTATCATTTTGGTCATGTTTTCGACCTCCTTCACTATCACACTATACCGGCTATACTTCCCGCCAGCCATCGATGTAACAGAATGTAAAGTGACATTTTTGTCATGTTGGGGGAGAACAGTCTAACTTTTCACTATCCATGTTCAATTTGTATATGAGGGAAACTGGTCCCTAAGTGAGCATCAAGAAGGGATTGAATCCCCGCAAACTGCAAATACTATCAAAAAAAGTTCCGGAGTGGAAAATGATTTTACAAATTGCTTCAGTAGTTCTGTTTAATTTGATCATATATAAGACCATTAAAGGAATATCGGCCAATAAAATTGTCCATATCTGGGTTTTTCAATAGCCTTCCAATTATTCTTTGATATTTTTGTGGATTTCAAGTACAAAGGATACTGGTACTTTACTCAAGGAATAGACTGGGAGGCACTTCCGGCCTACACCATTTTAATCCCGCCTGTAAATTTGATGTTTATTAATTGGTATCCTTTTTCGGGCTCTTTCATGAAAAAGGTGGGCTACTTTATTATTTGGGAGATCTTCCTGCTGAGCTATGAAGCGGCAACCCTGCTGCCACATCCATTTGGTTTCTTTCATTATGGATGGTGGAATTTATGGTATTCTGCCTTTGTAAATCCGATTCTATTAATAATCCTAATGGGGTATTACAAATGGATCAGTACATTAGAAAAGAAAGCTTGCATCTAGAAGGGCTGCTGAGGCAGCTCTTTTTTTCCTATAAATCGTATGGCATAATTTTCTAAGACAAAGGAGTGAGAGGATGAAGAAAATATTCATTATTGAGGATGACCCGAAGATCGCAGAGCACCTGAAGTCACACTTAGTGAAGTATGGCTATGAAGCTGCGGCTGCGGAACAATTCGATCATGTGATGGAAGAGTTTCATAAGCATAAACCGGATCTTGTGCTCCTCGATATTAATCTGCCGAGCTTTGATGGGTATTACTGGTGCAGGCAAATCCGGAAGGAATCGATCTGTCCGGTTATTTTCATTTCGGCTCGGGTAGGGGAGATGGATCAGGTAATGGCGCTCGAGAATGGCGGCGATGATTTCATTACTAAGCCGTTTCATCCGGAAATTGTGATGGCGAAAATCCGCAGCCAGCTGCGACGGGCTTACGGGGAATATGCTACACAGGCCCAGGAGAGGGTACTTGAGGCAGAAGGATTAAAGCTGTTTCCGGAAAGAATGGAACTCGCATTTCGTGATAAAACGGTCCAGCTGTCCAAAAAAGAAGCGGACATTATCGAAAGTCTCCTGGAGCGGCACCCGCGTGTGGCCGGGCGTGAGGATCTTCTTGAAAAGCTGTGGGATGAGCTGGTTTATGTGGATGAAAATACACTGAATGTAAATATGGCGAGGGTAAGAAAAAAATTTGAGGCAATCGGGCTTTCAGGAGCGGTCGAAACCGTGAGAGGGGCAGGCTATCGTTTGATTGTTACCTGGTGAAAGGCTGGAGGGACATGAAATTATTTTTTAAAGAGCACGCGCTATTAATTGCTGTACAGATTGTTCAATTTTTTATGGTTCTGGCTATCTACTGGCTTGATGGCTACCAGCGTCTATTGCCGGCTCTCTATGGCATATTTCTCGGCCTATTCTTTCTCAAGGCTTACCTGTCCTACCACTATTTTAGCCGCCGCAAGTTTTATAAAAGGCTGACAAATGAGCTTTCTTCTCTTGACGATTCCTTTCAAACAACAGAAAACTCCCCCATTTCAAGGGCGCTTGATGAACTGCTGAAGAACCAGTATAAACATTATCAAACGAGAATAAAGGCGCTGGAATCCAGGCAGGATGAGCACCTGAAGTTCATGGATCAATGGGTCCATCAGATGAAAACACCGCTTTCTGTCATTGAACTGATTGCGCAAAACCTGGATGAACCGGATTCATCCAGCATCCGGGAAGAAACAGACCGGATGAAAACGGGGCTGAACACGATCCTTTATATGGCGAGACTCCGGACAATCGAACAGGATTTTCATATCAAACCTGTACACTTGTCGAAAATCATTCATGAAGTAAATGGCGAAAACAAACGATTTTATATCCGGAACGGAGTGTATCCGAATCTTCTGCAGGAAATAGAAAACATAATCGTGGAGACAGATGAGAAATGGCTGTTCTTTATGCTTTCTCAGCTGATCCATAATGCGGTCAAGTATTCCAGGGGAAAGAGCAGCCGAGTTGATATTTCCGTCTATGAAAAAGACGGGGAAGCTGTCTTAGAAGTGAAGGATTTTGGCGCCGGGATTCCAGAGGCGGACAAGCGCCGTGTGTTTGAACCTTTTTATACCGGTGAAAATGGGCGGAAATTCAGAGAGTCCACAGGTATGGGGCTGTACTTGACGAAGGAGGCGGCCGACTACCTTGGCCATCGGATTGAACTGGAATCCGCGCTTGGGGAAGGGTCCCTTTTCCGGCTGACTTTCGGTAAATCACAGAACCTTACAATCTTGTAAGGTAAGTGAAAGAAAAATCGATTTTTGGAATAGCTAATAGAGGATATACTGATCACAAGTCAACTGACTGTGAAAGGAGAACTTGTGATGCTAAAAGTGAAACAGGTAA
This sequence comes from Cytobacillus sp. SAFR-174, assembly GCF_051964675.1. NCBI lineage: Bacteria > Bacillati > Bacillota > Bacilli > Caryophanales > Bacillaceae > Cytobacillus > Cytobacillus sp. SAFR-174. Next base: position 216,823 of record NZ_JBQCMZ010000004.1, on the reverse strand, counting down.
GCAAGATTTATGAAGGAAAGATCGCCTATCGAGCGTTAACGGATATTAACTTAACCATTGAAGAAGGTGAGTTTGTCGGAATCATGGGTCCTTCGGGAAGCGGGAAAACGACGCTGCTGAACATGATTGCGACCATTGATGAACCGACAACAGGAGAAATTCTGATCAATGAAAGAAATCCCCATGTCTTAAAAAAAGAGGAGCTGGCTCAATTCCGGCGCCGTGAACTGGGTTTTGTCTTCCAGGACTTCAACCTGCTTCATACCTTGACGGTTGAAGAAAATATGGTCCTGCCGTTAACTTTGGATGGGAAAAAAGTGAAGGAAATGAAAGACAAGGCATACGAAATCGCTGAAAAACTGGGGATTACAGAAATTATGAAAAAGCGGACGTATGAAATATCAGGCGGACAGGCGCAAAGAGCTGCTGTGGCAAGAGCAATGATTCATACGCCTAAGCTGCTTTTGGCGGACGAGCCGACAGGAAATCTGGATTCAAAGTCTTCCAAGGATGTTATGGAGATGCTTGAATCAATCAATCAAACCGAGAAGACAACCATGATGCTTGTCACGCATGATGCGCAGGCAGCGAGCTATTGCAACCGGGTCATTTTCATCCGGGACGGAAAATTCTATTCGGAGATACACCGCGGCGATAACCGCCAGGCCTTTTTCCAAAAGATCATCGATACACTTTCGCTGCTGGGAGGGGATGCACATGACCTTTCGTCAGTTCGCGTTTAATAACGTAATACGGAACAAACGCTTATATGCGGCCTACTTCCTCAGCAGTTTATTTACGGTCATGGTCTTCTTTACCTTTTCGACTTTTGCGAATCACCCTTCCTTAAGCGGTGATGGCATGAACTCTGTTGTTACAAAGGGAATGAACGCGGCAGCAGGTATTATCTACGTATTTTCGTTCTTTTTTGTTTTATATTCGATGAGTTCTTTTCTGCAGTCCCGGAAAAAAGAATTTGGGTTATTAATGATCCAGGGCATGAGCATGAAACAGATCCGTCTTATGGTTTTTTTGGAAAATATGCTGATTGGCTTTCTGGCAACCCTAAGCGGAATTCTCCTCGGCGTTGTATTTGCAAAGGCGATTTTGCTGCTTGCGGAAAATGTGCTGATAATTGAGCAGACTCTGTCTTTTTATTTTCCAGTGAAGGCCATCCTGATCACCTTCTTTTCTTTTATTATTTTATTTTTCTTTATCTCCTTATTTGTGACGTATGTTCTGCGCAGCAAAAAGCTGATTGAATTAATTAAAGGAAATAAGATGTCAAAGGGTGAGCCAAAAGCAAATCTTTTCTTAACGGTGCTGGCGGTCCTTTTATTAGGTGCGGGGTATGCAGTCGCTCTACTCACAAAAGGTGTGATGGTAGTAGCGGTCATGGTGCCGGTGATCATCGTTGTCTGCATTGGGACCTATCTGTTATTTACGCAATTAAGCGTGTTTATCATTAGACGATTAAAGAAGAATGAGCGGGTTTTCTGGTTTAAGACGAATATGCTGCTGTTTTCAGATTTGGCCTTTCGCATGAAGGATAATGCTCGGACATTCTTCATGGTTGCGATGGTTTCAACGGTTGCCTTCAGTGCAATTGGTTCTTTATTCGGATTTCAAACCGTGCTGACTTCAAACATAAAAAATATCAATGCTACAACGTTTTCCTATAAAACATCTGAAGAAAATGAAGTGAAGAATGTTGAATTTATCAATCAGACGTTAAAGGAAGAAAAAATTGAAGCGGATTCGGAGCATACTGTTTTACGCTACTTTGAAGTTGGCGGGGATACCATTCTGATTGCGCGTCAATCCGATTTTAACCGCTTTGCATCGCTCATTGACGAAGATCCGGTTGACCTAAAAGACGGTCAAGTAATGACAGTGGAGTTTAAAGGGACCAACTTCGGGCAAACGAAGGAGCTCCTGAGTGAAACCATTACACTGACGTCCGGCACAATTTTGAAGCCAAAGGAAGTCATTCATTCGAAGGCACTGCCGGCTACAGATTCGTATTTTGTTGTATCAGATGATGACTACCGAAAGCTTCCTGAACCAGAGTTCCAGGAAAGCTATTATGCCTGGCAGGCAACAGATGGAGAGGAAAGGGTAATGGCTGCCTCTGAAAAGCTGTACAAAGAGCTGCCAAGATATGAAATTACATCGGCAGAATACGAAATATATGAAATAATGAAAGGCTACGGGCCCATTTTATTTGTCGGGCTGTTTATCGGGATTGTCTTTTTCGTCTCTGCCGGCAGCTTCCTGTATTTCCGCCTTTACATGGACCTGGATGAAGATAAACAAAAATTCAGGTCGATTTCCAAAATGGGTCTGACCGGTAGAGAGCTGAAAAAGGTCTTAAACAGACAGACGATGATTCTGTTTTTCGCGCCGATCCTTGTTGCTCTAATCCATGGAGCTGTTGCCCTGACTGCGTTATCGAACCTGTTCTACTTTAACCTGTTTAAAGAATCAGTTGCTGTTCTGAGTGTTTTCCTGGCCATCCAGATTGTTTACTTCTTCATTGTCCGCTTTTTCTATACGAAGCAGATACAGTCGGCGATTTAATATCTAGGGTCAGATTAAATCTGGCCCTTTGTTTTTTGGAGAATTTTTTGCCTCATGAGCTGATTCAGACAGAAAAGGAAGAAATACCGTCAGCAGAGTCCGAACTTGGAGTAACTTCAGACAGAGAAAGCAGGAAAGCGCGAGTTAGAGTCAGAACCTGGAGCAAGTTCAGACACAGAAAGCGGGAACCGAGGATTTTAAGTATCAACCAAAACCTGCGTCACACCAGGGGTGAATGCCGGATTCGAGTGTTCTAAATTAAATAAATTATTGTGTTCCTTGCATATAATTCTGAAAAGTGGTATGCTTATTAAGAATTATTTTTGTTCGGTGTAAAGGATAGTTTGAGTAATAACTTTACGTCTTGATGATCACTGAGAGCAAGGATAGTAACACAATGTGTGGTTTACACACAAGGAGGCAACAAAAATGGAAAACGGTAAAGTAAAATGGTTTAACAGTGAAAAAGGATTCGGATTCATCGAGCGTGAAGGTGGAGAAGACGTATTCGTTCATTTCTCAGCTATCCAAGGCGAAGGCTACAAATCTCTAGAAGAAGGTCAAGAAGTGACTTTCGACGTTGAGCAAGGCCAGCGTGGAGCTCAAGCAGCTAACGTTCGCAAAGCTTAATTTTAAACCAACTCAGAGCAGGCCCTTTATGGGCCTGTTTTTTTGTGAACTTATGAGACCCCGCTCACTGATGAGCAGGGCAAATGTTTAGTATCCTACACCCGGTCCACCTCCATCATAATTTTCGTAACATAATGCTCCTTATCATTCCGGACAACAGTATCATAAATGTACTCTTCAAATACATGCTCTCCCAAGGTTAAACCAAGCCGGTCCATCTCTGAAAACATCAGCTTATACGTATCGCCGATCGTTTTTTCGCTCCCAACATGATAGCCGATGAGGAAATCCCCTTTAACGGCCCGGAAATAGGGATGGCCTTCCTTTGGATTGGGCTGCTCGATATACAAATAGCTGTAATTGGCGTATTCCCCCTTCAGCACCTGCTCACGCTTCGTTATGGACCCGATCGGATAGCCTGAATCAATCTGCGAGATCTGCAATTCATTAATAAAATCCGAGATGACCTCTAAAAATCCTTCGTCCGATATATTTTGAATGTTTCTGCTTAAATAAAGGATTGCTTCCGGCAAACGCTGAAGTGTAATCCGGTTAAAATTAAGGTGGGAGGCTTCTTCCATTATGGCTATTTTGGCTTCAATCATTTTCTCCTTCATTTCGATTTCCTGACGCTTCTTTACAATCTCTTCTTTTTTCCTGTACATGATGGATAAAAAGCTTTCGGGCGATTTATTTTGCATGTACTGCTGTATATCGTTTAGCGACATGCCAAGATCCTTCAATAAATCAATCACAAAAAACAACTCTAATTGATGAATGGAATAATAGCGGTATCCTTTTTCATTTTTCATAACCGGGGACAAAATCCCAATCTGATCGTAATAAAAAATGGTCTGCTTGTTAACTTTGCAAAGCTTTGCGAATTCACCTGTCGTTAGATATTTGCCGTCTTTTTTACTCATTTTTTACATCACTGCCCTTGACTATATAGTTACTATATACACTAGGATAGATCGTATATATAAATCAAGTTTGACTGTTTTGTAAGGAGCCTGATATAGATGAAAACACAAAAAATCACATTAGGATTATTATTGACGAATTTATTCATTGCCTTTCTGGGAATCGGCCTGGTCATTCCTGTCCTGCCAACGCTGATGAATGATTTGGGCATAACGGGCACAACGATCGGCTATTTGACAGCCGCATTTGCATTGGCCCAGCTGATTGTTTCCCCGTTTGCAGGGAGGGCAGCCGATAAATGGGGCAGGAAAATCATGATTGTCACCGGCCTGTTTATTTTCGGCCTATCAGAATTCTTATTCGGGATCGGCAAAGAAATCGAGGTTCTGTTCTTTTCTCGCATCTTAGGCGGAATTAGTGCGGCCTTTATTATGCCGGCCGTTACAGCGTTTATTGCGGATATTACCACGACTGAAACCCGCCCGAAGGCACTCGGGTATATGTCAGCGGCCATCAGCACCGGATTTATCATCGGCCCAGGCATCGGTGGATTTTTAGCAGAGTTCGGAACGCGGATGCCATTTTTCTTTGCAGGGGGACTTGGTGCACTTGCAGCGGTGCTTTCCCTAATTTTATTAACAGAGCCTGAGCGCAATGAGGAATATAATGAAGGAGCCGAAGCAGGAAAGAGCGGCTTCAGGCGTGTAATGGAGCCAAAGTATCTCCTTGCCTTTATTCTGATTTTTATTGCCTCATTCGGGCTTGCCGCTTTTGAATCCTTCTTTAGTTTATTTGTGGATCACAAGTTTGCGTTCAAACCATCGGATATTGCTATTGTTATAACGGGCGGAGCCATTTTTGGCGCAGTATCGCAAATCCTGCTATTTGACCGCCTTACCCGCATCTGGGGCGAAATCAAACTGATCCGCTACAGCTTACTATTATCCGGCCTGCTTGTGTTTTTAATGACCGTTGTTCATTCCTATTTTGCGATCCTGCTTGTAACCTTCATTGTTTTTGTGGGATTTGATTTATTCCGTCCGGCTATCACTTCCTATCTTTCCAATATCGCCGGCAATGAACAGGGCTTTGTGGGCGGAATGAATTCGATGTTTACAAGCCTCGCGAATATCAGCGGACCTATTATAGGAGGGATGCTGTTTGATATCGATATTAACTACCCTTACTATTTCGCAGCTATCGTCACCGCATTGGGGATCGGTCTAACCCTGATGTGGAAAAAGCCTGCAGAAAAGGCATCCAAAGTGGTGAAGGCAATCTAAAAAGAGTGAATTAACGTCTAATTCACTCTTGCCCGTCATTATTGTTTAGCTTCATTTTCCGGGTAGGGCTGACCGTACCCTTCCACATGCCCGGCACGTTCTTTTTCATATTCTGATCCTGAACCCTGCCGGTTGACTGCTGCGGAATTTGTTTTCTGTTTCTCTGATTTATTGTTCTGACGCGTCAAATCCTTCACCTCCCATACACAATTAGAGTGCTTAAAATTTGGAAAAGTATTCATAGCGGGCCCGCTCTCCCTGTTCGGACAGTACAAAGGGAAATCGGTGTGTGTCCGAAGCCAAACTAAAAGAGGGAAAGCAGTGGGAAGAGTCTGAACATGGATCAACTTCGGACACAAGAAGCGCGAATACAAGAGAACAACCAGTCTAAATCTAACGTTCCTGCAAAAACAGGAGCGTTTTTTCTTGCAGAAAGAGCAGATAGTCTGAATTTGAAAAGGAAAAATAATACAAAAGGGAGAAGTAATAGGATAGAAAAGGGAGTGGTTGTATTGGCAGATGTACGAATGGCTGAGTGCGATGCCGAAATCTTGGAAGGGGCGGGGAGCTTTTGTCTTAGAAGCAAAAAGAATTCGCTGGGGTACATAAATAAAAATAAATGGCTGAACGACCGGTTCGAGGAAGGACTAAAGTATGTACAGCTTTTCGAAGGGGATAAACAGGCAGGCTTTATTGAATACACGGACGCTGCGTTTTCTTCAAGAGTTGTTCATGCGGATAACTATCTGGTCATTCATTGCCTGTGGGTAAGTGAGACAGGAAAAGGGTACGGCTCCAGACTGATCCGCAAATGTCTAGAAGATGCGCAAATTAATGCGAAGCAGGGTGTGCTGGTGGTGACAAATCCAGATACCTCGTGGACACCCGGCAAAGAGATTTTTCTCAAGAATGGGTTTCGATTGGCGGATACAGCACCTTATCAGTTTGAGCTGCTTGTTTATCAATTTGATCCCGGCAGACTGCTGCCGCTCTTTCCTGACAACTGGGATGAAAGAATAAATAAATTCCACGGCCTGACCATCCTGCGTTCTTTTCAGTGCCCTTACGTTGACATTGCAGCAGAAAATATCATTGAAGCAGCCGATAAATTAGGCATCCCTGTTAGTATCATTAATTTTAAAAACAGAAAAGAATTAATGGACTTATCACCGACTCCTTATGGTGTCTATTCAGTTGTCTTTAAGGGGAAACTCGTCTCCTTCCATCGGTTGACGGTTCACTCGGCCATGAAGCGGCTGAAGGAATTAATGCAGCACTAATAATAAGCATGAGTATTGATGGTAAATATCATTCAAATTTAAAAGGAGAGATTCTAATGAGCAAACCGCTGCTAAAAGGCGTGGAAGGAATTTTTATACCGGTAAAAAACCCTGAGCATTCAGCAGGCTGGTATGAAGAAATACTGGGATTTCAGCTGATTTACATGGAAAAAGAGGCAGCTGTCATGCGGATTGGGGAACAGGCGCAAACTGTCGTCTGCCTTGTCAGAACCAGTCCTCATCAGCCGATGAAGTTTCCGGAAAATCAGTTTGGCGTGGGGAAATATTATAACTTCATTCCGGAAGATATTGAAGAAACTCATAAGCTTTTACTTGAGAAAGGTGTAAACGTGAATCCAATTGGCGGAGAAGGGACTACGAAATTTTTTACATTCTTTGATCCTGATGGGAATCCGCTCGGGGTTTGCCAATGATCGCATAAGTTAGCTGGCTTTTCAGGTATCTATATGCTATGTTGTAAATATATAGTAGACCTTTCTTTTTCAAATGGGAAAGGTCTGCTTTTTATATATTCAAAAAGGATGGTGCATGGAAAATGACAGAAAAATTGATGTTTTGCAGGGTGTTTGATCCGAGCAGGGGGGTTATCTATTATGAACCATAGTCTTGAAGCTCTCACTGAAAAAGAATTCTTTATTAAACAGCTGACGTATATTGATGAAAATCATCAGGACTTGAATGGCCTTTACCTTTCTTCCACTCCGCTGAAGGAGAGAAGAAGGGATTTTCTCAGTATTTATGTAAGGGAAGTAGAGCAATACCTTGCTCTTTGTAATCAGGCGCCGGCGGAACAGCCTTTGCGGAAAGTATTGATTGGTACAAAGGTAACCGTATTGTTTGACGGGGAGGATGATCGGGAAGTTTATCATATTTGCCTCCCGGAAGAGTCAGACCCTGATAATGGCTGTATTTCGTTCCTGTCTCCGGTTGGCAGACAGCTTCTGTTGAAAAATTTGGGAGAGAAAACGTCACTCATGATCCCAAGCGGCCAACTGGATGTGATCATCGAGAATATATCCTGGGACCAGGAATAAGTCTTTAGCAGAGGGACAAGGGACCTGTCCCTCTGTTCCTTTGGGAACGCTGCGATTCAAATAATTGACTGCCTTAACTGTAACTTATAGTATTACAGTAAGTTTGATGCCAGTTTATTTTGTGTAAACATTAAACAAACTAGGTGTGAACGAAAAAAAGGAGTGACTTATATGAATCCAAGCTATAAACCACTAGTAGAATCATTGGAGTTAAAAAATAAGGTCGAAATAAAAAACAGGGTGGTCCTGGCGCCGATGACGAATTTCGCTTCCCATCCGGATGGAACCGTGTCAGATGCCGAGATCGATTATTATGTACGCCGCTCCAAAGGGGCCGGAATGGTGATTACGGCCTGTACAAATGTGACAGCCAACGGAAAAGGATTCCATGGTGAATTCGGCGGCGATCATGACGGGATGATTCCAAGTCTTTCAAGGCTGGCATCAAGCATTAAAGAGCAGGGTGCCAAAGCCATTTTGCAGATTTTCCATGGCGGGAGAGAATGTCCGCCAGAGCTCGTTCCAAATGGCGAAACAGTCAGTGCCAGTACGGTTGCATCTGAAGGAAGCAGCAATACGCCAAGAGCACTGACGGAAAAAGAAGTGGAGGAAATCATTGCCGCTTTCGGCGAGACTACCCGCCGGGCCATCGAGGCAGGCTATGATGGCGTTGAAATCCATGGCGCCAATGGCTACTTAATTCAGCAGTTCTTTTCTCCGCATTCAAATCGCCGTGAGGACCGATTCGGAGGCAGCCTTGAGAAACGCATGACGTTTCCTCTTGCTGTGGTAGATGCAGTCCAAAAAGCGGTAAAAGAGCATGCAAAGGAGCCATTCATTGTAGGATACCGTTTTTCTCCGGAAGAACCGACCGATCCAGGAATCACCATGGACGATACTCTTCAACTGGTGGATGTCCTGTCAGATAAAGGGCTGGACTACCTTCATGTCTCCCTGATGGACTTCTGGTCCAAACCGAGACGCGGGGCTGATGAAGCTAAGCCGAGAATACAGCATCTATTAGAAAAAATCAATAATCGCCTTCCGCTTATCGGAGTAGGGGCGATCCATACTCCTGATGAAGCTGTGAAAGCACTGGAAACAGGAGTGGCCATGGTCGCCCTTGGCCGCGAGCTGATTATGGAGCCGGATTGGGTGCTGAAGGTACAGGAAGGAAAAGAATCTGAAATTGCCGTCACATTATCTAAAAAGGACCAGGAAAAACTGGTTATCCCGGATCCGCTCTGGCAGGCAATTGTGAACACTCCGGGGTGGTTTCCGGTTGTGGATTAAGTAATTCGCATTTCGCGAGAGAAACAAAAGAGGGACTGCCATTTGCATATGGCAGTCCTTTTTGTGATAATGCTGCGGACCGCAGGGATTTTGCAGATGAAAAAAGGTATCCAGCACAAATTTCAAGAATATGTAAGGTGGGAGAAGGCGACAGGTTTATTGGCCTGTCATTGGAACAGAGGGGGCTAAGGAAAGTGGAATACTATAAATATCTCAGACAGTATGTAGGGCATAGACCCATTATTCTGCCGGGTTCAGTGGTCATTATTTTAAATGAGCGAAATGAAGTGTTATTGCAAAAAAGGCATGATGGCTGCTGGGGGCTGCCAGGCGGGCTGATGGATTTGGGGGAAAGCTTTGAAGAAACAGCAAAAAGAGAAGTCTTTGAAGAGACAGGATTGGCAGTGGAAAACCTGAAGCTGCTGAATGTATTTTCCGGTTCCGAGTACTACTTGAAAGTTCAAAATGGTGACGAACTTTATTCTGCAACAGCCCTATATTTTACGAAAAAAGTAAGTGGAGAGCTGAAGGCAGATTATAACGAGTCGTTAGAATTGCAGTATTTTGGGCTGTGTAACTTGCCGGATGGATTAACAGGTGAATACAGGGGTTTTATTGAGGAATATATTGATTATGAGAAAAGGATATCAGAATCGACCTGAAATAATTGAATAATCATAAAAGCAGATACCATTAGATTCCATTCTATGGTAAAGTCTATTCAAGAGATGTAAAGAAAGGGGAATCTATTTTACACATGTGGAATAACTTGAAATGATTCATTAATTGGATAGAGACAGGCGGCGGTCCTTGATTTGTAAGGGTGCGTTTATTTGTCTATCTGAAATCATTCAAGGGATACATGGTGTGGACAATTAAATTCCCATTGCCAAGCAGATGCCTTTCGCAGCTCTGCTTTTATTTTTGGGTAAAAATACATCTCTATTGACACAGCTGCTGGGTCCCTATATTATTGGGGGAATTTTAATGAAGAATCAAAACGAAGAGCTGCTGACAGGAGGGAATGTCTCTCGTGTCTATCGTTCCGGAGATACTGTCCGGCGTGAACTGAAGCCGGACAGTCCCAGAATTCACCGTTTATTAAAGCATTTGGAAAGCAAAGGTTTCAACTTTGCGCCAAAGTTTCTAGGAATGGATGACAAAGGCAGAGAAATTTTATCCTATATTGAAGGGGAAGCGGGCAATTACCCTTTAAAAGAATACATGTGGTCCAATGATGTTTTAAAACAAATAGCGAAGATGCTCCGGCACTATCATGATGCGGTGAGTGATTTTCCTATACCGAGTGAATGGAAGCCATTAGACAATACTCCAGATAACCAGGAGGTTGTCTGTCACAATGATTTTGCCATTTACAACATTATTTTTAATCACGAAAAGCCGGCAGGCATTATCGATTTTGACCTTGCGGCTCCCGGACCAAGACTATGGGACATAGCGTATGCTCTTTATACCTGCGTTCCATTAAGCAGGCATTATCATACCGAAACAGGCGAAGCCGTTCATTATAATCCACCTCTTGATGCCAGCCGCATAAGACAAAGAGTTAAGTTGTTTTTTGAATCCTACGGTATGGCGGAAATGGAAGAAGACTATGTGGAGATGGTATTGCTCCGGTTAGAAGGATTATGTCAGTACATGAAAAGAAAAGCCGGTGAGGGTGACGCTGCCTTTCAAAAAATGCTGGATGAAGGCCATTATGAACACTATCAAAAAGATATTGAATTCATTCGTCAGCACGGGAAAGAGTGGATCTAAGAAGCGGGACACGAAGCCTGTCCCTTCCGAAACGTTCGGAAGTAGTTTTGAAATTGAAAAAAGGTGTCTTTCCTAAGGGAGAGGCACCTTTTTTGCGTTGTCATTAATCCTCGCTTTATTCGTACAATCCGCCTGTATACATCCTCGTCAAGTTCACAATCACATCATCCATCTGATACTTCTCCTTGTTCATCACCAGCTCCCACATGAACATTTCATTCGAATAGAACCAGCCTCTCGCGGTGAGGGCCGGGTTAAGGTTCTCTTTGGCAAGCTTTTGTGACTGAGCGTAGCGGATGTCGACTGAAATCCGTTCGATGAAGCGTTCACGGATTCCGTACCATTTTTCCTCTATCTCAGGTGAGACGCCGATTGCCTCTTTTACGACCTTCATCATGTCCCGCTCATCCAAAGCCAACTGCAGGAACAGCCTCACCTGCTTTTTAATATTTTCATAGGCCTCTTCTTTGGCCTGCGGCTTAAAGGGCATCTCTGCCACTTCGTAAAACTGGTTCATAAGATCTTCCATTAATGTAATGAAAAGCTCGTCTTTATTTTTAAAATAGACGTATGCCGTACCATAGCCTGTTTTTGCTTTTTTGATCACTTGGGAGATGGTCGCTTTTTGAAATCCGTTTTCGAGAAAAACTTCTTTACCGGCCTGGAGAAGCTTTTGGCGTGTTTTCAGGGCCTGCTGCTGCCTCGCCGGCAATTGATCTATGGAATTATTCATCTATTTCATTCCCTTGTTTATTTTCTAATATTACTGACATTATATCATTGACATAGTGTCAATCAAACAATATAATTTTCGTAAATAATAAATATTCTGAAAGGTTGGAAATCTATGGATATAACAAAAGAGTATGCAGTCAGACTTGATGAACAAAATGACCTGTCCTGCCGGGAAGAGTTTTATATAAAAGAAGATGGAATTTATCTGGATGGCAATTCACTTGGCCTGCTTTCAAAACGTGCGGAGAAATCACTCCTTGACCTGCTGGATTCCTGGAAGAACCATGCCATTGACGGGTGGACAGAAGGGGATAATCCCTGGTTTTATCTATCTGAAAAACTGGGTAAAGAGCTTGCGCCAATCGTAGGGGCAAATCCGGAGGAAGTAGTTGTAAGCGGTTCCACAACCGTTAACCTTCACCAGCTAGTCTCCACTTTTTACAAGCCGGAAGGAAAAAGAACAAAGATACTGGCAGACGAGCTTAATTTTCCAAGTGATATTTATGCGCTGCAAAGCCAGGTGAAGCTGAAGGGCTATGATCCTGATGAGCATCTTGTCCGGGTGAAAAGTGCGGATGGACATACATTGAGAGAAGAAGACATTGTCGCGGCCATGACGGATGAAATCGCGCTGATTGTCCTGCCGGGTGTTTTATATCGAAGTGGCCAGGTGCTGGATATGGAGTATTTGACTGCTGAGGCTCATAAGCGCGGGATTGAAATTGGCTTTGATCTATGCCACTCGGTTGGATCTGTCCCCCATTCCCTGAGTGATTGGGATGTCGATTTCGCGTTCTGGTGCAACTATAAGCATCTGAATGGCGGTCCTGGTTCAACTGGCGGGCTGTTTGTGAACAAGCGCCACTTTGGACAGGTTCCGGGACTGGCAGGCTGGTTCAGCTCCCGCAAGGATAAGCAGTTTGATATGGAACATGTGCTGACTGCGGCTGAGGATGCAGGCGCCTACCAGATCGGTACGCCGAATATTTTCAGCATGGCGCCGATTATTGGCTCACTAAGCATGTTTAATGAAGTAGGCATGGAACGAATCCGTGAAAAATCTCTTCAGCTGACAGGCTATATGATCGAACTGATTCAGCAAGAGCTTGAAGGACATGGCCTTGTCCTGCGCAATCCGCTTGATGAAAAGAAGCGGGGCGGCCATATTTATCTGGAGCACCCGGAAGCAGCAAGGATCTGCAAGGCGCTGAAGGCAGAGGGAGTCATCCCGGATTTCCGGGCGCCGAATGGAATCCGACTGGCGCCGGTTGCGCTATACAACACGTTTGAAGATGTGTGGAAAACCGTGCAAATTCTAAAAGGCATCATGGAAGAGGAAAAATATAAGCAATTCGAAAATAAGCGGGGAGTTGTAGCATGACGAAAAAAGGGTGGATCGATATATCTCAGCCGCTCACAAACGGCATTGCCCATTGGCCGGGTGATACCCCTTTCAGCTATGAAACAGCTTTTACAAAAGAACAAACTGGCTCTGTCAATATCGGCCGGATTACGACCAGCCTGCATACGGGCACCCATGTCGATGCGCCGTTCCATTTTAATGATGAAGGCGAAAAAATCCTGGATCTGGACATTGAGCTGTATGTCGGACCAGCGAGGGTGATCGATGTATCTGGGTATGAAAAGGTGGACTCGGAGGTTCTGAAAAAGTTTGATCTCGAAGGCGCAGAACGTGTGCTGCTTAGGACCTCGGTTCCGAATGATTCGGAAGTGTTTCCGAATCGGATTCCTGAATTGACGGAGGATTTGGCAGACCACCTTGGCAGCAAAGGGGTGCGCCTGCTCGGAGTGGATGTGCCATCTGTCGATCAGCTCGACAGCAAAGAGATGGAAACGCATCATGCCTTATATCGGAATGGCATTCATATACTGGAAAACATCATGCTGGATGAGGTAGAAGAAGGAAATTATGAACTAATTGCCTTGCCGCTCCCGATCAAAGACGGAGACGGCAGCCCGGTGCGGGCGGTTATTCGCCCGATTTAGCCGACAGCATAACAGGTATCAATTTGTCCCGGAACTGGCTAATCAAATAACTAATTTCAAGGAGGAACCAACATGATCAACGAAAAACATCAGGACGTAAACGCAACAACCTCTGAAAAGAGCATCCATACAGACTTTACCAATAACATGACATACGGTGAATACCTTCAGCTTGATAAAATTCTATCCGCGCAAAACAGGCTTTCGGGCCATCATGATGAGATGCTGTTCATCGTCATCCACCAGGTGAGCGAGCTGTGGATGAAGCTGATTCTTCACGAAATGGGCGCAGCCATCCATTCAATTGAAAACAATGATTTATCCACAGCACAGAAAAGATTGTCGCGCGTTTCAAAGACGCAGTCGCAGATTATTCAGGCATGGGATGTACTGTCTACCATGACGCCGTCCGAATATATGGAGTTCCGCGATTCCCTTGGCCAGGCATCTGGCTTTCAATCCTACCAGTATCGTATGGTAGAATTTGCGTTAGGCTACAAAACCGAGCATGTCTTGAAAATCTATCAAAAAGATCCCGAGCTGCATGCGAGATTAACAGAAGCATTTGAAAGACCGGGCCTCTACGATGTAGCGATCCGCGCGCTTCATAAAGCCGGATTGCCAATTGATGAAGACATTCTGAACAGAGATGTAACCAGAACCTACAAAGAAAATGATTCTGTCCGCGACGCCTGGATGACTGTGTATAAAAATCCTGAAAAGTACTGGGAGTTATACGAGCTTGCGGAAAAACTTGTGGATATCGAAGACTGGCTCCAGCAGTGGCGCTTCCGCCATATGAAAACGGTCGAACGAATCATCGGCTTCAAAATGGGCACAGGCGGTTCATCCGGTGTCGGCTATCTGAAAAAAGTCCTGGACCAGCGCTTCTTCCCTGAACTTTGGGATATCCGTACAGAGCTGTAATCTCACGGGTAACTTCGTACACAACCAGCGAAAAAACGGTTGATAGAGTCAGAACCTGGTACAACTTCAGACACAGCCAGCGAAAAAACCGTTGGTAGAGTCAGAACTTGGTTTAACTTCGGACACAACCAGCGAGAAAACCGCGGTCAGAGTCAGAACCTGGTCCAAGTTCAGACACGACCAACGAAAAAACCGCAGTCAGAGTCCGAACCACCTATATAAATAGAAACTAAACAGGGGGGAAACTATGAGTACAAATCGAGAGCAATGGTCATCTAAATTCGGCTTTATCATGTCCTCGGCCGGTGCGGCGATTGGCCTGGGGGCCATCTGGAAGTTCCCATATGTAGCCGGTACAAGCGGCGGGGGCGCCTTTTTGCTGATGTTTATCGCATTTACAATTCTGGTGGGGCTGCCGATGCTCATTTCAGAATTTATTATCGGGCGGGGCGCACAGAAGGAAGCGGTGTCTGCCTATTATAAACTGGCGCCAAACAGCAAGTGGACGATTACCGGGAAGCTTGGGGTGATCGGCTGCTTCCTGCTGCTGAGCTTTTACTCAGTTGTTGGGGGCTGGGTACTGATTTACACAGTTCTGTCGATCGGCGGCCAAATCATCAAGCCGGGTGCAGCCTATCCGGAACTATTTGGCATGATCACTTCGACGCCAAGCTGGACACTAATGGGGCTGGCTGTGTTTCTTCTTATTAATATTGTCGTCATTACATTCGGAATTCAAAACGGGATTGAAGCTGCAAGTAAATACATGATGCCGCTATTATTCATCTTTTTTATCGTGCTTGTCATACGCGCTTTGACGCTGGATGGAGCAATGGAAGGGGTCAAGTTCTTCCTGAACCCGGACTTCAGTAAAATCACAGGCGAATCGGCACTCTATGCATTGGGACAATCATTCTTTGCATTAGCAGTCGGCTTTTCTTGTATGGTCACGTATAGCTCATACCTGGATAAGAAAGTCAGCATTCCATCATCAGCTGGATCTGTTGTCATTATGAACATCATCATCTCGGTCCTGGCTGGATTGGCGATTTTCCCGGTTGTCTTTGCATTCGGATTTGAACCGGCGGAAGGCCCGGGTCTGCTGTTCATGGTCCTGCCTGCTGTCTTTTCACAGATCCCATTAGGAGAAGTGTTCCTGGCGATCTTCCTGCTGCTTTTCTTATTTGCAACGCTGACATCATCGTTCAGCATGCTGGAAATCATCGTCTCCGCCTTCATCGAGAACGGAAAGCATTCACGGAAAAAAATCTCCTGGATCTCCGGCATAGTCATGTTTGCCGCCGGTATCCCTGCTGCGCTTTCATTCAGCCTGCTTGGAGACTTCACGATTTTCGGGAAAAATATTTTTGATTCAACCGACTACCTGGTCAGCAACATCCTGCTTCCGCTGGGCTGCCTGCTGATTGCCTTGTTTATTTCTTTTAGAATGGACAAAGGGCTTGTCAAAGAAGAGTTTCTGCTTGGCAGCGACATTTCGCCAGCCATGTACACCGCGTGGAGCATCCTGATGAAAGTAGTTGTTCCTGTTACGATTTTGGTTGTGTTCTTGAGCACATTAGGAGTTATTTAAAGAAGCGCCTATCCGGCGCTTTTTTACTTTTTTATGAAAAATTTAAATTTATGGTTTATGGGTAAAATAAAAAGGGTATTAACATTTAGGACTCTGCCATAAATAATAATGTGATCTTCACTATCAAATTCAATAGAAGGATTTTATTCGATTTAAACGAATTGTATAATATATAAGACAAGGGGGCGTATGTTTAAAATGGAAGCAACCTACAAAGAAACAAGCGATATTGCAGGATTTATTGTTGCGAATCGTGAAAACTTTCAGCACAAATTATTGTCAGAGGCTGTGAATGTAGCCTCTAAGATCAATGAAATTCTGCAAAGAGGGAATATTGATCTCTTAAAAAATGCCGAAAGATTGGCTTTATATGTTGCTGAAAATAGAGAAGATGAGCTGATTGCTTTTGCCAGGCAGGAAGGCGTGGCCTGGGCTGAGCATTCCCTGACGCTCTCTTTTAAACTGGAATGGGTGCAGGCGATCCGCCGGACTTTGTGGCACTTCCTGTTCCAGTATGACAGGATTAAAGGGCAGGACAAAGTGGCTGAAGATTTCTATGTTATGGAAAAAGAAGTCAATGATCATGTGGACCAATTTTTAAATAACTTCTTTATCAGCTACTCTGATTATAAAGATGAAATGCTTAAATCGCAGCGCAAACTGGTGGAGCATTTGTCCGTGCCGATTATTCCGGTCAGCACATCTGTCGCTGTACTGCCGCTGATTGGCATGATTGATTCATACCGGATTCAGACGATTGAAGAAAAAGTTCTCATGGATATCTCATCCATTAAAATCCAAACCTTAATCATGGACCTTTCCGGAATTGCCGACATGGAAGTTGATGTCATTGTCCACTTCAAAAAGATTTTGAGCGGAATACGAATGATGGGCTGTGATGCCGTCATTACCGGTCTGCGGGCAGAGCTTGTCCGCAAAATGATTCATGCTGGAGTTTCATTCCAAAAGCAGGCGGAAACAAAGGGAACTTTACAGCAGACCTTACGGGAATACTTAGTGATTGAACCTAAAAAATAGTACATATCTAACTGCCTGTTGCTGTCCTCATTGGATGGCAGCAGGCATTTTTTAAAAGGAGCCCGCTATGAAAGATTTTGATGAACGGCTGAATATCCATACACACGGCGACCAAAAAGGGTTCCATCATTCCTTACACTATCACCGCTATGAACCTACACCTTATGAGGGGCTGGAAAAACTGTTCAGTGAATACACGCTGAAAAGCAGTGACCGTCTCGTGGACTTCGGCTGCGGCAAGGGCCGGCTTCCGTTTTACATATACCATACCTTTCGGGCTTCCGCTGCAGGTGTGGAAATGAGTGAAGACTTTTACCGTGAGGCAATGAAAAATCTCCGGACTTACAAAGGGGAAAAAGCAGGAATCAGCTTTCATTGCATCCTGGCTCAGAAGTATGAAATCACTCCGCAGGACACTCATTTTTACTTTTTCAATCCATTTTCGGTGCAGATCTTTATGAAAGTTGTCAACAACATTCTCCGCTCAGCAGAAGAGAACCCGCGTGAAATGGATATTATTCTTTACTACCCTTCAGAAGATTATCTATTTTATCTGGAAAACAGCACCCCATTTGAGCTGATCAAAGAGGTGGTACTTATGGGTGATGAAAACGAGCGTTTTTTGGTCTATCGTTTCAATCAAACGTTTGATTGAAAAATCCCCCTTGCCTAAAGGCTGGAGGATTTTGATTTTATCGCACAGGCCTTGATTCTGGTTCTGTTTCATATTCACGATTTGGTTTAAAGAGGAGACCGAGATTGATCAAACCGGCGATTCCCACTAATCCATAGACTATTCTTGATAACACTGCATCCTGTCCTCCGAATAAGCTGGCAACTAAATCAAATTGGAAAAATCCAATTAATCCCCAATTAATGGCTCCTATAATCGTTAGTACAAGTGCAATACGCTGGAAACCGTTCATGTTCTTGTCCTCCTCAAAGTGAGTAATCATACAGCGTGCCAGCATCGGTACAAACCGTCACAGCCTTACTCCGATGCTTTTTCTGCTATATATTAGGGAGTTACCCTTTTATTGGGGGGGCAAACAACTTTTAGAGAGTTGGAGACCTAAATGAGGAAAAGACTCAGCGGGATACAGCCCTCCAGTTTGAGGAAAACATTCACAAAAATAAGGAAAAGCTATCCCGCAATAGGATAGCTTTGTTTTTTTGCGCTATGGAAAATCTGTTTAAGGCGCTTTTTAATTACTTCGCACTCAATCGTCTAATTCGCTCATCCAAATCAGGATGGGTCGAAAACAAGGAAGCTTTGCTTCTGTTATTAATTTTCAAAGTGGAAATCGCCGTCTGCTCTTCACCCTTGATGCGGCTGGAGTAGGCTTTCAGCTTCTGCAGGGCATGTGTCATTTTGTCTTTGCCGGCCAGGTCAGCACCGCCCCGATCCGCATGGAACTCACGGTGGCGGGAGTAGGCGAAGACGACAAGACTTCCAAGGATAGAAAAGGCGATCTGGAACACGATTACTGCGATGAAATGCACAATTGGCGCCATTTCTTCTCTGACAAAACGGGATGCCACCCAGGCTGCGATTCGAGCAAGGAAGACAACGAATGTGTTGACAACCCCCTGAAGAAGGGTCATGGTGACCATGTCTCCGTTCGCAATATGTGCCACCTCATGGGCGATGACCCCTTCAATGGCATCGTCGTCCATTTCCTGCAGCAATCCAGTTGAAACTGCCACAAGCGAGCGTTTTTTCGAAGGACCTGTCGCAAAAGCGTTCACTTCAGGAGAGTGATAAATTCCGACTTCCGGCATATGTGTTAAGCCTGCCGCTCTTGAAAGGCGGTGAACTTTCTCCACGATGTCCCGTTCAGCTCCTGAAAGGGCACCGTTCGGATCCAGCACCTGGACATTCATCATTTTCTTAGCCATCCAGCGGGACATCCACAAAGAAATGAAGGAGCCGGAGAAGCCAATGACCGCACTGAATACCAGCAATGCCCCGAAATCAATGCCGCCCTGGGCATTAATGTAATTACCTCCGCCAATCAGCGAGAAAATTATGCTGATTGTCAAAAGAACAAGCACGTTCGTCAATAAAAAGTAAAAAATACGTTTACCCATTTCCTCACCCTTTTTTATCTATTTTGAGTTCATATGAACTTTTCATCTGACTATATAATATAATTTTTCTATGAAAATGGCAAGCCATAACCAGGGCGAAACGGAAATAGACATTGACTGTCACCATGGAAACGATTAGGATGAAAGCATTGAATAGAGAACGCAGGGGCTGATTACCTTGGAATTATTCCAGCTATCAAGGAAAAGCATGGCTGATTTCCTGCTGTCGCTGAAGGGAGAAGGGGAGCTTTCGCCCAAACAAATCCTTCAGCAGGCATGGGCAGCCGCTCATGAAAAAAGAGGAGTTTCAACGGAAGCTTTTCTCGATACGAAAATGCCGGCGATATTTGAAAAATTGCTGCGGGCAGACTTGCAGAACATCGGTTTTTCCATCAATGAAATTGTCGCACTGGGAAACCAGATTGAATTTACCCATTTATCTTCTACGGCGGTGCAGAATTGGGTGAAGCGGGATGTGAAGAACCTGATTGGCAGTCCGCAGCTCGGCAAAAAATATTCAGTCGACCAGGCTGCCATGCTTTTTATCGTGGAGGATCTGAAAGCGACGCTCGATTTCGATTCTATCCGAAAGATTCTGGCTCTCCTTTTTAATGATCTCGATGACCGGTCAGACGATTTGATTGAGCCGATCCCATTTTATTCTGCTTACGCGGCTATTTTTGAACAAGCCCATCATCATAATATATTAGGCGAAAACATGCATGATGGCATTGAGAGATGTATCAAGCAGGAAGCTTTGCAGACATTGGAGAGCTTTCAGGATTTTACGGAGCAGCAGAAAGACATCGTCTCGAATATTCTTGTAACGGCCTCCCTCACCGTATTATCGGCCTACTACAAGTCGCTGACCAAGAAATATGTAACGGCTACCTTGTTTTTAAATGGGTAAGTCCGGAAAGAAAGCCCGCAATGGATTTGCGGGCTTTTCCTATTCGCTGCCGCTTTCTCCCAATTTCCACTTTTTCTCAAGACAAACTCAAAGAAATTTATAGGAATTTATACTATAATAATAGCTAGTTTATTTTTAGAGAAACGAAATAATAGAAAGAAGTGTTGGCAACTTGGATAAACGGTTTGGTACCGTGACGATATTTTCTTCTGTTCAATGGCTATTTTTCATTTTTGCAAATACCGTGATGGTCCCGATTTCAGTAGGAACCGTCTTCGGTCTTCCGGGTGAAACAATTGCGATGATGCTGAGAGCCTCGCTTATTTTTACGGGGCTGGCGACCATTTTTCAAGGCTGGAAAGGGCATCGCTATCCTCTCATGGAAGGCCATTCCGGCTTGCTGTGGGGTGTCATCCTGAACCTTGGCCTATCCGCATCTTCCCTTGGCATGAGTTTTACAGAAATCGGAGGCGGAATTGCGACAGGGGTGATGCTCGCTTCGGGTGTCACGCTGATTCTCGCAGCATTCAACGGCATTTCACTGCTGAAGTCAATCTTCAGTCCGATGGTGATGTCCGTTTATTTGTTTCTATTAACCTTCCAGCTGATTTTCATCTTTTTTAAAGGCATGATGAAGGTCGGCGAGCAGGGCACCATTGATGTGCCGATTACGCTTTATTCCTTCGCCCTCGTCATTTTTGTGAGTTTATTAAAATTAAAAGGGAACGCCCTCATCAGTAATTTTTCTATTTTAATAGGATTGCTGGCAGGCTGGATTGGCTATGATCTCCTGTTTCCCGGCGAAGCAGTACAGGGAACGGCATCCGGAGGTGTGAGCTTTACACTCTTTCCGCTGGGACAGCCTAACCTGGAAATCGGAATTGTGGCAGTAGCCTTCTTTGCGTGTCTGATGAACCTGAGCAACACAGTCGCTTCGATCAGTTCCGGGGACCGCCTGTTTAAAAAGGAATCCGGGAAACGCGAGTACCGCGGGTCGATTTTTATCACCTCGGTCTTCACCGTGATTGGAAGCGGTTTTGGTCTTGTACCTTATACACCATTCACCTCATCGATCGGGTTCCTGCAGAGTACGCGCGTATTGATGAGAACACCCTTCTTCATTGGGGGAGCGCTATTAACTGTAATTGGCCTGGTCCCGCACTTGGGCTCATGGCTCGCGGGCATGCCGGTAACAGTCGGGAACGCCGTGCTGTTTGTCGCGTATCTGCAGCTGTTCGGGACTGCTTTCAACAGCTTAAGCGGAAAAGTGTTCAACTCAGACACCATCTTCCGTTTAGCCGCACCCGTCCTGATCGGCATCAGTCTGATGAATACACCGTCTGCCGTGTTCGCGGAATTTCCTGTACTGATTCAGCCATTCATCTCAAACGGGCTGCTGATGGGCGTTCTGATCTCCATTCTGTTGGAAAAAATGGTGAACTGGTCTGCGTTTGAACAGCTGGAATTAAAGAACAACTAGAAAATCCCCTGAGCCCAGGGGATTTTTTTAATAGATGGATTGGGCGTCTGCAGGCAGACTGCGGACATGCTTTATGAATCCGGCCACACGCTTATCATCTTCAAAGGGGTACTCAAAGCCAAGTTTCTCCGCGACCTCAACAGCTGTATTTCTGAAAAGGGAGCACATGGTAAAAAGGGCATCCCAGATGTGTTCAAATTCGGCGTCTGAGTATGTAGCCTGAAACTGTTCCCATTCCCCGGCAGAAAGATAATCGGGCAGATACTTGCCGGCTTTGCCTGCGCTCTTTGTAAAATCGGCTGCGATGCCGGCCTTCCATTCCAGCATGGTTATCAGCACATTGCGGTTGATCTGCTCATGCATAAACATTGCGTAAGTCAGCTCCCTGCGCCAAAGCCCTTTGCTGATATTCATCGTAATCCACCAAAACTCATTGCACAGATCAGCAAACTCCTTCGCATCCGGCTTCTTAATGTGATAATCCCGATCACTGGCTGGCGGCAGGGGCCCAATCAGCCCATCCTTATCAAGAAGCAGCACACTCAGGCTGTCAGGCTCCAGCAGCTCATCCATCCTTTCAGCCGGAATCAGCGTCAGATCGATCCTGTTCCCGTCCACAAACTGCATCAGATAGGGGAAGCGGCCATGCCCATCGGCAGGCGGCAGCACCTTCTCCTCCGGCAACTGCATCATCACCCGCTCGCCAAACACATCCACCCAGCTATGATCACAGGTGAAGGACTCCATTTCCCTCACGATGTACACAATATCATAATCCTGAAAGATATCTTTCTTTACATTAGGATTCGCACGGGATCCATTCAAAATTACCGCGCGGACGCGCTCATCACCCTTGGCAGCTGTTAAAATCAGATTCATCATCTCGGTTTCGGTTCTTGACTTCATGGGGCCTCCTGATTGTTTGGTTAAGTTACCTTTTTAGGGGCGGATTCCTGCTGGTGACTCTAAAAAATCAGGTGCTATCCTAAGCACCTGATTTTCGCCGCAATTAAGCATGCACCAATTTCACCTGCTGCTTCAAAATCTTCCCGCTCGCATTCCGCGGCAGTTTATCCACAAAGGAATAGATCCTCGGGCACTTAAATTCTGCGAGATATTCGGCTGCAAACGCCCGCAATTCTTCCTCAGACACCTGGCCCTTCAGCACAACGACCGCTTTAACGGTCTCACCCCATTCTTCATGAGGCACACCGACGACACAGGATTCCAAAACCGCGTCATGCTTCGCGAGGACTTCTTCAATTTCACGCGGATAAATGTTCACGCCTCCTGATATAATGACATCCTTTTTACGGTCCACGATGTAAAAGTAGCCATCCTCATCCCGATAGGCAATGTCGCCGGTATAGAGCCAGCCGCCTTTCAGCACAGCGTTCGTTTCATCCGGATTATTGTCATAACCAAGCATGAGGCTGTCGCCAGTCAGAAGAATCTCGCCGTATTCATTTGGAGCCGTATCGGTGCCATCCGGCCGGACGACCCGGATCTCCATGTTCACCGTCGGATTTTTGCCGATGCTTCCGGCCTTCTCCAGATGCTCTTCCGGGTATAAGAGAATGCCATTAGGTCCCGCTTCCGTCAGTCCGTATACCTGATAGAAGTTTTCGTTTCGGAACGCCTTTTTCACATGGTGATAGGAGGCAAGAGCCAGCGGGCCGCCGCCATAGGCAAAGACACGCATGCTGGACAAATCATAGGAAGCTAAATCCGGATCCTTGGCCGCAAGCAAATAGGCGACAGGTGCCGCAAATGAGAAGGTCGTCTTTTCCTGCTGAATCCAGTTCAGGAAGCCCTTTGGAGTAAAGTCGCCGATCACATGAGATGCTCCGCAATAAAGCCCGCTCATGAAAAAGGTATTTAAAGGAGCAGAGTGGGAGAGCGGCATCAGGGTGAGCATGGAATCATTATGCGACAAGCTGAAATTAACCGAAACCGCGGCGGCGATCGCCAGAATGCGTTCATGGCTGAATACAACTCCCTTTGGCATCCCGGTTGTTCCGGATGTAAAAAGAATCTCACAGATGTCCCGCGAATCAATCGGCACATCAAGATTGCCGGCAGAAAAATGAGAAGAAGCCTCCACTGCATCCTGAATCGAAAAATAGAAATTTACATTCTCTTTTAACGCCGCAGCCGTTTCAGCAAGCTCAAACTCATACAGAATTCCTGCAGCATTCGCACTTTGAAAAATAGCAGACAATTCTTTCGGTGTCAGGCGGATATTCACCGGCATCGGAATCGCGCCAATCTTCATGCAGGCAAAAAAAGCATAAAAGAAGTGCTCCGTATTGCGGGACATTACCGCAACCCGATCGCCCCGCCGGACTCCTTCATTCTGAAGATATCGTGCCAGCCTGTTGCATAGGCGGTTCATGTCTCCATATGTCAGTCGGTTCGATGCCGTTATAAAAGCATCTTTTTCAGGAAACTTCCTTGCGTTTCTTTCCAATACTCCATGAATCGTTGCTCCCACTATACTCAGCCCCTTATTAAAAATGAATTTATGTCTTCACCCGGCTGTTTTCATACTTTTCTTTGTACGTCAAAATGTCTTCCCGCAGCATTTGCAGCTGCATAATCTGCTCTTCGATTTCTCTCAGCTTGCTGTCAGCAAATGCAATAATCCTGCTTTTCTCCGCTTCGCCTTCCGGGTTCGATTCATACAGATCAATCATTTCTCTGATTTCCTGAAGACTGAAGCCGAGTTTTTTTCCCCGCAGGATCATCTTCAGGCGCCGTCGTTCCCGGTTCGTATAGGTGCGCTGCTTGGTCAGGCTGTCGCGGTTTTCCGAAGTCAGCATGCCAATTTCTTCGTAATAGCGGATCGTCCTGGAGCTGATGTCAAACATCGCCGCAAGCTCGCTGATGGTAAAAACCTTTTCTTCTGCCATTATGTATCCTCCTAGTTGACGTTAACGTTAGCTTAGTTTTATAATAATTCTGAAAATTAGTATTTGTCAATCAAAAAAGGAGTGATTTTTCCATGACGATAACTTCCCGGGACCAGCAGATAAAAGGCAGGAATTCATACACATTTGATGAGTTTTTAGATCGGCGTGCCAACCAGGATTGGTATAAGCATGATCCCTTTTTGAAAATGGCCTTAAAAAAATATGCAGGCTCGCAATATGAACAGATACATAATAAACTGCAGGATTTTTCGCCGGCTGTTTCGTCCAAATGGAACACGCTTGCAGAAAGTGCAGCAAGGCCTGAATCCCGTCCGTATATGCTTCATTTTGATGCCTTCAATCACCGCATTGACCGTGTCGTCCGACCATTGGAAACGCATCAGCTGGAAAAAGAAGTGTTTGGGGAGGGGCTTTTTTCAAGCCGCATGCCGTCCTGGGAAAGTTTCGCGAAGCGGATGCTGATTCACCAGCTGGGGGAAGCGGGTGTAGCCTGTCCGCTGACATGCACGATTGGATTAATTGCACTCCTTGAACAATATCCGAATGAAGATATTCCTGAGCTGGAGCAAATTTTACAGCATACGAAAGAGGGACTGGACGGGGATTTTGCCATCGGTGCGCAGTTCATGACGGAGATCCAGGGAGGATCCGATTTGCCTGCCAATGTGCTTGAGGCGGTCCCAGATGGTAAAAACTACCGCATTTATGGCAATAAATTTTTCTGCTCGGTTGCACATGCTGACTATTCCGTGGTCACTGCGAAGATTTCCGGCACTGATAAAGTGTCCACGTTCATTGTGCCCTCCTGGCTGCCTGGTGAGAAGGAGAAGGAAAAGCGCAATAGCTATGAAATCAACCGGATCAAGTGGAAAATGGGCACGGCCGAGCTGCCTACAGGGGAATTTCAGTATAATGGGGCTCTTGCTTACCCGGTTGGCCCGGCAGGAAAAGGGGTGGCCGTTGCAGTCGGCATCGTTCTGACACTATCCCGCCTTGAAATCGGCATCGCCTGTGCCGCCTTTATGCTCCGTGCAGCCCGGGAAGCCAATCTTTATGGTGATTTCCGGATTGTTTTTGGCAAAAAGGTAAAAGATTACCCGCTATCAGCGAGAACGCTGAAAAAAATTGAAAACGCCGCCCACCGTACAGCTGCAGGCGCTTTTAAAATCTATGATCTATTCTTGCGCCTTGACCAGCCGCTGAATGCCGGGATTCCGGTTGATCAGCCGATCGAACTGAGAAAACAGCTGTTTAACCTAAGGGAGCTTGTGCTGCTGCAGAAAATCTGTGCAACGAACGAAGGAGCAGAGGTACTGCGTGATGCCATCTCCGTCTTTGCCGGCCATGGCGTCATGGAGGAATTCTCGTCATTGCCGCGCATCTTCCGGGATGTCGTCGTCAATGAGCAGTGGGAAGGCCCGCGCAATCTGCTGCTGACGCAAATTTACCGGGATATTCAGAGAGTGGCAGACTGGTACCCGCCGGCTGAATTCGTGTCAAATGTGCTTGCAGGTGCACCTCAGAAAACAATTGATCGATTTGCGGAGCAGCTGACAGATCTCCTGCAGCGCCCGGTGTGCGGGGAAGTGAGCGAAGCTTCCATGGAAGCGGCTGAAGAGTGGGATATGTTCTGCGATTCCTTTTTTAAAGGGTACCAGACGATTGCACTTGAGGAATTGGAGTGTTAAAAGAAATTTTAAAAAATTCCGCTATCCAGTGAACCTTTTTCCCTCCCGGACAGTATAAAAAGTAAACAGCCTGAGGAGGGAATCATATGACTTCTGTTATCGGATGGATTATTAGCGGCATCTTTTCAATAGTGGTCGGAATGACGTTTGCTATGATTATTGCGACATTGAATAAGAAAGTTGTTCGTGACAAGTGGGGAAAAATAGATTTTAAGAAAACGGATATTTATTTTTATTGGACCCGCTGGGATACAATCATGGTGATTTCCGCCGTTTACACCTTTTTGTGCATTACAGGGCTACTGGTATTTCTTTTGCGAGGAGATACGATTCAAAGCCCATTTATTCAATTTTTTATCCATCAATCTTTTGTTTTTGGGCTGATCACCTTTATTTGGCTGATTACAAAGCTTGCCTATGTCTACAAAGGAATTCAGAAACGGTGGTCGGATGAGTTTGAATAATCCGGAAGAAGAGGTTATCCGGTTTCAGTCGGGAGACATCACTGCGCTGGAAGAGATCTATCAATACTACAAGCAGCCATTGTATCGTTTTATTTACCGATTAACTGCGAATCAGCAGCTTAGTATTGATGTAGTTCAGGATACATTTGAAAAGCTTCAGCGAAAAAAGCATCAATATGATCCTGCAAAGGGAAAATTCAACACATATTTATACCAGATTGCCTACAATACGGTGATGACAAAACTGAAAAGGGAAAGACGCTTCGAAGCTTTTTTTCCCTTTCTGGTACAAAAGCATCCTCCGCCTTCGATTTCTCAGGAAGACAAATTAACCATACAGGAAGCTGTTCAAAAGCTGCCGGAGGATTTGCGCGCCGTAATCGTCTTAACGTATTATCATGATTTACCTCAAAAAGAAATTGCCTGCATTATGGGAATTCCGGCTGGAACAGTCAAATCGAGATTATTCCGAGCATTACGGAAACTAAAAAAAGATCTGGGAGTGGAAGAAGCTTGAAAAAACATAATGAGCTTTGGAAAAATGAAAAGGTGCTTATGGAAAAGCTGGATGAATATAAAGTGGATGTTCCTGATTTCCCTATCCATAAATCCACCCAAGACCGCATCGCAAACTGGATGTTTGCACCTGCTGATATTCCTTTGCCCGAAATGGACACCATGGTAAAATCAGCAGCGATCACAGTATATTTTCCTATTTTGGCAGCTGCTTTCACAACCCTCCCAATATTGCTATTTTTGGTAATGTAAAAAGGACCCAGAAAGGTCCTTTTTTACTTCGGGTGCCTCATCCGATAGATAACCGATGCCAGCAAATTGGCCAGAAAAAAGATCGGGTTTCCCTGCATGTTCTCATGGAGAACCAGTTCATCCACTCTCATGCTGTCATACATTTCTCCCTGTGTTTTCCCCTTCGCTTTATTTTGGGCCTCCATTTCTTTAAGGTTAACCAAAAAACGATATTGCATGGGCAGGATGATGAGAGAAAGCAAAACATATAGCCCGAGAACCACTCCAAAAATAGTTAAAAGCATCTTATCCCCCCCCAGCTTGATTAATTCCATTTTACACCAAATGGTGACTATTCGCATTCAAGGACCAAACAAGAACAAGTGTTCCTGTTTTTAGGCATAAATCCGCCGCTTCCAAAATAAGATGAAGTATCATCCAAGAAAAGAGGCGATGCAACCATGATTACAAAAGAGATGCTGGTCCGTTTTGATGAGCTGAACCGCAGGAAAAAGGACCTGGAAGCAGAATTGGATAAATTGAAAAACCTTTTTCATCAGTATTTTGATACAGCAGTGGGACAGAATGAAAAAGGAGAAGTCAAGATTGACAGCTACAAATTGCAGAGGCAGATTAGAAGGACGGAGAAGTTTGACACCGAAGAAACCGTAAAACGATTAGAGGAATTGAATTTACCGGAATTAATCCAGAAAAAACCTGATGAACGTAAAATAAAATCAGCATTGGACCTGCAGATTATCAAGGAAAAGGATCTGGAAGGATGCTTATCAGAGAAAGTGACTGCAGCCATACTGGTTAAAAAAATCGAAGCTTGAGTATAAAAAAGGCTAATGAGGTGATCCTCATTAGCCCTTTTTTCTGCTTACCAGCAAGACATATTGCTATTGCAAAGAGATGTTTTACATTTTAAGCAGCAGCTTGTTTTCGTTGTCTGGTCTACACATCCAGGAGTACAGAAAAGCTTGCTCTTAATATCAGGCTGTTCTCCGCTAGCCGCCTTTAATACTTGTACATCCAGATCAAACATATTCTCTTTCACAAAAATCCCTCCAAAAAAGTATTAGTAGTGATGGGTTGTGCTCGCAAAGAATTCGACTGCATTTATCACTCTACTAACATAATAGTAAATATTTTCTATCTAATCCTTAAATTAACATTATTTTAATCTTAAGAATATTTATGATTTCTTAAGAGATTTAGATGGTAGTATGAAGTTGTCTTAAGACAATGACCATTATTTAGGAGGAGTTAGAATGTCAAAAGAATTAGTTGTTAGAGCTTTAAGGAATCCTGAATTTCGTAATGAAGTTGATTTTGAGCACCCGGTGTCTCAGGTAGATGCTGAAGAACTTAAGAACATTTCTGGCGGAGCGGATGTACAGCCTCAAACTGCTTGGGTTTGCCGCACGATCCTAATCACAATTAGAAATTGTCCATCAGTAGTGAGATGCTATCCTGGAGATTGATTCAAATGCTGTAAATCGGATGTCAGGCAATTTTTTGCCTGACATTTTTATTAACATTCATTAAGGGGGTTTTAGGATGCACAATGGAAAGGCCCAATATTTTACTGAAAGACAAATAAGCAGCAGCGAACAGAATACGGACCACACACTATTGTCAAAATGGAAAACAAAATCTGGAATCGTTTATCCAGAACAATTCGAGCTATGCTTGAACACTTTAAATTTAACTAAAGACGAATTTGCCGCTCTCATAATGAAAAAAGAAGAATCCGCCAAATGCAATGAAGAATGGTGCAATTATTATGAGAGTATACTTGCCAATGAGGCTGAATATTCAATCGCATATGACATAGACAGTGATATAAGCAAGGTATTCAGCCCTTTTGTAAGGCCTTTTATAAGTTGGGCTCAGACGAAAACACTACATTACATAAACAATAGGAATGAGGATAACTATCTTGATGTAAAAGGCGTAATTGCCTCCTTCAGCCGATACCTCCATGAACATTTATCATTTATTGCTTTAAAAACCTTAATTTTAGAATTGAATATTTCATCATACCTTGAGCAATTGCAGGGAGAAACGAAAAAAGAAAGATATCAATATTTTGTTGAGAATTCTTTAACCAATAATGAAGACATAAAAAAGCTTTTCAGTCATTATCCTGTTTTAGCAAGGGTTATGACTGAAAGAACGCTTATGCTTATTAAAACCTTTAATCAAATGATTAGGAGATTCATTGATGACTATCAAGGATTAACCATTTTCTCACAAGGCAGTGTAATCAAAACAATTGAATTTGGCATGGGAGATACACATAAGAACGGGGAAGCAGTACATATCATTCAGTTTCAAAATGGTAAACAGGCGGTTTATAAACCAAGGTCTATTGCAGTTGATGAATCCTTTCAAAACCTTTTGTCCTGGATAAATCAGAAAGGGCTGAAGCACCCGCTGAAAACCTTAAGCGTAATTTCCAGAAAGAATTATGGATGGATGGAATTCATTGATTATAAAGATTGTGAATCGATTGAAGAATTGGAGCGGTTTTATTACAGACAGGGAGCGTTAATTGGGCTTCTATACATACTTAATGCCGGGGACTTTCATTATGAAAATATCATTGCAAATGGCGAACACCCAATGCTGGTTGACCTGGAAGTATTATTTCAGAATGAAGTAACGATACCTGCCAGAAAAACCGCTGTACACGAGGCAATTAAGAATTTATCCAGTTCAGTATTGAAAACAATGATGCTTCCTGTTCAATTTTCTGCCGATAAAGTCCAGGATGGTGTGGATGTAAGCGGGATAGGCGGCAGAGGCGGGCAGGAAGTTACACACAATGTATTTATGATCAAAGATATTTATACAGATCAAATGAAGCTGGTAAAAGGAAAAGGGCAAACTTCCTCTGGCAAAAATGTCCCCCGCTTAAAAACAAAAAAACCGAGTTTAGGAGATTATAAGGATTCATTGCAGCAAGGATTTAACGATCTCTATACCATAATGCTGGAACATAAAGATGTATTGCTTTCGGCAAATGGACCGCTTCAAGCATTTAACCATGCAGAAGTACGTGTTGTGCTCAGGTCAACCCAAATCTATCATACGTTTCTGGAAACCAGCTTTCATCCTGATTATCTGCAAAATGGCCTTGATCGGGAATGGTTATTTATGCCGCTTTGGAATACAGGGGAAGTGAACCAAATGTTCAATCTTGTCATACCTTATGAGCTGCAGGATCTTTTAGCCGGGGATATACCTTACTTTACGGCAAAGCCAAGTTCAACAAGTATATGGACCAGTCAACAAGAAGAAATAAAAAATTTCTACCAGACTGCAGGCAGGAACTTAGTTGACCAAAATATAAGAAAACTCTCTTTGAAAGATTTGAATACTCAGCTGGAATACATAGAAATGTCACTGGCTACTCTGGAAAAGGATAAAGCAGAAGATACTCCTATTGATCCGGTTCTTCTGGAAAAGGGACAGGTCAGCAAAGAAAGGTTTAAAGAAGAGGCCATTGAAATAGGAAATCTATTATGCAAGCGGGCTATTTACGGAGAAGGACAGAAAGATGCAACCTGGATTGGGATAAGCAAAGAGCATGGGGCAGATGCCCGGCTGTCTCCGTTACATTACGGTCTATACGATGGAATTCTTGGTATCAGCTTGTTTTTAGGTTATCTGGGACGTTCAGCAAAGAATGAGAAATATACAGATGCGGCCAAGAGAGCGTTTCAGATGGTTAAGGACAGGATTAAGCATCCTGCAAACGATGATGGTATCTCGGTATTTACCGGATGGGGATCCATTCTCCTTTCTCTCTGTCACTTTCAAAAACTATGGAACCTTGATAATTTCGAGGAACTTGCCTGTGAGGTAATAGGCCATATTGAAAAACAGATTGATTATGACAGGCGCTACGATATCATGTCTGGCAGTGCTGGTGTCATTTTTGCCCTGCTGAATTTTTATGATCTGACAAAGTCAATGCATGCGCTTCAAACAGCGATAAAATGCGGAAATCATCTAATGAAGCATAAAACCGAATATCCTGAAGGGATAGGGTGGGTTATTCCGGGATTTGACCGGCCATTAAACGGACTGTCTCACGGAGGAGCCGGCATTGCGTGGGCGCTACAAGTATTAGCTGACAAAGCGGGGAGACCAGACTTTCAGGAAGCATCCCTGCAAGCGGTTCAGTACGAAAATAGCTGGTATAGCACTGAAGACGAAAATTGGAGTGACCACAGGGAAGGGCCCAATGATATTCCTGTTTTTTGGTGTAACGGAGCAGCGGGAATTGGCATCAGCCGATTAATGATGAAGGGGCAGGGGAATCCCCTTTTTGAAAGAGATATTCAAAGAGCGATTAATAAAACACTGAAGGACGGTTTTGGCAGAGGAATCAATCTCTGTCATGGAGATATGGGGAATATCGAACTGCTGCTGCTGGCTGCAGAAAAAGAAAACAGACAAGACCTTCGGGAAATAGCAGAGAATATGGCAGCTTCCGTTCTAGAACAGAAAAGGAAATCTGCTGATTCATTAATCTGGGCCGGACATATACCCGGATTTATGACAGGACTCTCCGGAATAGGCTACCAATTATTGAGGCTGCATGATCCGGATTCTGTTCCTTCACTGCTCTCCCTGCAGCTTGGACATCTTGAGGTGATCCATAAATGACAAGGAAAAAAACGATGCGCACTGTCCCGTTTATGGAACAAATGGAACGGTCGGAATGTGGGATCTGCTGCCTGAAGATGCTGGCTAAGTATTACAGAAGTTCAGTCTCCTTTTACGAATTGCAGGAAAGGCTATCCGTAGGAAGAGACGGCATCTCCATGTACAACTTAGCCTCAACAGCGGAATCGGCCGGATTTACATGCAGCGCCGTTAAGGTATCGATAGACGGGCTCGAATCGGTTTCGCTCCCTGCCATCCTTCATTGGGAACAAAACCATTATGTAATCCTGGAAAAAATCAAAAATGGAACGTATTTTATCGTCGATCCTGCTAAAGGGAAAATCAGGCTGTCAGTAACTGAAATGGAAAAAGGATTTAGCGGCTATGCTTTGCTTTGCGAGCCGCAGGACAAATTATGGGCTGTGAAAAAGGACAGCAGCACTAAAGTCTGGAGCCAATATGCTTACTTGCTGAAAAAAAATAGGAAACTGATTCTGTCTGTCTTATTCATGTCAGGGTTTCTTCAGATTTTCACTCTGGGCTTGCCCATCCTGACAAAATTTATTATTGATGCACTGGATGAAAAAAATGTTCATCTGTTTTCTCTGCTGGGGGCGGCGACGTTTTTTCTGATCCTGTTTCAAACCTGTTTCTCTTATTTAAGGACAAAGGTTTTGATCAGGCTGAAAAACACGCTGGATTTGCAGATGATGAGCAGGTTTATCCAGCACTTTCTCTCCTTGCCTTATAAGTTTTTTCAGCTTAGGACTTTTGGAGACCTTATCTTCAGGGCCAACAGCAATGTTCACATTCGGGAAATCCTTTCTGCCAATGTGATCACTAGCATTTTTGATTCCTTATTAATTGTTGCGATGTTTTCCTTTGCCGCTTATTTTTCAATGACAATGGGGATATCCGTTCTTTTATTAATTTTGCTCTCGGCAGCGACCGTTTTGATTTTTAACCCCAAATTAAAACATCTGTCTAAAGAAACAGTAATGGCACAGACGGCGGTGCAGGGAGCCATGAGTGAAATGATTTACCATATTGCGGCCATCAAAACCACCGGAACGGAAGAAAGGATATACAGAAATTGGAATTCTTTGTTTGTCGAGTATCTCCGAAAGGTTAAATCCAGAGATGCTGCCATGAACTGGCTTGACAGTATGAATGCAGGCATACAGACAATAGCGCCATTTATCATTTTATGGATAGGTGTAATGGAGATGCTGAACGGCCGATTATCACTTGGGACGCTGGTAGCCATTTTTACAATGGCCGGAAGCCTGTTTTTATTAGTCGAGAATTTGGTGAGATCTGTGAGCCAGCTGATAATGCTTAAGGCTTATTTAATGAGGGCTGGGGATATTCTGCATGCCAGGCCGGAACAGGATCAGTCTAAACAATTAAAAAAGCTGGATAAGCTATCGGGCAGTATTGAATTAAAAGATGTCACCTTTAAATATTCCGAATTCAGCGAGCCAAGTCTTCAGAGTATCAGTGTGAGCATTCAGCCAGGTCAAAAAGTTGCGATTGTAGGACCATCCGGATCAGGAAAAAGCACGCTGGCACGGCTTATGATTGGACTGCACCAGCCGAACGCAGGAACCATATGCTTTGATGGCATATCAATCCGGGAGCTGGATTTGCCGTCTTTACGAAAGCAGATTGGAGTTGTGTCCCAGGAGACACCGATATTTAATAAAACGATTCTTGAAAATGTGTCGCTTTATCATGAAGATGCTACGGAAGAAGAGATCGTCAAAGCTTGTAAAAGGTCTGGAATCCATAATGAAATCATGGCAATGCCAATGCATTATTTTACTCCTGTTGCAGAAGGAGGCGCAGATATTTCCGGCGGCCAGCGCCAGCGGATCGCAATTGCGAGGGCACTCCTCAAGGAGCCGCAGATTCTTTTGCTGGATGAAGCAACTAGTGCCGTTGATAATCAGAATGAGCGCCATATCCATGACCAGGTCCGAAGTATTGCCTGCACCCAGATCATTATTGCACACAGGCTGAATACCATAAAGGATGCGGATGTGATCATTGTTCTCGAGAAGGGCAGAATTGTCCAGGCGGGCAGACATGAGGAACTGCTGGCAGCGGATGGACTGTATAAAGAGATGTATGGCCAAGAGCCTGCCGTGAAGGCAGTGTAAGAGGTACCCCTGGCACGATTGAGGGGTATTTTTTTAGGCTTAAGAAAAATGTAAGAATTAAGAAAAAGATTCTTAAATAGATCATGATACTATTTTTACAAATAGTCCGCTTTTTCCTGAGGAGGAGAAGCTGAGTGAGGTGCTGACATGGAACCGAAGGTATTGGAAGTGCGAAGTGTTTCCAAAAAGATAAAAACAAGAAAATTGCTTCATGAGGTTACTTTTGATATAGAGCAGGGGGATATTTGCGGGTTCCTTGGACCGAATGGCGCGGGAAAGACGACACTGATCCGGGTAATGATGGGGCTTGTAAAGCCATCTGCGGGAGATGTGCTGGTGCTTGGGAACTCTGTATCAAAGAATCGGAAGCAGGCATTAAGCCGGGTGGGTGCCATCGTTGAAACGCCGATCTTTTTCGGACATATGTCCGGGAGGGGGAATTTAAGAAACTTGATTAAGCTGCATCCCCATATCCCCAGGTCAGAACATAACAGGAAAGTGGAGGAATTGCTCGAGCTGGTCGGATTAAAAGATAGAGGCAATGATAAAGTTTCCTCTTATTCCCTCGGTATGAAGCAGCGGCTGGGGATTGCCCAGGCGCTATTGGGCGACCCTGAAGTGATTATTCTGGATGAGCCGGCCAATGGGCTCGATCCGATGGGGATGAAATTCCTGAGAGAACTGATATTGCGATTAAGAAATGAAAAAGGCCTGACATTTTTAATATCCAGTCATTTGCTTGATGAACTTCAGCATATCTGCAATAAAATCGTCATGATTCATGAAGGTGAGCTTAAATGGACAGGAAGACTTGATGATCTCATTGGAAAAGCCAGGTGGGAAATCAGCTGTGCACAGCCTGATAAAGCCTTATCCCTGTTAAAGGGAAAACTTCAGATCAAAAGGCTTGATTCCAGGACACTTCAGGCTATATGTACAGAAGATGAGCTTCAGTATCTCCGAAGAATACTAGCTGAAGAAAACATTGGGATAACGGGCATTGAGAAATCTGAAAGAAACCTGGAAGAAATCTTTATTGAGCTGATGGCGCAATGAGATCTATATTCCTTTGTG
The DNA here is from genome assembly GCF_051964675.1 of Cytobacillus sp. SAFR-174. Classification (NCBI taxonomy): domain Bacteria; kingdom Bacillati; phylum Bacillota; class Bacilli; order Caryophanales; family Bacillaceae; genus Cytobacillus; species Cytobacillus sp. SAFR-174. Next base: position 181,469 of record NZ_JBQCMZ010000004.1, on the reverse strand, counting down.
AATGGGAACGTCTCTGGAGCAAAAAAAGTTCCATTCTTTTTTTTATCCTCATTCCCTTCCTAGTGCTCGTTACGGCCCTTCAATCAAGAGAAAACAATGAAGTACTCGAGAAGACGGACCCGCAGTACTCGTTCTGGTCCAATTTCCCTGTTATGAGTATTGCGGAAGTCTTTATGCTCTATTTCAATATCGTGGCTGTTCTGATCATTATCATGAGCTTCACGCATGAATACAGAACCGGCGAGCTTCGAATGGTCCTGCAAAGAAGCTTTCGTTTTTCAAGCGTTTTTTGGGCGAAGTATTTTTCCGTTTTGCTTTATCTCTTTTTGCTCGTGGCTGCCTATTTTATCTGTTCGGCAGCTGCGGGATGGCTTTTTTTCGAAAGTGCAGAAGAAGTCTACTTATTTTTTCAGCCAGAGCCTGTTTCCCCCTTTGACTCTTTAGGCTATAGTGCGGCTTATTATCTGCTTTCCTATCTGTCGCTTGCAGCGGTGGCCAGTGTTGCGGTTCTGGTGGGGGTCATAAGCAGATCATCCACAACGGCATTTGCGATAACAGCCGGTTTTTTGCTGGCTTCCATGCTTTTTCCAGTACTGCTTGGAATGTTTGGAGAGTCCATTGGCTATTCACAGTACGTCTACTTTTCTTTAATTGAGATTCAGTTTAGCGGAATTGTTCAGATGCTTACAGATCAAGTGTTTTTAAAGGGATGGATATTGGCTGTTATGATGGCTTATATACTTGTGGGGACTGCAGTTTCACTAATCATATTCTCCAGAAGAGATTCCTTACATTAGAAGGAGGGAGACAAAATGAATCCATTGCTTACCAGTGAATGGCAAAGAATGTTCAGTCGAAAAAAAAACATCTTGTTCTTTTCCATTTTCATGATTTATATTCTTGTTCAGTCTTTGCTGGCAGAAAACCTGTTTTTTACAATGGAAGAAAGTGCACCGCTCAACTCACTGAATTACTCTATTTTTCTGCTGAAGAAAATCTATTATTTGATGGTCCTCATCATACTGCCTGTACTGTGCATCGACAGCATTAATGGCGAGTACCAGTCGGGAGGCCTTCGCCTGGTGGCGATCAGACCTCTCTCATTAAAAGACATTTTATTAGCAAAATGGTTTCTGCTGATTATGCTGGTGGCTGTCATGATGGCAATCACCTTTGCAGTGGGCACGGCTGCGGGATACTTATTTTATCCGAAGGCGGATTCGGTTAGTTTTTATTATGAAAATGCACCTGTAATGGGAGTGGCGGAAGCCTATATATATCAGGTGAAATATTATCTTGGTGTATTCATTATTTTTGTTGCCCTGATAGGTGTAGCCAGTTTATTAAGTGTCACACTGCCGAATACGATCATTACTGTTATCACTTACTTGTTCTTACTCTTCATTTCTGTGTATCTCAGTGATTTATTTGATATTCTGCTGTTTGGCAGCCAGGAATTGTTTGTGTTCCTGCTAGAGGCAGACCTCTCGTATTTATGGTTTCTTTTGCTTGTTATCGTTCCCACCTATTCTTTTACACTATTGCGGTGGAATCGCAGAGATTGGGTCAAATAGAAGCAGAAAGAGTGTTAGGAGGAGGAATTATGGTCAAACTGGAAGGTTCATCCACTGTCATGAATATGAAGCAGATCGTCCATGACATTGCATACAAATTAAAAGATCCTGCACAGGTTAAAGCCGCCGCTTGTGCAGCCTCCAACCGAAATTCAGAGGGGAGGAGCCCTTGGGATAGCTGTTCTTTATCTCAGGGATATCCAGGCCTTATTCTTTTTTATTCGAAGCTGGACATGCTTTATCCTGAGGAAGGCTGGGATGAGGTTATACATGACTATTTAATGGCTTTGCATGAAGAAATGAATGGGAAAAGCCTTGATGATGTATCTCTATATAGCGGATTAACGGGAATCGCTTACGCTGTTTTGCATGCTTCCAGAGGAGGGACGCGCTACTCGGGATTCCTGCAGCAATTAAACAGTTTAGCTTTTAAAAGAATCGAACAATTTTTAAGGGAAGGGTCCGAAACTTTCAGCGAAGCTAAAGGCGTTTCCCCTTTTTGGTATGATCCCATGTCAGGGCTTTCAGGTTTGGCAGTATATTTGCGGGAGCTGCCTGAGAATGAAACGGCCCAGTGTCTGTATAAGGAAGTAATGAAAAATCAAGTCCGTCTGGCAGATAAAATAAGTATTGATGGAGAAGTGGTTCCAGGCTGGTATATTCCGGGACACTATCAATTCAATCAGGACTATCAAACGATGTATCCCAATGGATGCTTTAATAGTGGAATGTCCCATGGCATTGCGGGTACGCTTGCAGGTTTGGCCCGGTCCAGCCTTGACGGGTACGAAGTAAAGGGGCAAAAGGAAGCGATATGGGAGATCTCCCAATGGTTAGTAAACAAGAAAAGAGTGAAGGGAGAAAGCATTTCCTGGCCGGATATTATCTCATTTGAACATGAAGTATTTGGGAAGCCGAATTACAATGAAGACCATCCGGATGCCTGGTGCTACGGACTGCCTGGAATTGCCTATTCGTTATATCTTGCTGGAAAAGCGCTGAATGAAAAAAGCTTAATAAGAGAGGCGTTGGAGGCGTATACTTCACTTATCGCTAAGGAATTAAAAGATACGAGCGTGAACGGACTCAGTTTTTGTCATGGCGTTTCAGGTAACATGCATATCCTGCATAAAATGGTGAGAAAAGAAGAAGAGCATTTTTCCATATATAAAGAGAAACTGAAAGACTATGCAAATAAGCTAATAGACAGCTATAATCCGGAGGCCCCATTTGGATATACTGATGCGGAAAATAAAATGCTGCATAAACCAGGGCTTTTGGAAGGAAGCGCCGGAATTTGTCTGTCTATGCTGGAAATGATTCATGGAGCTGACTTGAAATGGGATAGCCCTTTCTTATTATTTTGAGAGAAATGTTAAAATTTACAAAAACAATGTGTTAGAATCAAAGTGTATCTAAATAATCACTAGAGGTGATACACATGAGCCTTTCGAAGATCTTAGTTGCCGAAGATGACAAAGAAATCAGCCATCTAATTCAAAGAACACTGCAAAATGAAGGGTATGATACACAGCTGGTCGATAATGGAAAAGAGGCGCTGGATTTTATAAACAGTTTTCATTATGATTTGATTATCTTGGATATTATGCTCCCGCAGATGGATGGATTGGAAGTTCTTCAGCACGTCAGACAACATAAAAATACACCCGTGATGATCTTAAGCGCCAAAGGGGGAGAACAGGATAAAGTGCTGGGTTTAGGGCTTGGAGCTGATGATTATATTTCTAAGCCTTTTTTTATTGGAGAATTTCTTGCCAGAGTGAAAGCTCAGCTTAGACGCTACCTCTATCTTAATGAAACAAAAAAAGAAGATTCGCAGAAGTTATTGAAATTTAATGATCTGGAATTAAACCGTGATACATATGAAGTCAAAATTAAAAATAATAAAATCATGTTAACAGCTAAGGAGTTTGCCATTCTGGAGCTTCTTCTTACCCATCCGGCAAAAGTATTCAGCAAATCACAAATCTTTTCACACATCTGGAAAGAGGATTTCCATACCGATGATAATACAGTAATGGTTCATATAAATCGCCTGCGAAATAAAATTGAAACAGACCCATCTGCACCAGAATATATACAGACTGTCTGGGGAATCGGCTACCGGTTTGCAGGTGAACGAAAATGATGAGGACGATGATTATTCTGTTAACCATTATTGTGCTGGGACTCCTGTATGATAGGATTTCCCTCAATAAACAATTCAAAAAAATAAAAGGAGATTTGGATGAATCTATTTCAAATAACTCTGTGACTCATTTACGGATTCACTATTCCAGCTCACCATTAATAAGTCTGATCGATTCGATTAATCGTTTTATGGAAAAATATCATCACAACAGAGAGAAAACTAATTTTCTTGAATTAGAAAGAAAGAAAATGATTACCAATATCTCGCATGATATTCGCACCCCTCTAACCTCCATATTAGGATATATGGAGGTTATTTACCGGGAAAACAGCAGAATGACTGAAGAAGAGAGGCTGAAGTATCTGGAAGTGGTCTATCAGAAGGCCCAGAAGTTAACGGCGATCACTGAATCATTTTTTGAACTTGCTCAGCTTGAAGCCGGAGAAATTGATATAAAGCTTCAAAGAGAAAATATTGTGGAAATCATCATGGATGTATTTGTGGCCTTTTTTGTCGAGTTTGAAAGAAGAGGCCTAACTCCGGAAATTGATTTGCCAGATGAACCATTATATGTAAGATGTGACAGAGGCTCTGTTGAGAGAATCTTAAATAACCTGATCCAAAATGCTGTTAAATATGGAGCGGAAGGTAAAGTAATAGGAGTGAATATCGAGCAAGCTGATAAGCTCTGCTGGATTGAGATCTGGGATAAAGGTGAGGGGATAATGGAAAAAGATTTACCTCATGTATTCAATCGGCTGTTTCAAGCCGAGAAATCCCGCACCATTGCCGGGAATGGGCTTGGTCTATCCATTACAAAGAAATTAGTAGAAAAACAAAATGGACAAATCCATGTTACAAGCAAGCCTTACGATAGAACGTGTTTCTCCTTTTCTTTAATAGCCGAAGAGCAGATGTAAGGAAAATGTAAGAAATTGTTTAGGAATACTTAAAAAAAGTATAGTAATATTTTAATTGTTAGTTAATATTTACCTTATTTGGTGAATAAATGCCATAAATGAGAGGAGGGCGAGAATGGATGTATTAAGGACATTTGGTCTGACAAAAATCTATCAGAATAAACAAGTGGTGCAAAATATAGATATGACAATCAAAAAGGGGGAAATATACGGTTTAATCGGGAAAAATGGAGCCGGCAAGACTACTACCCTGAAAATGATCCTGCACTTAATCAAGCCAACAAAGGGCAAGGTTGAACTATTTGGAAAAAATCCGGCTAAAAACCAATCCATCTTTGAGAAAATCGGTTCTTTTATTGGCCACTCCAACTTTTATCATAACCTGACTGCAGAAGAAAACCTGGAAATACACAGGCGGCTAATGGGAGTCACTTCAAAAAAACGCACCGAGGAAATGCTGAGGAAGTTAAACCTCATGCAATACAAAGACAAGAAGGTGGAAGACTTTTCAGTCGGGATGAAGCAAAGACTTGGGATTGCAAGGTCAATGCTGCATTATCCGGAGTTTCTTATTCTGGATGAACCGACCAATGGCCTGGATCCACAGGTCATGAAAGACCTGAGACAAACCCTGCTGAAACTGGCTAACGACTATGAGGTTGCTATTTTGCTATCAAGTCATATTTTATCTGAGATCGATCATTTGTCCAATGTTCTCGGAATTATACATAGGGGAAGATTAATTGAAGAACTCAATTATGAAGCCTTGCAGGAAAAGAAAAAAAGATACTTGCAAATCTCGGTAAATAATGTGAATAAAGCTTCGTTCATCCTGGAGAATGAGTTGAAAATCTCAGACTATGTCATATGTAATAAGGGTCTAATCAAGATCTATAACAGTGTTCAGGCAGCTGAGTTAAATGCAAGAATGGTTGATGGTTTTGTGGAGGTATATGAAATGGTTAATGCCCGCGATTCCCTCGAAAACTACTTTTTATCCATCACGAAGGAGGAGGATCTTTCATGATCACGATCCTGCAGACTGAGCTGCTGAAATTGCGAAGGACAATTGTTCAATGGATGATATTGGGCGTTATTCTCATACCCATTGTTTTTAATCTTATTTATGTCATGCTATCCGGATTATTGGAAGACTCAGCCTTTAATTGGAACACATCTTTGGTTTTTGTGAATTTCCTGCTGGCGGTTATCATAGCGCCGATTTTCTATGCAGGCATTGCAAGTTTTATTTTCTCAAGGGAATACCGTGAAGGCACTGCAGAAGCCCATTTTACCTATCCGCATTCAAGAGCATCTTTTTTTACAGGTAAAGTGTTCATTATTTTCTTGTTTATCCTGACTTCTTGTTTGCTGATTTTTTGTGTAAATCTGATCATATGTCTTATCTTTGCTGATATCCCGCCGCCACAGAATTTCATAAAGTCAGAGATTCTGGGCAGTTTGAAAATAGCTTTTACTCAGTGTGGGCTTGTATGCATCACAATACTGGCCAGCATTGCTTTTAGAAATATCGTTGCAGGAATCCTTACAGCTGTAATAGGCTGTACAACATCTATTGCAATGCTTTTCTCATCTTTAGGAGACTGGCAGCTGTTAAATCCCTATTTTTTCAGCCTGGTAGTCACGGATCTGACAAATTATAAGCTGAAAAACATTTTTTCTGGAATAGCATCCATCACGGTTGTTAGTGTATTGGCCATAATTTACGCCCTTCATTTATATAAGAATAATGACGTTGCCAATAAATAAAACTTTTCTGCGAAGGAGGAGTGAGCCATAAATATTCTGATTATTTCAAATTGTAAAGATACATTGGAGAAGCATGGTCTTATAGGTGAAATAGCTGATTTTCAAGTTCTCCACTTGCGAAACTGGAGAGACATTTCCTTTGGTTTACTTAAACAATGTTTTGCCATTGTCATCGATGAGAGCATGCTTGAGAAGGATATTATTGGCTTTTTCAAGCGAGTCACAATTTATAATGGGATTTCAATTATTGTGACAAGCTTTAATAAGAATTATAAAAACTTGCTGGAAACGATTACTCTGCGGAACATCCATGAAAAAAGTAAGCCTTCCGAGGCAAAGAAGGATCATGTGCTGGTAAAGCTCACTGAGGATACCGTGCTTGATACAGAGGATCGGGTTTTAATAAAGGAAGGCAGGGTAATTGTCCTTTCTTCGCTGGAATTCCGAATATTAAAAACGCTCATTGAACATTCAGGAAAAATATGCAGCTCGGAAAAGCTGATTGATCTAGTGTGGGGCTTTGATGAAACAGTAGGCACGGATAATTTATATGTCTATATTCACAAATTGCGCGAGAAGATAGAGGCAAACCCCAATAAACCTAAGATCATTAAAACCAGAAGGGGTCAAGGTTACTTTCTGTGCCTGGAAAGACAAGTTGAAGTGGAAATGACAGACTAAAAAGGAGTGAGAAGCAATGATCGTGAAAGAAAGAAATAAAATAAAAAAGAACAATAATAAGGAAGAGCCGCTGTACTCCTTACTGGATTATTTCATGCTCAGATCTCCTCTTATGCCCTTTCAGGTCTACTCAGAGATGAGCAGCCTTGAGGGCGAACAAGCGGAAGAACAGCTCTTTCAATTAATGAAGAATCGGGAAATCAGGGAAGCCATCTATGTTTCCAGTCCGAGCCTCTACCATTCTCTAATAAAGCTGGAGAAGTTCAGTGATTCGCCAAAGAAGAATCAGCTGATCAAGTCAGCCCTGAAATATCTGATCAGGATGTCCACTCGCCCAACACCGTTTGGTTTATGCTCTGGTGTAGAAGCTGGCAGGATTGGAGACAAAACAGATTTAGTCATCCCGGATAACAGACAGTTTAAGAAGAGGGCCAGGCCTGATATGGAATGGCTTTTAAAGGCAATCAGCATTCTGGAAGAAGAGGATGAGGTCCTCTTACGCCTCCAGGTTATGCGCAATCATTCACTCTACTTTAATGGAACGCGGGTAAAGCTCCTTTTTCATACTGGCTTTGGACAGTTATTCAAAGATGGGGACAATTATAATAAACAGCCAACGATTCGCTTCACTCAAGTGGTTGAGGACGTATTCAGGCTGGCTGATAAACCGATTGCTTTTTCCGTTCTTGTCCATACCATTAAAGAACGTTATCCTCAGGCAGATACTGATACCATTACCCAATTTATAAAAGAGCTGCTGAAACAGGAATTCCTGATCAGCGAGATACGACCTTCTCTTATGGATGTAAACCCTTTAAGTAATCTGATTAATAAAATCATCAAGAATCAAATACATCACCCCATTCTAAGTGATCTGAAGAATGCAGAGGCCCTGTTCAATGAATATAACCTCACCTCAGTGGGGCAGGGAGAGGAAATATTCACTGACTTAAAAAACTCCATGAAAAAAGTGACAGATGCAGAAAACTTAATTCAAGTTGATTTAGCCATGAACACCCGTGCATTAACCCTAAGTGAAAACGTGAAGGACACGGTCGAACTGGCTGCAGAGACTCTCTGGAAGCTATCTCCTCCGCACAGCGGATTTGAGCACATTGACCGTTACAGGGAAGACTTTGTAGAGCGTTATGGAACCTATCAGGAAGTACCGCTTTTGACCCTGTTGGATGAAGATATGGGCCTTGGTTATCCTGCTACCTATGAATTTCCGCCTTCTTCCAGGTCTATGAAAAAGACAAGAGATAAATTCACACCATACCGGACCAAGGTTTTACTCGAACTCATGACAAAGGCAATTAAAGATGGAAGCATGGAAATTAAACTAACGGATCAGGATATTGAAAGGCTATCGGGCAAGGAGCAAATGGAACAATTTGACCCGGCATCCCAGGCGCCGATCTCCATGGAGCTCTATTTCCAAATAGTAGCCAATCATGAATCGGACATTGATGATGGCCATTTTGAAATGATTATCGGAGGTAACCCTGGTTCAGCCGCTGCCGGCAAGACGTTTGGAAGATTTATCGATATATTGGATGAATCGATCGAAACTAAACTGGCAGACACGAGCAAAACAGAGCAATCACTATACGAGGATTCAATTTTTGCAGAATTAGTCTATCTGCCGCCTGCTGGAAGAGCAGCCAATCTGATGGTTTCCAAGAATACCAGAGAATATGAAATCGCAGTGGGAACAAACTCATCCAAGCCGGCTGAAAAGCAGATACCGCTAGAGGATATTGTTGTAGGATGCAATCTGGAATCCTTTTATCTAAAGTCTAAAAGACTGAATAAAAGAATCATCCCTGTCACATGCCATATGCTCGATTATTCCAACGCACCAAATGTATGCAGATTTCTAAGGGAAGTTGCTTTAGAAGGTGTCAGACACTGGATGCCATTTGATTGGGGAGAACTTGAACATTCATATGCCCTGCCGGGTATTAGATATAAAAATATTCTTCTGTCGCCTGCCGAGTGGAAAGTGGACCCGCTCACATTGGATTTAGATCAAAGTATCAGCGGGAAAGAGTTTATGGATTATTTTAAAAAGTGGAGGAAGGAGAGGGAGATTCCCCGTTATGTTTATCAGACCCGCTCCGATAATCGAGTTCTATTAGACTTGGAAAACAGCTTTCATCTGGAATTACTGGAATATGATTTTAAACGGCTTAGTAAGGGACAGACGATCAGGATCACTGAAACTGGAATGAAAGATCCGGCCAATCTATTGGTAAAAAATAAAAATGGGGATTCATTCTTTGCTGAATTTGTTTTCCCTCTCATTAAAAGTAACCACGTAACCAGCGAGAACAAGCTGAATAAAAATAAAATGCAGTTGAAGAAAGAATTTATCCCGGATGATCAACGGCTTAAATTTCCGGGGAGCGAATGGCTTTATATCAAGCTGTATGGCATGAATCAGCGTGTCGAGGAGTTTCTATATAATGGATTCTGCAAATTGGCTGAAGAATCTAAAGAGAATGGATGGGCTGATCAGGCATTCTTTATACGTTATATAGATGAAGTCCCGCATATCCGAATTCGGCTGAAAGGGGACCCGGATCTGTTAGTGGCAAAGGGAATCCCTTCGATCTATCAATGGGCCAATACGATGAAAAAAGAGGGGCTTTTGAATCGGATGGTCATTGATACCTATGATCCCGAGATTGAAAGATATGGAGGTTCTGACCTTATCAGCAGTGCTGAAACATTCTTCTCTAAAGACAGTGAGGCCGTAGCGCGATATTTGGGGCTTAGAAGATTTGAACGTATTGACATAAGCGAAGAATTATTTGGTGCACTAAGTGTGATTGATATCCTCGAGGGATTCTCGCTCAGCTTCAGGGAACAGCTGAACTGGCTCAATGATAGTGTGAATTACAAGGAATACAAAGAGGAATTTAAACAGATGAAATCTGAACTGCTGCGTTATGGCAATACCGATGACAATTGGGCCAATTTGCAGAAGGATGAAAAAGGGCAAACACTCTATTCTTTAATGAATATAAGAAAAGAAGCGTTAAGTATTTATGCTGATAAAGTAAATGTTGCGAACCGGCAAGGACTCATCGCCAATCATATAGACGATCTGATCGGAAGCGTCATTCATATGCACATCAACCGCCTGATTGGAGTTGACCGCACGCGGGAAACGAAAATCATTACACTCGCGAGGCATACTTTATACCATTTAAGGTACCAGAAGGAGAAGCAGAAACAATGGATGAGTTAAAATACTATTCTTCTAATTTCAGCTTTAAAAGTATTTTAAGTTCCTTCTCTTACTGGCCCAGGCTATTCAAGCTTCTCTGGGAGATCAATAAATTCTATTTTATTCTCATTATTGGCTGCTCCCTGCTTCAGGGACTTATTCCTGCCTTTGTAATCATCGCGACACAGGAATTTATTAATAGTATTGTCAGTTCACAGAATAGCGGTGCCTTTTCAGATGTCTTTTTCAGTTTTGGCCTGCTGGCGGGTGCCACTATTCTAAATGAATTGGTGTCTGTCCTGAGAGGATATGTTGAAAGGCTTTATGAAAGTCTCATAGGTTATCGCTTAAATGAAACGATCATGAGTAAATCAAATGACCTTCCTTTGGAATCATTTGAAAATGCCGATGTACAGGACAAATTAAAGCGGGCCCAGTCGGAGGCATCTTACCGTCCGTATCAGATATTTTCCCAGATCCTGTCCTTAATCAGCCAGGCAGTAACTCTTTTTTCTGTTGCTGCCATCCTGATCATCTGGAAATGGTGGGTAGCCTGTTTATTAATTGTCTTTCCGCTCGTTTCCTTTATTTCCTTTTTGAAATTAGGGCAGGAAGAGTTTGATATTCATTTCAGAAGAGCCCCGAAAACAAGAGAATCCTGGTATTTGTCTTTTTTGCTGACCAAAGACAATAGCTTTAAAGAAGTAAAATTGTTTAAGCTGGGCTCTTATCTGATTGACCAGTATAAACGGATTTTCTCGGGGTTTTTTGAAGAAGACAAAGAAATTGCCAAGAAACGTTCGTTCATGTCCATCCGTTTTCAATTTTTAAATGAACTGGTCTCTGCCATTATTATTTTCATGATTGCTTTTGCTGCTTTTAATCAAGAGATCATGATTGGAAATCTGGTAGGGATGATTCAGGCAGTAACCATGACGCAGGGAAACTCTCAAGGGGTTGTTCAGGGTGTCTTGTCATTATGCCAAAATAGCTTATATATGAAACAGCTGTTTGCATTTTTAGATCTGGAAGTAGTGAAAGAAGAAGACGATTCGAATGCGGAAGAGCTGGGAGAGATCCAAAGTTTAGAATTCAGAAATGTCTCGTTTGTGTATCCCAATACTTCCAATTTAGCATTAAAGGATGTCAATTTCTCTCTGAAAAAAGGAGAAACGGTTGCGGTTGTGGGAAAGAATGGTTCAGGTAAATCAACAATGGTAAAGGTTCTAACCCAGTTATACAGCTCTTATGAAGGTGAGGTTCTGATCAATAATCAAGATGTCAGCAATTATAGCAAATCAGCCATTCGCCAAAGGATAGGAGCCGTGTTCCAGGATTTTGTCCACTATGAAATGTCTGCAAGAAACAATATAGGATTCGGAAATCTTCAAAAGATAAAGGATGATGAAAGCATTCTTAATGCAGCTGAGAGATCGGGTGTGCTGCCGCTTATAAATAAATTGAATAAGGGAATAGACAGCCAGCTTGGGAGATGGTTCGAAGACGGCCAGCAGCTTTCGGGAGGACAGTGGCAGCGAATTGCCATTGCCAGAGCATTCATGCGGGAAGCTGACGTTTATATTCTTGACGAACCAAGTTCCTTTTTAGATCCGGAAGCCGAGGCTGATATATTTTCCAGATTTCAGGATTTAGTGAAAGACAAAATCGGATTATTCATTTCTCACCGTTTTTCCTCAGTGAAATTTGCTGACAAAATTATTGTCTTTGACAACGGCGAGATCATTGAAATGGGCTCACACGAAGAATTGATCAGTTTAAATGGCCTCTATAAAGATTTGTACGATACACAAGTAAATGCACTGGTGAGAGATGAAGTGCAGCTGCAGGGCGTATAAGGGAGGGATATTAGTATGGTACAGACGAAAGGGATAACAGGAGAACAGTTAAGAAAAAGAGCTGAAGATATAGCCGTTGAATTGGCTATGAAATTAAAAGATCCGAAAACCGTAAGCGAAGCTATTCAGGATAAAGAAAACTTTATTCTGCATAATGGTGTAAAGCATTACCCATGGGAACCTCTTAGTCTCTCACATGGATATCCGGCAATGTGTGTGGCTATGGCCGAAATGGATGAGTTCAGGAAAAGCTCCGGCTGGGATTTGGCTGGGCATGAATACGTGCTTGGGATTAAAGAGGAAATTGAAAAACATGGGATCCATTCCCTCTCCATGTGGAGCGGCCTGGCCGGTATCCTCCTGGGAATTCATGCACTTTCCAAAGGGGGTACCAGGTATAAAGGATTCATTAATCAATTAATCGATTTCTTCTGTGAAATGTACCCATCTGAACTAGAAAAAACGATGGCCAAAACAGACCTTGAAATGTCAGATTATGATGTGATCGAGGGATGGTGCAGCACGATAGGAATCTTATTAATATTTAAAGAGGAAGAATGGGCGAAAACAGCCCTTGTTAAAATTCTTGCTTATTTAGTGTTGCTTAGTGAAGATAAAGAAGTAATGGGGATAATGGTTCCAGGTTGGTGCATCTCAGCAGATCCTTCATCTTCAGAGTCCGGCCGAAATGCGAAATTTAACTGTGGCATGTCCCACGGGATTGCGGGTATCCTGGCTGCCATGGCAATCTGTCTGAAAGAAGGAATCCAGATCCCGGGGCAAAGAGATGCAATGCATAAAATCAGTGACTGGCTCCGCTCACACACCCGGTACGATGAATATGGCGTCATGTTTCCATCCATCATCAGCTGGGAAGAAGAGGTTAATAAAGATCATTCAAAACCGGAAGACTATCATAGGGATGCCTGGTGCTATGGGTCTCCAGGTGCGGCAAGGGCATTATGGCTGGCAGGTGAAGGGCTTCATCGGGATGATCTGAAAGAGATTGCTTTAGATGCCTTTCTTGCTACATTTTCTAGAACGATGAAGAAATGGAATATCTACTCCCCTACCTTCTGTCATGGATTTTCTGGACTTTTAAGACTAACCCATCTTATGTATCAGGACAGCGGGAACGAAACATTAAGAATAGAACGGGACAAACTCCTGAGCATGATCGTGGATATGTATGACCAGGATGCCCCATTAGGCTTTTATGATCACAATTTTAGTGACAATGCCGAGAAGAAAATTGTCAATATGGGAATGCTGGAGGGGGTGGCAGGTATTATGCTGACACTTATTTCCATATACCAAAAACCGGTGTCCAGCTGGGATTTGGCCTTTATGATTAATAACTGAGTACAGCCGAATTTGCAGAAAGGCTGACATTGCACTAAAGCGCAGTGTCGGCCTTTTTTTGCCGGCTGAAAAAATGTAGAATAAATAGCAAAAAACCATTTGACCTTCACGCTGCGTAAAGGTGTATCGTATTAAACAGAAAGTACTTTCTATAGATTTTCAATGTCTAGCTCCAGTGCCTACCCCCTCGAGGTCACAAGCTTGGCTTGTTGCGGCTCCTAGGGACGAAAGACTAGCCAATCCCTTCCAGAAGGAAAGAACACCTTCTTGCAGGGCTCGTCTTATGCTTGTTGTCCCTGAGCAGTCGCCTCCACATTTCGGTTTGTCTTGTTTCGGCTCCTAGGGACTCGGGGTCATAAGCCGTTTCCTTTCAGAAGGAAAAACGCCTTCTTACAGGAACCGTCTTATGCCTGAGGGCCGCAGGACAAGGAAGGCTTCGTCAGCATAAACATCGCACGACCAAAAGCGACAGCTTTTGGGAGGATGCGGGCCATGCAGACGTTGCCACAGGACGTGGCGTTCTTAGTCTGCGCTCCTTCGTGGGCAAGGCGCTTCCGCTTTTCTAGAAAGGAGGAACCCGCATGGAATACACAGTGCAGAAGCTCGCGCAGCTGGCCGGGGTCAGCTCGAGGACTCTCAGGTATTATGATGAAATTGGGATTCTTAAGCCGGCAAGAACCAATTCGTCGGGATATCGCATTTATGGCCAGCAGGAAGTTGACAGACTGCAGCAGATTCTGTTTTACAGAGAATTGGGTGTCAGTCTCGATCAGATTAAGGAAATCATCACAGCGCCAGCTTTCGACGCTGCAGATGCACTGAAGGAGCACCGCGAGAAACTCCTTGAGAAAAGAAAGCAGCTTGATCTGCTTATTACGAATGTAGAAAAAACGATTGCGTCAGCAGAAGGGAGAACAACCATGTCAAATAAAGAAAAGTTTGAAGGATTTAAAAAGAAAATGATTGAAGATAACGAGAAGCAATACGGAAAAGAAATCCGCGAGAAATATGGTGAGGAGACAGTAGAGAAGTCGAATGCCAAACTCATGAACATGACCCAAGAGGAGCATGAGGCTGTAACGAAACTGGCCGAAGAGGTGAACAGCACCTTAGCCCAGGCCATGGAAACAGGCAATCCGGCAGGCGAGCTTGCTCAAAAAGCAGCAGGCCTGCATAAGCAATGGATCACTTTCTATTGGAGCGAATACAGCAAAGAGGCCCACGCCGGGCTGGCGGAAATGTATGTGGCAGATGAAAGGTTTAAAGCTTATTATGATAAAACTCAGCCGGGTGCCGCTGAGTTTTTAAGGGATGCAATCAAGATTTATACTGGACAGCAATAGGTATGAAAGCGGCTGGCTCTGCCTGGCCGCTTTTTTATGGCTGAATAAGCCGATGCATAGGAGAATTGAGCCGTTATAGTGGATAATTGCGCAGTCACAATTAAGTTTGGGCTATCCGTCAAAATTTCACTAAAACCATCTGCTTACTGTATGTAACTCCTTCCGAAGGGGAAAATGAGTAACAAGATACCAACACAAAATGGCAGGTGATAAGATGAGCCGCATTCCTTCCTATAAAGATGAGCAAACCCTTAGGGAGAAATTAAGAGATATTTCTCTTGAACATTGGGTACATGAGGATTTGTTCAGCTTTAATTGGTGGCTGCTGCTGGCTGCGAGCATTTTGCCTTTTTTTATTTGGTGGAGGCTGGTGGATAAGGGCCGATTCTTTGAAATTTTGGCTTTCGGCTTAATCTGTGCAATCTTCGCCTGTTTCCTGGATGTTGTGGGAGTGAGTTTTCTCTTGTGGGGATATCCGGATAAGCTGTTTCATTTTATTCCCCCATTAGTGCCAGCTGATTTTGTGGTCATTCCGGTGTCAGGGATGCTGATTTACCAGTACTTCAGCACATGGAAAAGCTATGCGGCTGCAGCAGCGGGCCTGGGGATTGTGTTTGCTTATATCATTGAACCGTTATTTAGCTTATTAGATATGTTTGTGCTCATACATTGGAAGCATACTTATTCGTTAATTGGCTTTATCCTCTTTTTTCTGAGTATTCGCCTTTTAATGCTGGCATTGAAGAGCGCAGTCAAAAAATAAAGCAAGCGGTCAGCAATGCTGGCCGCTGTTTTTACTGGATTAATAGTCATATTTATGGAAACATTTTTTACAGTTGCAGTAATGCCTTTCAAATGTGCATTTTTTGCAAGGGCAATGATGAAATTCCGGTGAACATTTTCTGCAGGAACAGCTCTTATGTTCCCCGGAACACTGTTTACACGGACAAATAGGCTTAAAATCGCTCGTGCATTTTTTACAGCCATGGTGTTCAGGTTTGTCCTTCTTCTTGCAGCAGACTTTCTTCTTGTAATAAAATTCTTCTTCCACACAATATTGGCACATGGGATTCACTCCTTTCTCCTGCTAATATATGAAGGGAAAAGAAAAAGGAAAGAGCCCTTGTCCATAGTGCTTGAAATATCCGCAAAAGCCCCCTCTTTTTTTGAGGGGGCGGGACAAATTAATTAACGGTCTCTGGAATTACTTTCACATCACGGCCATTCTTTTTGTGTTTTTTCTTCATCCAGCCAAAACGGAGGCTGGACGCGGTGAACAAGCGGTAAACCGCTGGGATCAGAAGAAGCGTAATAAAGGTTGCAAACAGCAGTCCGGAAATAATGACGGTTGCCATCGGTGCCTGGTAATTTCCGGAAGTTCCCGAAGCCAAAGCAAGGGGAAGCATTCCGCCAACTGTAGTGAGAGTAGTCATGAAAATCGGACGGATGCGGTTTTTACCTGCTTCAATAAGTGCATCTTCAACAGAGTATCCTTCCTTGCGGAGCTGATTCGTACGGTCGATCAGCAGGATGGCGTTATTAAGCACGATCCCAATCAGCATAACAATACCCATTCCAGACATCACGCTCAGCTCCATTTGTGTCAGGAACAATCCAAGAATGACGCCGACGATGGTCATCGGAATGACAGACATAACGATCAGCGGATGTCCAAGGTGGTTGAACTGGACAGCCATCACCAGATAGACAAGGAAAATGGCAATCGCTAAAACAAACACCATATCCATAATTAATTCCTGCTGCTGCTCAAGATCCCCGGCAGCTGCAGCACTATAGCCGGGAGGAGCTTCGAAATCATTAATCAGCTTTTGAACTTCGCGATTCACAGCCCCAAGATCTTTGCCTTCAATATCTGCCGAAATGGAGATGAAGCGCTCCCCGTCATTATGGGAAATTTCATTCGGTGTATCGATACTTTTTAATTCAATAAAGGAAGATAATGCTTTCTCTCCCTCGGCAGTAGGGATTTTTAAGTCCAGCAGAGATGATTTGGAATCTGTTTTCTCAGCCCACTTTAAAGCAAGCGGCACATTTTCTTCATTTATGCTCATTACTCCGACAGGCATTTCCATGAACGCCTGCTCGATAAACTGCCTGATTTGCAGCTGGGTTAAGCCTGCTTTTTCAATTGCTTCTTCTTTTAAAACAACAACCTGCTCCTTTGATGTGCGTTCCATTGAGTTGGTCACACCAACGATGCCGTCAATTTTTTCCAGATCCTCTGTAAAATCCCCGGCAAGGTTCTGCAAATCTGCAAAATCTTCTCCCTTGATATTTACCTGAACCGGAGAGCCGCCGCCAGCTGACATCGCACTCTGGACATTTTTCACCGGAAGAGTATCGGACAGGCTGCGAAGTTCCTTCATAATCTCTTCATTGACATCTTTCTGTTCTCTTGTAATGTCATCGCCCTTTGTCATATTGATGATCGTATAGAACATGCCGCCCTCGTCCATGACATAATTGGACTCAACATCTTCAATGGATTGCAGTTTCTGGTTGATTCCTTGAGCGATGTCTTCTTTTTCATCAGGAGAAAGCCCTGTTTCCAGGTTAACCATCAGCTCTGTGTAGCGGTTGAACATGTCCGGCATGATCGTCATCGGAATTTTCGTCACAAGCGTTAAGGAACCGGCAAACATCAGGAAGAAAATCGCAATGACCGCAAAGCTGTAGCGTTTTTTCCGGATGGCCCAGGCTACAAGACGGCTATACATACGCATTATCGGTCCTTCTTTGTGCTCTTTCTTTGGCTTGCGGAGCTTGAGCATTTTTTCCGAAAGTGAAGGAATTAATGTAAACGAGACAATAACCGAACTGATGAGCGTAATGGCTACCACAGCAGACAGCATGATCATGAATGTGCCCACATCGCCGCCAATCAGGCCGATTGGCAGGAATACCACAATTGTGGTGAGCATCGAAGAAATGACAGCTGAGGATACTTCTTTGGTTCCTTCCAGCACGGACTCAAGCTTGCCAAGGCCCTGTTCCTTCTTTCTATAGATGGATTCTATAATGACAATCGAGGAATCCACCATCATTCCGATCCCCAAACCAAGGCCAATCAGAGTAAGTATATTAAAGCTGTAATCAAAAACCCACATCGCTGTAAATGTCAGCAGGATGGAAGTCGGAATCGACAGGCCGATGATAAAGGTGGCCCTTACATTCCTTAAAAAGATCAGCAGAATGGCAATGGCAATGACGCCGCCGATTAAAATGTTGCCGGTCACGCCATCAATCGATTCCTGTACATAATCTGCCTGTGCCACCATTTCATTCAGTTCAAAGCCTTTTACCAGACCGTCTTTGCGAATGTTCTTCACCTCATCACGGACCGCGGCTGCCATTTCAATTTGTGTGGAATCTGCTGCGCGTCCGATCTGGACAAAAATGAAATCTTTCGTGCCGTTTTTCCATACAAAGGATGAGCTTTCAACCGGCTGAAATGTAACATCTGCCACATCTTTCAAATCAATAAATCCATTTTGTGAGGGGATTGTGATATTCTGTACATCTGCGGCATTTTCCAGCTTCGTATTCCAGCGAAGGGAAGGAGAGCTGGCATCGCTGCTGAGTTCTCCCAGTGTGGCTTCGCTGTTAACCTGCTGAATAGCACCGATCACAGCTGCTGAATCCAGTCCTTTTTCAGCCAACTTGCTGCGGTCCAATTCAATAAGTACCTCGTGCTCCTGAACCCCTGCAAGCGATACATCCCGGACTTCCGGCAATGCTTCCAGGCGCGGCTTCAGAACTTTAGCAGCAAAAGCGGTCATCTCTTCCATGCTGCCGCCGGATACATCCATATAAAATTCATAGCTTTGAGTGGTACCGTACTGACCTGCTGTAACATCTGTAATCGCGGCATTGTCGGCCTTTGCTGCGTTGGCAGCTGCCTCTACTTCATTAAACAGCTCATCGCCAAGGCCTTCATCGAACGTAACTTGAAGTGAGCTGCGTCCGATCGCAGTTGTAGAGTCTACCGACTCGACTCCGTCAATCCCCCTGATCTGCTGCTCCAGGGGAATGGTGATCGATCGCTCCACTTCAGCCGCTGCCATCTCCCCGGCGCTGACCTCTACATAGGCGCCATCCATCGTCACAGGCGGCATCAGCTCTTTATCCAAGTCCATAATGGAATAGCTGCCGATGGCGAGAATTAATACCGTCATCAGGGCAACCAAAATCTTTCTCTGCACAATCAATTTTAAGAATTTCATTAACATTCTCCTTACTCCCTAATAGTGAAAATTTGCACCCAAGATCTAATTATACAGAGGTTAATAGGTATTAATAACTACTTTTACTTAAATTTTCCAATAATTCGTCCGACCTATTTCGCCAATTTGCGATCTTATTTGCAGGAAAAACTTAACAATTCTTACAGATACTATCTTAACCGGGATCAAGAGAAGGCATAACGAGCCAGAGACATATCTTGCTATCGGACTTAAGGCTGAGAAGAAGCTTAAGGAAGAAAAAATTGAGAGCGGAGGGGAGCGGCAAAAGCAGATGGCGAAAATGTAAATTAACATCAGCCATATCCCCGCCCCCAGCCCATAACCCTCTCAAAATGACAATCCCAAACTGTATGTTATACTGAAGAAGCCATAAAACTCCCAAAATTGGAGGAGAGTTCATGTACACTGTTTTTTCAACATTCGACGTTCCCGATGAAAAATCGGAAGAAGTCATTCGCATATATAAAAATCGCTCGCGGTCGGTCGACCAGGCAGAGGGGTTTGTCGATTTTCTGCTTCTGCAGAATGATAAACGCGCCGGCGAACTGACTGTGCAGCTCATTTTTGATACAAAAGAAAACTATTTAAACTGGGTCCGGAGCGAGGATTTTAAAAAGATCCATGATTTAGAAAAGAAATATCCGGATCAGGAACTGGCTGCTGTGATTCCAAAAGTAGCGCAATACAAGGTGGTGGCTAAGTGAATCATGAGAAGATCGTCAATAGTGTAACCGATAAAATTTATGAGCGTGATCCTTCCCTTCTGGAACGGTTCGGCGAACAGGGAAAAGAGAAGTGCCGGGAAGATAATCATCATCATATGAAGCATCTGGAGACAGCTTATGAGCTGGATCAGTCCTCTTTTTTCAATGATTATGCAGTCTGGCTTAATGGCATATTAACCAGGCATGGGATGAAAACCCGGCATTTGATCGACAACTTCGAAATCATTCAGGCTGTGCTGGCTGAAGAAAAAGAGTCTGCGGAGAAGGCAGAACGATTCCATCTTTACCTGGCAGAAGCCATCGCTGTTTTGAAAGGTGAACCAGCGAAAGGGGGCGCGTAGGATGCAGCAGGCAGAAACACTTGCTTCTTTATTACTTGAGGGTAATTCCGGGGAGGTTTGGGAAAATATCCGAAAATACCCGCATCTAACGCGTATCGAGGTTTATCAAAATCTGATTACACCTGCGATGCAGCACATTGGCCACCTATGGGAGACGAATCAAATCACAGTGGCAGATGAGCATCTGGCAACAGCTACATGTGATTTTGTGCTGTCTAAACTCGCTTACCAAAGTGAAAAAAGACAATCAAGCCAAAAAGCCATGTTTCTCTGTCTGGATGGGGAACAGCACTATATCGGCCTGAAGATGGTGAACAGTCTTTTTGAAGAGAGTGGCTGGGAGACGAAGTATTTTGGTCCAAGCCTGCCTTTGGAATATGCGCTTAAAACGGCAAAAGACTGGAAGCCAAGCGTAATCGGGCTGTCAGTCACTATCGTCTATCACCTGCCGAAGCTGAAGGAATATGCCGAGGCATTTGCCAAGCTGCCGCATAAGCCGGCTGTTATCCTTGGCGGGCGATTAGCAGGGAAGTATGACCTGCTTCCGTATTGTACCGATCGTACAGTTATCCTAAAGGATTTGCAGGACACACAGAAATGGCTCCAAAATTATGAAGCGGGAGGACAGCAAAATGCAATATTTTAATCATGCGCTTCCGCTTGCGTTTTTAAAAGCTGACAGAAACGGAAAAATAGTAAGCTACTCCACTATCGCACGGGAAAGCTTTGACCTGAGCGGGGGGCACCTAAAAGGAATCATCGATGAAGAAAGCATTGAAAAGCTCATTCAGTACAGCTGGGAGCCCGGTGTGGATCCTGTGAAGCTGGAACTGAATATGAAAACCAGGGAAATGCCTCTCTGTTTATTTGAGGTTCATATCCAATGGGACAGCGAGGATCATGCCAATATGCTGTTTCTGCCCAAAGACAGCTCAAACGAAGGACTGATGGATAAACTGATGCAGCTGCAGCAGCGCCTCACCTCCACCGACTTTGAACTTTTGGAGAAAAAAGAAGAGCTTGAGCAGGTGCTGACCCGCCTGAATCAATTGTCCGGGCCGTTTATCCCGCTGTCTGAAACACTTTGCCTGATCCCTTTATTTGGCGATATAACTTCAGCTAAAATTAACATTATTTCCGAAAGCTGCCTCAAGGCTGTTTTTGCAGGCGAATATGACGAAATTCTTTTTGATCTGACAGCTGTTGGGGAAATTGAAGGGAAAGGCATCGAGAAATTCACCCAGCTGATTAAAACATTGAACTTCATGACAGGCAGCATCATCAAATTGATTGGCATAAAGCCAAACCTGGCGGAAGTGCTTAATAACTACAAGCTGGATGAATGGGTACAGATCGACCAATCTCTGAAGCAGGTTTTAAATATCTATTTTAATCGGAACGAGCTGGGGGCCTCTTAGGGGGTCTTTTTTTTTGCGAAAAATGCATGATTTTTGTAACTGAAGGGAGGATAGTAATAACTTAAATGATGGGGGAACATTCATGCCTGAAAGACCGCCGATTACATCAAATGAACTGGCCACACTCTGGATGACTTATCAGCAGAAAACCATGCTCTTAAGAATGCTTGAATACTTTCTTGAAAATTCAAATGACGAAGAAGCGAAAAAAATCATGTCCGATTTAAAGGAAGATATAAATCCTTTTATTCAGAAGATCACTCATATATTGAAAGAAGAAGGGGCGGCCATACCGGTGGGGTTTACCGAACAGGATGTCGTGCCGGATGCTCCGGCCCTGTTCGCTAACGGGTTTGATATCATGTTTGTGCGTCTCATGAAATCGATCAGCATGGGGCTGCATACTCTGCACTTAAGCATGTCTTACCGGGAAGATATTATCTTACTGTATAGAGACCTTACCGCCATGACCCAGGAGTATTCCAAAAAATGCACTCAATACTTACTGGGAAAAGGTCTGCTGATCCGTGCGCCTTTTGTGACCATGCCTGAAAAAGTTGAATTTGTAAAGGACACAAATTATTTAAAGGGTACAAACTTACTTGGAAGAAAACGGACGATCAATACGGTTGAGCTGAGCCAGCTGTATTATACAATTGAAGCAAATGTGACAGGCATGCAGATGATTACAGGCTTTGCCCAATGCGCACAGACAAAAGAAGTAAGGAACTATTTTTCAGAAGGCGTGGAACTGGCAAAAGGGATTATTAAAGAATTCTCTGAAATGCTGCTGGAAGATGGTATACAAACCCCGGTGGGTCCAGGCGGCCAAGCTACCCGTTCTACTGCTGCCCCGTTCTCAGATAAGCTCATGATGTACTGCATCAGCCTGTTCTGCAGCTTTTCAATCGGAAAAAATGCCATCGGAACAGCCTTCAGCTTAAGAAACGACATTCCGGCCAAAGCAGCCGTCTTTACAAAAGACATCTTCGAATACGC
Organism: Cytobacillus sp. SAFR-174; assembly: GCF_051964675.1. Classification (NCBI taxonomy): domain Bacteria; kingdom Bacillati; phylum Bacillota; class Bacilli; order Caryophanales; family Bacillaceae; genus Cytobacillus; species Cytobacillus sp. SAFR-174. The sequence continues at coordinate 158,828 of NZ_JBQCMZ010000004.1, read as the reverse complement.
CCACCGCGGCGCCAAAATCATGATCCAAAACGGCTGGATGGAAGAACCTCCGCAAATGGAAGAACGCCGAAATCTCATATAGGGTGACAGGCATCACCCGAAATTTGTCGAAAAAGAGAAATATCCTTGTGAGGGTATTTCTTTTTTTGACTTGATAAATTTAAAAATTTTCCAGTATAATAGCTATTAATGATTGATTAATCACTCGTAGATAGGGAGTTTTAAAAATGCCGCTTTCAGAACAGCAATTAACAAATATGAAAAAAAGAAGAGAAGCCATTCTAGAAACAGCGACATACCTGTTTGCAACAGAGGGGTATGAAGGGACAACGATAAAAAAAATATCTCAGGCTGCAAACATTAGCTTCGGAAGTGTTTTTACTTATTTCAAAGATAAAGAGGAGCTATTTTATACAGCAGTAGCAGAGCCGCTGCATGAATTGTCTGTTCAAGTGTTTGATTTTAACCATGAAGCTGAAGATCCAATGCTGGAGCTGGAAAAGATGATTCGCGGCCATATAAGATTGTTCGCTGGAATTAATAATTATCTGGCTTTAGTTGTTCAGGTTGTCGGACAGCATCAGCGGTATCCGGCCATTTTTGCAAAGCTGGACGCATTTCATGATGAATTTAGAGAGAAGGTCAGCAAGCTGGTAAAAAATGGCCAGCAGAAAGGAGTACTGGTTGACCAGGATCCATTGACTGCAGCAACTCTTTATACCAGTCTTCTCATCGGAATCCGGTTAAACTCGACAGACGAAAGATATAGTAACGTGTGGGAGAGCTATGCATCTTCCGCCATAAATTTATTCGGGCCTATAAGCTAAGTAGGTTCTCTTTTTTATAATAATAATGATTGATTAATCAATCATTAATGGAGGCGATGTTAATATGAAGTTAAAAACCTTTAACTTAACCATTCGAATTCGACTGTTTTTGATTTTCCTTTCATCCGTTTCAACGATGTCTGTATTGCCGTATTTGATTATTTATCTTTCCGGCAAGACAGGGAATTTAATCACGGGATTTTTATTCCTGGGAGTCATGATTGCCCATGTCGGGGGTTCTATCTTGGGAGGATTCGCATCAGACCGGCTGGGACGCAAAAAGATCATCCTTTTATCTGAATTTATTATGTTTATGGGGTTTACTGGTGCTGCTTTTGTACACTCACACCCTTATCTTATGTTTTTCGCCTTTGTTTTTATCCAATTCAGCAGCGGTGCGGCCAGTCCTGTATATCAGGCGTTAATTATAGATGTCAGCTTGCCGGAAGAGAGAAAGACCATACATACATACTCTTATTGGGTTCGCAATACGGGTATTGCCGTGGGCAGCATGGCTGGCGCTTTCCTATTCTTTGATTATCTCTTTTACCTGCTGTTAGGTGCCGCCATGTCGATATTATGTTCATTCCTCATCACTGCCTTCTTTATTCAAGAAACATATATTCCCGCAAAAGCCAACCAGTCTAACAGCAGATCCTCAAGCATAATAAAAGCATACAGAAACATATTGGCGCACCGATTCTTTACTGTTTTCTTAATCGCAAGTCTCCTTATTGTTTCGGTGGAGGAGCAATTAACCAATTACATAGGTGTTCACCTTGCTAATAAAATAAGTGAACCTGTTCAGCTTGCAGCTTTTCTTCCCTTGAAAGTGGACGGTGTCAATATGCTTGGTATATTGAAAACGGAAAATACAATACTTATTGTTTGCTTTACCATGATGATTTCTGCGGTTATGAAAAAATATAATGACCGCTTTGTTTTCCTGGCTGGCCTCCTGTTATTTTTTGTGGGATATACAGTTGTAAGTTTTAGCACATCCCCGCTTGTGTTGATTTTAGCTATGTTCATAGCATCCATTGGTGAAATGCTGTATATCCCTGTTCAGCAGACTTTGCTGGCGAGCAGTGTACCAGACCATGCACGCAGCTCTTATATGGCTTTATACACAATAGCTATGATACTCGGAGTTAGTGCAGCTGGGATTTTTATGATTGTAAGCAACTGGCTGTCTCCGATGGTTATGACCACGTTAATTGGATCCATGGGGATAGTTAGCATACTTTTATTCTATCAATTAACCAAAACTGGAGACGACAGGAGAATACTAAAGTTACCGGGTGAAAATACATCGGCTGAATAAATGTTTTCATAGGCGAAATAGTTTGACAATTTACCTGTTTAAAATCATGATAGTAAGTAAAATACTCAGAAGTCGGGGGCAGGAAAAATGGGTTTGCCGAAGGAGAGGCATAACGGATACAGTCAGGCGGAACAAAAGGGTTCCTTCATAAGGGATTTAAATGCGGAAAACATTTCATCTGGAATCATTGCAAGCACGCTGGTTATGACCGGGCCTGCCCTGATTATCCTGCAGGCGGCGTCAGCAGGGCGATTCACGGATCAGCAGACGATTAACTGGATGTTTGCAGTTTATTTTTTCGGAGGTGTCTACAGCATCCTCATGCCGCTTCTATATCGTATTCCGATTACTGGGGGGCATTCGATTACAGGTGCAGCATTTTTGGCGACGGTGACTGCGCAATATTCGTACCCTGAACTAATTGGGGGATATGTCATTTCCGGGCTGCTGATTTTTCTGGTAGGCATTTCAGGTCTGTTTACAAAAATCATTGGCTGGGTGCCGAAAGAGGTTATCGCCTCCATGCTTGGCGGACTCGTTGCCGGGTATGTCGTGAAGCTCGTGCCTGCCATACAGGAAATGCCTGTTGTCGGAGGAGCGGCGTTAGTCAGTTTTCTGCTTTTTACGAGATATGTGAAAAAGTTCCCTCCTGTGCTCGCAGCCGTTGCGGCTGCCTTTGCCGCATTGTTTTTGACAGCCGATGTCCATCCGGCCAAAGAGATAGCGTATTTTCTCCCGTCTGTTCAGATGCCTGAATTCAGCTGGATGGGGCTCGTAACCATTGCCCTCCCGCTCGCGATGCTGATTCTGAGCAATGATGCAGCACCAGGAATCGGGGCTTTGGAAAGCGGGGATTTCAAGCCCCCTATTCGGAAAATTGTCTCATCAAGCGGCGTCTTCTCCGTAATCACCAGCTTTTTTGGCGGACAGTGTGCCAATATCGCCGGCATGATGAGCGCCATCTGTGCCGGACCGGATTCAGGGCCTAGGGATAAAAGGTATATGGGAGCAGTGGTGTCAGGGGCAATTACAATTGTCTTTGGGATATTCGCCTGGAAAATCGTGCCCTTTATCCAGTCGCTTCCGCAGGCATTTGTCTCACTGCTCGCCGGGTTCGCCCTGATTGGCGTCCTCCATTCCAGCCTGCAAACGGGCTTTTCCGGAAACCGGTACAGGCTAAGTGCCTTGGCAGCCTTCATCGTCACCTTATCAGGCGTGAGCTTTCTTCATATAAGCGCTCCTGTTTGGGGACTTGTTGCTGGGGCGGTATTGGCGGGGACAGTGGAGAGAGACGGGGTTTAATAGATAAATAATAAGGAGAACTAATATGATCATTCGCCATATAACCACAGCAGACGCTCAGTCCCTCGCACATCTAATCACCAAAGTAGAAAACGAATCAGACTACATGCTATTTGAGCCAGGTGAAAGGCAGACATCAGCAGAGGCACAGCTTAAGAGAATTGAAGCCATCCAAAAAGTAGACCATTCGACCATCATCATCGCGGAACAGAATAACAGATTGATAGGCTTCGTAATGGCCATCGGCGGTGCAGCAAAGAGAAACCGTCACTCAGCCTATCTGGTTGCAGGCATTCTCAGGGAACACAGAGGCCGGGGCATCGGCACCAAACTGTTTGAAGAACTGGACCGCTGGGCGCGTGAACACCATATCCACAAGCTGGAGCTTACAACAGTTATCCGCAATCAGGCCGGTGTCGCCCTCTATAAAAAGGCGGGATTCCAGATTGAAGGCACCAAAAAACATTCGCTTATGATAAACGGAGAATTTGTGGACGAATACTATATGGGTAAGCTGCTATAACAGATAGGCCATTTTCTTTTTTACAAGGGGATGGGCCTTTTTTTTATAGGGAGCAGTCTTAACCCAGGTGGCACTTCTGACAATGATAGAAGATTTCTGGGAGTTTGAGTCCGAACCTGGCCCAACTTCAGACAGAGAAAGCCGAAATACGGCACTCAGAGTCCGAACCCGGCCCAACTTCAGACTTAGAATGCCAAAATCCGGCACCCAGAGTCCGAACCCCGCCAGGCTTTAAACAAGAAAGCGCGAGCCCGCCGCCCAACCTAACCCTTCAACAACTCCACAAGGTAAATTTTCCTATTTTTAATTCAGAAACCCCTTTATTCACAAGGAATCTAGCAACCAAATCTACTAAACAAAAAGAAAAATCAGAATTTTAATTGAATTCAAAACGTGTAATCTTGTATACTTGTAATACAAGTTTGAAAAAAGCGCTTACATACTTACTGGAAAGGGAGGATTTTATGATTCAAAAAAAGTGGAAGATTATCATATCGGTTCTGACACTTATCTTTATTGCGATTGTTGGCGTACGGACAGCGGCCGAGAATAAGGATAAAAAGTTCGTATCCGTTGCGACCGCATCAACCGGAGGTACATATTACCCGATAGGAGTTGGAATGGCTAACATTTGGAGCAGCCATTTAAAGGGTGAGAAAATCCAGGCGAGCGGCCAGTCCTCTGCCGGATCCATTGAAAATATCGAACTTCTGCGTGAAGGGGAAGCACAGCTTGCTATTCTTCAGGGATTAATATCTTCTCAGGCTTATGCCGGTGAAGACTCTTTTGAAGGAAAGCGCTATGAGGATCTCCGCACAATCTCCATGCTCTGGCCCAATGTGGAGCATTTCGTGCTGATGAACAATAAGATCAAAAGTGGAACTATCGACGATATAAAAGGAACGCAATTTTCTGTTGGGCCGCAGGCCAGCGGTACGGAGCAATCCACAGTCGTGATGATGGATGGTCTCGGGCTTACAAAAAAGGATATTTCTCCTGAGTATCTGGGCTACAGTGACACGGTTTCCGCGATGCGTGACGGGAGATTGGATGGAGGTTCTCTTCCGGCAGGTATCCCGATTTCCGCTGTAACAGATATGTATGCAAGTAATGTCAAAGCATCGATCCTGGAAGTAACCGATGAACAGCTGGATGCCATCAATGCAGTATCTGACAGCTGGTACCGTTATGTTATTCCTGGAGGCACTTATCCTCGCATTGACGAAGATATCAACACAATAGCCCAGCCAAACCTATTATCCACAACAAAAGAAATGGATGAAGAAACCATCTACATTTTAACCAAAACACTATATGAAAATCTTGATGAAATGTATGAGGTTCATAGCTCTGCCAAGGAAATGACGCTGGAAACGGCCCTTGATGGCGTATCCGTGCCACTGCATGCCGGAGCATACAGATATTTTAAAGAAGCAGGCCTTGATATACCTGAAAATCTAATTCCGCCGGAAGCGAAATAAAGGAGGGAAAAGAATGACACAATCAACAAGCGAACCTATTGTACAGCCAGCCGACCTCGATAAAGAAGCTGGCGGCGGCATGCGCCTTCTTGAAGGGCCATATAAAAAAGCAGCGGCCATTATTGCTGTAGTGTTTTCTGCATTTGCCATTTATTCCAATGGATTATCCAATATTCAAGAGATTTATAGAAACCTGATTTTCCTGGGCATCCTTTTGGTAATGACTTTTTTCTATTATCCGGCCGGAAAGTCTTCCAATCAAAAAAGGTTTACAGCCCCTGATTACGTTTTTGCGGCACTTGCGATTGCCGGTCTCGGCTACCTGCTCCTGAACTACACAACCATTCATGTGGACCGGGGCTCCCAGCCGATTATGATTGACTATATCTTTGGTGCCATTACGATCATTGTCCTCCTTGAAGCTTCGAGAAGGGCAGTTGGGATTTTTATCCCGATCCTGTGCGGAAGCGCTATTATATATGCCCTGTTTGGCACATACTTCCCGTGGATATTCGGACATGCCGGCTTTTCACTTGAACGCCTTCTGTACCGTCTTTATATGACGACTGAGGGTGTATTGGGATTAACACTGTCAACGGCATCCACATTCATCGTCATGTTCGTTCTTTTCGGTGCTTTCCTGTCTGTCAGCGGTGCGACCCAGCTTTTCAATGATCTTGCCCTTGCCATTGCAGGACGAAAGCGCGGAGGCCCGGCTCAGGTTGCCGTCATTTCCAGTGCACTGACAGGATCTTTGAGCGGAAGTGCAGTAGCCAACGTTGCCACAACAGGCGCCTTTACGATTCCATTGATGAAATCCATCGGCCTTAAGCCTAAGTTTGCCGGTGCTGTTGAGGCTGCTGCTTCAACAGGCGGAATGATCATGCCGCCGATTATGGGTGCTGCGGCCTTCATTATGGCCGGGTTCCTTGGAATCTCTTATACGACGGTCATCCTGGCAGCGATCATTCCAAGTTTTCTCTACTATATCGCCTTGATTTTTGCCATTGATATTGAAGCGAAAAAGCAAGGCCTAAAAGGCATCAGCAAAGAGAATATCCCGGATGTCTTCCAAATCCTGAAGGAACGCGGGGTTCTCCTTATCCCGATTATCGTCGTTATCACAACACTTTTAATGGGAAAAACAGCCCTGTTTGCCGGATTTGCCGGGATCGGCGCGGTTATCATTGCGAGCTGGCTGGCAAAGGATAAATCTTCTAGGATCACGATCTCTAAAACTATTGAAGCTTTCATTGAAGGCGGAAGAGGGACGATTCAGGTCGGGATTGCCTGCGCCGCCATCGGAATCATCATCTGTGTTGTCACCATGACGGGAATTGGATCTACACTAGCTTATAATATTGTCGAATTAACGGGCGGACAGCTTTGGCTGATTTTAATCGTCGTCATGCTCACTTGCATCGTTTTAAGTATGGGGCTTCCATCCACAGCACTTTACATCGTCGTTGCCGTTACAGCAGCTCCTGCCCTTGTGGAAGCGGGCGTTAACCCGATTGCTGCACACTTCTTTGTGTTCTGGTTTGGTGCATTGTCCAACATTACACCGCCTGTGGCTTTGGCATCTTATACCGCAGCAGGACTGGCCGGCGCCAATGCGATGCAGACATCATGGGAAGCGCTTAGAATCTCACTGCCGGGCTTTATCATCCCGTTCATGATTGCCTATAATCCTATCATTCTGCTTCAGGCAGCAGAGGGAGAAACAATATCCATTTTATCAGTAGCACTTGTAGTCATCACAAGCACACTGGGTATTTACGCCCTGGCAAGTTCACTTGGAAACTACCTGAATGCCAAGCTGACGATTGTTGAAAGAATCCTAATGTTTGCAGGGGCTTTAATGCTGATTAAACCTGGCATGATTACGGATATTGCCGGACTCGGGCTTTGTGTGTTCGCGATTCTCTTCCATATCATTAGAGTAAAGAAAAGCAATTCAGTCGAAATCACCATATAAGGAGCTAACATCCATGAAAATCGAACGGAAAAAAATCTCGGCCCAGGTGCTGGATCAGCTGAAGGAAATGATAAAAGAAGGCAAGTTCCCGCCAAATGAGCCGATGCCATCCGAGAATGAACTGGCCAAACGGTTTGGCGTCAGCCGTGCGCCTGTCCGAGAGGCATTGAGCGTATTATCTGCCAGCGGGATCATTGAATCCAGGCAAGGCGGCAGAAGCTTCGTTAAAGAGGTTAATATGGCAGACATGCTTGGTTCGTTAGCGATTGAATACATTCCCGTGGAACAGGTATTTGAACTATTGGAAATGAGGATGGTTATGGAGACACAGGCAGCAGCAATTGCTGCCTTGCGTCGTGATGAGGACGACCTGGAAAAAATGAAAACGGCGCTCGATCAATTTGAAATCACGCTGACGAACCCTGAAGCAGTTGGCGATCAGGCCGACGTGAATTTTCATAAATACCTGATTGCAGCAACGAAAAATCGCTTCATGATACAGGTAATGGAAAACATCGATGATCTGTACCGGAAAGCAATTGCGTTTTCCCTTCAGAAAAACGTGGGCCTTCCGGCAAAGCGCGAACAGGTATATCAGGAGCATATGAGCATTTTTACAGCTATTCAAGATCAGGATGAAGAACGAGCGGCAAAGGCGATGCGGGTGCATCTTGAGAATGTGACAAAGAAATTGAAGGTGAACGAATGGGAAGGAAAGAAGGTGCCATGGTGATCACCGAACAGATTGTTGAGCGGCTTAAAAGCATCATGGGATCAGAAAAGCGCATTCTGCTTGAAAAAGCGGACCTGGTTTCTTATTCATACGACGGCTCATTTGGAGCCTATATTCCGGAGATCATCCTGCAGCCTGTCTCGACAGAGGAAACGGCGGGCATTGTAAAGGTCGCCAATGAACTGAAAATACCCGTCTATCCAAGAGGCAGGGGTACAAGTCTGAGCGGAGGCCCGCTCCCTGTCCACGGCGGGATGGTCCTTGATTTTTCCAGATGGACCCAAAAGCTGATCATTGACCCGGAGGATACCGTTGCGATTGTATCTCCAGGTGTTATAACTGCTGATATTGACCGTGAAGCAAAGCGGCATGGGCTGATGTATCCGCCAGACCCAAGCAGCTCCCATGTTTCCACAATCGGAGGGAATCTCGCAGAAAATGCAGGCGGCCCGCGCGGTTTAAAGTACGGGGTAACGAAGGATTACGTCTTGGGCCTTGAGATCGTCACGCCGGAAGGGGACATCATTCGGACAGGCGGACGGACGGTCAAAAACGTTACAGGCTATGACCTGACGAAGCTGATCGTTGGATCCGAGGGGACGCTCGGCATCATCACAGAGGCCATCCTTCAGCTGATTCCAAGACCGCAGGCAACCCAGACAATGATGGTCATTTTTGATGACATTATTGATGCCGGAAAGGCGATATCGGCTGTGCTCACATCCGGCATCCTGCCTTCCAAAATGGAAATTATGGATCAGGCTTCGATCCAGGCTGTGGAAGAGTTTCAGCCGATCGGGCTCCCGACAGATGTGGATGCCATTATCCTGATTGAGCTGGATGGCCATCCAATCGCCATCAGGGATGAAAGCGAGCAGGTGAAGCAGGTGTGCCTGGAAGTTGGGGCGAGAGAAGCCATCATTGCCAGGGATGAAGAATCCGCCGGGAATCTGTGGAAAGCAAGAAAACTTGTTTCGCCGGCCATCGTCAGGAAAAAGCCGACGAAAATATCCGAAGATGCCACCATTCCAAGAAGCAAGATACCTGAGATGTTCAGAAGGCTTCAGGAAATTAAAGCGAAATATGAAATCGACTTAGTCGTATTCGGCCATGCGGGTGATGGAAATCTGCATCCGAATATCATAACTGATAAGCAGGATAAAGAAGAAATGAAGCGCGTGGAAAAAGCGGTGGAGGAGATTTTTACCGCAGCGATTGAATTGGGAGGAACCCTCTCAGGCGAGCATGGAATCGGGACCATGAAGGCACCGTTTATGGAAATGGAGCTAGGTGAAATGGGCTTGGACATGATGAAACGAATGAAAAAAGCTTGGGATCCAAACAACATTATGAATCCGGGCAAAATTTTCCCAGAGACAAAAGGGCAGAGGCTGGTGTTAGTCCATGACTAGCCAGCTCGCCTATAAAGAAACGTTTGACTGTGTCCAATGCGGCTATTGTCTCCCGGCATGCCCCACATACGCCAGCATGGGGAAAGAAAGGCACTCTCCAAGGGGACGGATCAATCTTGTGCAAATGGCGGCGGAAGGAAAAATAACCATCGAAGAAATTACCGAATCGCTGGAGCTCTGCCTCGGCTGCCGCGCCTGTGAGACGGCATGTCCAACCAATGTTCAATATGGAAAAATCCTCGAGTCTTTTAAGCAAGTAAAGAGGGCCGAAGCACCATCTCCATTCGTGGAGAACATGGCTCTGCAGAAGGCCTTGCCGAATAAAAAACTGCTGGCAGCCATGAGAGCTTCACTTCGGGCCTATCAGAAAACAGGTTTGGATTCGATTGCCCGCAAAAGCAAGGCCCTCGGCATTCTTCCAGAACAGCTTAGGGCTTTTGAAGAGATCGCTCCGGCTGTGGAAATGCCAAATAAACAGCTGAGAACGGGCATCCTTCTGCCAGAGCGTGAGCCGAAAGCCCGTGTCGCGTTTTTTACAGGCTGTATTATGGATGTGTTTTTTGCCAAAATCAATGACCTCAGCATCAAGCTGCTTCAGCATGCCGGCTGCGAAGTCACCGTAATCAAGGAACAGACCTGCTGCGGTGCGCTTCAGAATCATAGCGGAGATACGGGAACATCCAGAAAATTGGCGAAGGAAAATATTGTAGCTTTTGAAAAAGGGAACTTTGATTATGTGGTAAATGCGATTGGCGGCTGCGGTGCGATGCTTGTTGAATATGATCACCTACTCGCAGAAGACCCGGAATGGGCAGAGCGTGCCAGGGTGTTCGCCCAAAAGAATAAAGATGTAAGTGTAATACTGAACAAACTCGGAATCAGTTTCACCCGGGAACTCTCAGGTGCTGTAACCTATCAGCCATCCTGCCATTTACTAAATGTGCAGAAGGTGGCGGAAGATCCCGTTCAGCTCCTCGAAGGCATACCAGGCATTACATATGTTCCGCTTCCGAAAGGGGACATGTGCTGCGGATCGGCCGGAATCTATAATATTGTTCACTATGAAGAGTCCATGGAAATACTCGACACTAAAATGGAACAAGTCCAAAGCATCTCGCCTGACACCATCGTCACGTCCAACCCTGGCTGCCATCTGCAGATGTGCCTCGGGGTGAAACGTGAGGGGCTTGAAGACAAGGTGCGTGTTGTCCATATTATTGAAATACTGGCAGAAGCCTGCGGAATTGATCATAAATAAGAGAAAGGGTGGAGGATCATGTACGATTACATCATAATTGGCGGGGGCATTGTCGGCCTTTCAACAGGAATGGAGCTGCTGAACCGGTTTCCATCAGCAAAAGTGGCCATCCTGGAAAAAGAAAGCCACGTGGCGGCCCACCAGACAGGCCATAACAGCGGTGTCATCCATTCAGGAATTTACTATAAACCTGGCAGCTATAAAGCCAGGCTTGCCAAAAAAGGCAGTGAGTCCATGACAGAATTTTGCCGGAAGCATGGGCTTGAAGTGGATATCTGCGGGAAAGTCATTGTCGCGAGCGAAGATTTCGAGCTGCCGCTTTTGGACGATTTATATCAGCGCGGGCTGGACAACGGACTTGGAATCAGAATGATCGATCAGGGGGAGCTTCATGAAATAGAGCCGCATGTAAATGGAAAAAAGGCTATCCATGTGCCAATGGCCGGAATAGTCAACTATAAGCAGGTTTCGGAAAAAATGGCTGAGATCATTACAGCAAAAGGCGGGGACATCCTGTTGAATCATAAAGTATTAGCCATTGACGAAACAGCTCAGGAAGTAATCGTCCAGACCAGCAGGGGAGAGATAAGAGGAGCTTACTATGTAAACTGCGGCGGCCTGCAGTCAGACCGGATCGCCAAGCTTGCCGGATTGAAGACGGATGTCAAAATCGTGCCATTCAGGGGCGAGTATTTCATGCTCAAGCCGGAGAAAAGCAGTCTCGTCAAAAATCTGATCTACCCTGTGCCAAATCCTAACTTCCCGTTTCTTGGGGTCCATTTTACCCGCATGATTAACGGAGCTATTGATGTGGGGCCGAATGCCGTTCTAAGCTTTAAAAGGGAGGGCTATAAAAAGACGGACCTGAATGTGGCAGACCTGATGGATGTTATGGCTTATAAAGGCTTCTGGAAGCTCGCAAAGAAATATATGAAAGAGGGAGTGGAAGAAATGATCCGCTCAGCATCCAAGGAGCTCTTCATGAAAAATGTCCAGAAGCTTATGCCGGACATTCAGAAGGATGATATTGTTCCCGGGCCGGCCGGTGTCAGAGCACAGGCCTTGAAGGATGATGGTTCATTAGTCGATGACTTTTTCATTGTGCCCAGCAAACGCTCCATCCATGTTTTAAATGCACCATCTCCGGCCGCGACGGCTTCCATAGAGATTGGAAAAGAGATTGTCAGGAAGATGGACGGGATGTTTAAGATGGAATCAGCTGTTTAATAAAAAAATGGAGAATAATTCAAATCCCCCTAAACCACAATATGGAAGAAGGGGGATTCTTATATGAAACTAACTACAGCGATCAGGCTGCTTCATTTGGTCATTCCTTGGCTGACCATATTCTTTCTGCCCAGGAAGTCATTCAATAAATTTTCGACTGTTTCTGTTTTCGCAGGTATTTTAGTGTTAATTTTAAGCACTCTGGCCATTCCCTTTAAATGGTGGACAGTGGAGGGCGGCCACTTCAAGAAATTGCTCAATGACCTCACCTTTATTATGGGCCCATTCTTTATCGGAACGCTATGGATCTTTCATTTTACCTTTGGCAGCTTCAAAAAGTATTTGGCTGTGAATGCCATCATGGATCTGCTGTTCGCATACCCGCTTAACTACTTATATCAAAGGTTGAATTTATATAAGCTCGTAAAATTTAAGCCCACCCATATTTTCCTGTTCTTCACCTCTTATGCCTGGATTATTTACGGGTACCAGGAATTTTTTCACCGGAATAACCGGTAAGAAAAAGCCGCTCCATTATGGAACGGCTTTTCATATTAAATCAGCATTCACCATTATGGCACTCGACCCCAATTACCCGGAAGCCATTTGCATCCATTTCCTTCTTGATTTTTTCCAGGGTCTCCTCTGTCGTATCTTTTGGCAATGTAAAAAGGACGCGGCGGATCAGACTGACATGGAAATTGGATGAATCCAATGAGATGACGCCCTGGATATCGCTGTACTTGCTGATTATGCCCGTCATCTTTTTCAGGGTTCCCTGTGTGCCATAGCTGCCCACAGTCAGCGTATAGCTGCCGCGGTTCAGCCCCCACGCTTCCTCCAGAAGTTCCAGTACAGCTGCATGGGTCAGCAGTCCGGCAAAATGGCCCTGGTTATTTTCAACCGGAAGATAAGGATATCTTTTCAGCGTGAAGAAGGCCTTCATGAAAGAGTCGTCCTCGTCGATCACGGTATGCTGGTCTTTAGCCAGAACCGTAATCCGTTCATCCAGAGAATGAGTCTCCTTATATTCTAAAATATCAACCTTATAGATGTTGCCGGCAAACTTTGTATGTGTGGAATCCAGAATTGGGACACAACGGTAACCTGTTTTATTTAAAAACTGCAGCGCCTGTTCCAAATTGAATGTCTCATCACAAAAATGAACATCTTTTTTCTCCACCATCTGATGGCGAATTAGCATGCGAACATCCTCCTTTACCCCAAACCTTCTCTATTCTATGCGGGTGCTTTTTCGGCCATGATAAGAAATTAAGTGATTCCCCTTACGAAAACTTGTAAAATAAGAAAAAACCATCATCATGAAAGGTGCTGAAAAGAACGTGGAAAGCATTACAGTTGTATCGCTGCTGGATGTAATTGGGGAGCTGTTTTCCGATGAGATTTCCATAGCGGTTTCCAATACGAGTGAATATATTTATTACCGGCCGAGCAAGCGCATCGATTTGAAAATCAGGCCGGGGGACATGGTTAAGGAAGGGACCATCGCCTATAAGGCTTTAGGGACACAGCAAAGAGTCTCGGAGTTTATCGACCGTGATGTGTTCGGTGTTCCGTATCACGGCATGGCTGTGCCATTTTTGCATGAAGGGAAGCTTGAAGGCTGTGTAACAGCGATTTTCCCGGCTTTGACGGACGGCAAATCGGTTGTGACAATGAAAACGAATGATGGCTGGATTCCGATTCCTTTTTCCGAAGTTGTCTGCCTTGAGGCAAAGGATAAGAAGACCTATGTACATACTGGCGGCCATTCAGGCACCCATAAATACTCGCTGCAGGATTTTGAGTATTCGCTGCCGAAGGACAGTTTCATCCGCTGCCACCGCTCATTCATTGTAAATGTTAATCATATCAAGGAAATCTTTCCTGATACCCATTCCACCTTTCTCCTCGTCATGAAAAATGGGGACCGGGTGCCTGTCAGCCAGTCCTATTCCAGCTATTTCAGGAAATTGCTTGGTTTTTAGAAAATTCTTTCTGTTTCAGCTGTGAAATTTGCTGTTTTATCGGAATTTTCCGTAAGATAACCGGAAAAATCCTGGCTCCCTCTTTATCCGGGTAAAATGATTACATATATCTTGATAGAGGGGATGAGCATCATGGAGAAACATTTAGAACGGATTCGCGACAGCCGCCTGCATGACCGGGTAGTTACACCTGAAGAAGCAGCATCCTGGATTCAGGATGGCATGACTCTGGGGCTAAGCGGCTTCACACGTGCGGGTGATGTGAAAGCGGTGCCATTTGCGCTCGCTGACCGTGCCAAACATGAGAGCTTTAAAGTGAATGTGTATACTGGGGCTTCTTTGGGATCTGATGTGGATAAGCTTTTTGCGGAAGCCGGAATTTTAGGAAAAAGGCTGCCATTTCAGGCCGATCCCACCATGAGAAAAGGGATTAATCAGGGGGATTTTCTGTTTGTCGATCAGCATTTATCCCACACGGCAGAGCTTATCCGCGCCAATGTCATGGATCCGATTGATTTCGCTATTTTGGAAGCGGTTTCTATCTCGGAGGATGGGCTGATCATTCCGTCTACTTCTATCGGAAACTCGCTGTCTTTCGCGGAAAATGCCAGACATATCATTGTTGAAATCAATTTGGCACAATCCACACAGCTGGAAGGATTGCATGATTTATATGAACCTGGCAGGCAGGGGGAGCGGAATCCGATCCCGCTGACGAAAGCCGACGACCGTATCGGCGATCCGGGAATTAAAGTGGATATGGATAAGGTGAGGGGAATCGTATTCACGAATCAGCAGGACTCTCCTTCGACGATCGTGCCGCCGGATGAAGAAACCGCCATTATGGCTCAGCATCTGCTTCAGTTTCTACGCAGGGAGATTGCAGCAGGAAGGCTGACAAATAGCCTGGCACCGCTGCAGTCGGGTATTGGCTCGGTGGCGAATGCCGTGCTTCATGGAATGCTCGACTCTGAGTTTGAGAATCTGGAAGTCTATTCAGAAGTGCTGCAGGATGCTGTATTTGACTTGATGGATGCCGGAAAGGTGAACTTTGCTTCCTGCTGTTCTATCACACTATCAGATGAAAAGATGAAAGAGGTTTTCACGAATTTTGACCGGTACAGGGACCGTTTAATCATGCGTCCTCAGGAGATTTCCAATCACCCTGAAATCATCCGCCGCCTCGGCTTGATTTCAATCAATACAGCATTGGAGCTTGATATCTATGGAAACGTGAACTCAACCCATGTCCTGGGAACGAAAATGATGAATGGCATCGGCGGCTCCGGAGATTTTGCGAGAAATGCCCGACTGGCAATCTTCGTGACGAAGTCTATTGCCAAAGACGGCAAGATTTCAAGCATCGTCCCATTCGTCTCCCATGTCGACCACACCGAGCACGATGTAGATGTCATCGTAACAGAGCAGGGCTATGCAGACCTGCGCGGGCTTGCTCCAAGGCAGCGCGTGGAGTTGATCATCGAGAATTGTGCACACCCGCTGTACCGCGACCAGCTTCGCGACTATTACCGGGAAGCCCTCACAAGAGGCGGCCAAACACCGCACGTACTGGAAAAGGCACTCTCCTGGCACACAGACTTTGCAAAAAATGGAACCATGCTGAAAGAAACAGCGGCAGCTGCTGGCCGTCAGTGATGAGATAGTGACAGGCACCTATACCACTTCATCCAAGTGGTATAGGTACCTGTCACTTTTAATGTTACAATGATAGCTATACTAACAAAATGATTGGGTGAATTTATGAGTAATGCTATCAAATTAATCGCGGCTTCTAAATATAAGAATAGTTTTAGGGATGGCTATCCGCTTGTGACGGAGGAGTCGGTGCAGCGGATTCCGAAGGGCATCGAAGAGGGTGCGGTCATTGAGCTGACTGATGAGAGCGGCCGGTTTATCGGCAAAGGTTATTATGGAAAGCAGAATAAAGGCAGGGGCTGGATACTGTCGCGAAATCCTCAGGAAACCTTTGATGAAGCATTTTTTGCGAAGAAATTCCAAGAAGCGTTAAGGAGACGGGAAGCTCTGTTCCGTGATCCAGATACAACCGCCTTTCGGGTTTTTAATGGAGAAGGAGACGGAATCGGAGGCATCACGATTGATTATTATGATGGCTTTTATGTGATCAGCTGGTACAGTGAAGGCATTTATACGTTCAGGCATACGGTGATACAGGCATTCATGAACCGTGCTGATGTAAAAGGATTGTATGAAAAGAAACGGTTTGCTGTAAAAGGCACTTATATAGAGGACGATGATTTTGCAGCAGGAGAGCGGGCCTCTTTTCCGCTGATGGTGAAGGAGAATGGAATCCGCTTTCCCATTTATCTGAATGATGGCGCCATGGTAGGTGTATTCCTTGACCAGAGGCATGTCCGGAAGACGATCAGGGACAAGTATGCGGAAGGAAAAACGGTACTTAACACGTTCTCTTATACGGGCGCTTTTTCAGCTGCTGCCGCATTAGGGGGAGCAGTGAAAACAACCAGTGTCGACCTTGCCAACCGCAGCAAAAGCAAAACCATTGAAATGTTCAGCGTCAACGGCATTGATTTTGAGGCACAGGATATCATTGTGGAAGATGTGTTCAACTACTTCAAATATGCTGTCCGGAAGCAGCTGGCATTTGATATGGTTATTCTGGATCCTCCAAGCTTTGCCCGTTCCAAAAAGCATACTTTCAGCGCCAGAAAAGATTATCCGGAATTGCTTGCACAGGCCATTCAAATCACAGAAAAAAACGGAATCATTGTGGCCTCATCCAACTGCAGCACATTCAATATGAAAAAATTCAAAGACTTTATCAAAAAAGCGTTCGCACAAACAGGTGACCGCTACAAAATCCTTGAGGAATTCACCCTTCCTGAAGACTTCCGCACCATTAAGGAATTCAAAGAAGGAGACTACCTTAAAGTAGCATTCATACAGAAACTGTAATAAAGGGGTGACAGGCACCTATACCACTTCAGCCAACTGGTATAGGTGCCTGCCACCTTTTTATTCATATTTACCCCGCAGTTCCTTCATCTCTTCCACCAGATTCTTCCCGATATCCTGTGAAAAGTCTTCATAGATGGGATCCAGCACAGCTTGCCATTCCTGCTTTTCTTCCGGTGTGAGTTGATGAATCTGAATGGAGGAATTCTGCCTGATTTTTTCAAGCAGTTCTTCGTTCATGTCAAAGGCCATCCGGCTGTTCCATTCAGTTGTTTCTTCCATTGCCTCGAGCAGAATCTTCTTTGTTTCCTCACTCTGCTCATTCCAGACCTTCCCGCTCATCATAACCGCATATCCCAGATAGCCATGATTGCTGATTGTCATATGCTTTTGCAGGTTATAAAATTTCTTAGAGTAGATATTGGAAACTGTGTTTTCTTCGCCATCCACTTCACCTTCTTCCAGCAGCTTATATGTGGAATTGAAGGAATCCTGAATAGCTTTTGCCTTCAGGCGGCTGAATTGGGCTGATATCACATCACTTTGCATGATACGGAAGGATTGCCCTTTCAGATCCTCCGGTTTTTGGATAGGACCCTTATTCGTGGTGATCTGCTTAAATCCATTTGGCCAGTGGGCGAGCCCTTTAATACCGTCCCCCTGAAGAGAATCAAGCAGCTGCTTGCCGATATCCCCATTCAGGCCATCAAGTGCAGCTTCACGCGAAGGGAAGGCAAAAGGCAAATCCAGCACGGCCCATTTCGGGGAAAGCATCCCAAGTTTAGAGGTGGAAGGGGCAATAAAGTGAACCTGCCCTTCCTTAAGCGCATTAATTTCTTCAATATCAGAATAAAGGCTGCCGTTTGGAAACACTTCTATTTTAATATGGCCATCCGATTTTTCGGCGACAAGCTCTGCAAACCTTTGGGCTGCAAGACCCTTCGGCGTATTTTCAGCCACCACATGGCTGAACTTGAAGACAATTTGATCCTTGAGCCCTTCCTGGTCATCATCGTAGGGAAGCTTTTCTCCCGGAAAAAAGCTTCGATAGCCAAACAAGGCAGCCAGCAGCAAAACCATGCCGGCAAGGAGAACATAGCTTTTCATTTGAATCCTCCTTTTTAAAACTATTAATGTTATCATACTTACAAGAATTCTATCCGTAAAGACAGAAGGGAGGGACCCCTTGTGAATCAGATGCCCATCCGCTGGAAGATTACCATATTGTCTTATGCTGTCGTTATTTTTTCTTTATTGATTGGCGGGATGGTCGTGATTGCAAACATCCAGGAGCAGGAAGAAAAGGAACTGAGGATACGCTCGATGAATACCGCCAGAACGGTGGCAGAGCTGTCAGATGTGAAAAAAGGAATCCTGCAGCCGCAGGGCTGGAAGACGGTTAACAAAGTTGCAGAGGAAATCCGGATTATTAATGAAACAGATTATATCGTAATCATGAATATGGAGCGTATCCGCTATTCCCATCCGGTCAGGGAGCTGATCGGCAGGCCTTCATCAGGTGAGGATGAGAAACCTGCTTTTGCCGAGCATATTTATTTTTCCAAGGCTGAGGGAGACGTCGGCAAATTTATCCGCGCATTCATCCCGATTAAAGATGAAAGCCTCAATCAAATCGGTGTGGTTGTTGTCGGCAATAAGATACCTTCGATTACGGAGATTATCACAGATCTGGCAGACGAGATCAGCATCATTGTGCTTTTGACGCTCATATTTGGACTGATCGGCTCTTTAATGCTCGCCAATCATATTAAAAAGCAGATGTTCCAGCTGGAGCCCCATGAAATCAAACGGATGCTGGAGGAAAGGACAGCCACTTTCCATTCGATCAACGAAGGCGTAATCGCGATCGATAACCAGGAAAACATTACGATTTTCAATGAAAAGGCAAAGAAAATTTTTAGTGTGTCAGGCAAAGTCGCAGGCAAAAAAATCAGAGACGTGCTAAAAGACACAAGGCTTCCCGAGATTGTAGAAAGTAATCGTGCTGTCTATAACGAACAGATCATTGTTAGCGGAAAGGTCATCCTGAGCACCAGAATTCCCATCCGGAAAGACAATGAGAAAATCGGAGCTGTGGCCATCTTCCAGGACCGCACGGAAGTTACGAAATTGGCCGAAGAGCTGACAGGCGTAAAAAGCTTTGTTGAGGCG
Source organism: Cytobacillus sp. SAFR-174 (assembly GCF_051964675.1). NCBI lineage: Bacteria > Bacillati > Bacillota > Bacilli > Caryophanales > Bacillaceae > Cytobacillus > Cytobacillus sp. SAFR-174. The sequence goes on along the minus strand of NZ_JBQCMZ010000004.1, from coordinate 139,648 downwards.
CTCAGGGTCCAGAACCATGAACACATGAACAAGCTTCATACCATAGCCGGATTGATTCAGCTTGGAAAAGCAGACCAGGCGTTACAGCTGACCTTCGACGCGTCTGAAGAGCAGGAAAACCTTTCGAATTTCCTCAGCGATAAAATCAGGAACGATGCCATTGCAGGGCTTTTATTAAGCAAAGTACGGCGCGGCAAGGAATTGGGCATCACGGTGGTCATCGACCCAAACAGCAATCTGGAGGAGTTTCCGAGCAACCTGGATCACCATGACTTTGTTTTGCTGCTGGGCAATCTGATTGAAAATGCTTTCGGGGCTTTTGAGCATAGTGAACGTGAAGATAGAAAAATTGACATCAGCATTGAACAGACGGATGAGATTTGTGCGGTACTGGTGGAAGATAACGGCAGCGGGATAGAGGAGGCGATAATGCCGAAAATATATGAAAAAGGATTTACCGCCAATAAATCTGGCGGGACAGGCTACGGGCTTTACCTTGTCAAACAAATTGCAGAAAAAGGCGGAGGAGCGATCGAGGTTTCATCAAACAGGGGTGAAGGAACCTCGTTTACAATCGTTTTTCCGATGGAAGCGGAGGGAGAATCATATGGCGGTTAAAGAAGAAATCAGTGTGCTGCTGATTGAAGATGACCCAATGGTCCAGGAAGTGAATAAAGAATTTATTGCAAGTGTGCCCGGCTTTACAATCATTGCTGCGGCCGGGAATGGGGAGGAAGGCATTGCCCTGGCGAAAAAGCTGCAGCCTGATCTGGTGATTTTAGATATTTTTATGCCGAAAAAAGATGGTATTCAAACTCTGCAGGAATTCAGAAAACAGCACCTTGATTCTGATGTCATTGTCGTTTCTGCCGCAAAAGATAAGGAAACCATTAAGCTGATGCTTCAAAACGGCGCCAGGGATTATATTATCAAGCCCTTTAAGCTGAACAGGATCCAGCAGGCCCTCGAAAAATACCGCCATTACAGAGAGAGCCTGAAGGAAGCAGGCACTCTGTCACAAGAACAGCTTGATGCCCTGATTTATGCCAGGCAAGCGAAAAAAGAAGTAAATGTTCTGCCGAAAGGGCTGAATGAATTCACCTTAAATGAAATTACTGCTTTCATGAAACAGCAGACCGAACCCCGCTCTGCCGAAGAAGTCGCGCACGGCATCGGCATTGCCAGAGTCACCGCCCGCCGCTATCTTGATTATCTTGAAAAAAACGGTGCGATCCGGCTGGATGTGCAGTACGGAGGCGTGGGCAGACCTGTGAATCGGTATGTCATCGTTTAGCTGCATTGCTTGAGACCAAAATGAACAAAACATCCGTTATGACCATAAACTTCTCTCTTTTATCTGAAAACGCTATCATTTCTAATAGAATGAATAGTTAGAAAAAGGGAGCTGAGATTAGAGTGAAGAAGCAGCGGATTTATAAGAATCTAACCTTTCAGGTGTTAACGGCTATTTTTATCGGTGTTATGGTCGGGCTGATTTGGCCGGAAGTCGGAAAAGAAATGAAGCCGGTCGGCGACACCTTTATCAACGCAGTCAAAATGGTCATCGCCCCAATTATTTTCCTGACCATCGTCCTTGGAATCGCGAAAATGGGCGATATGAAAAAAGTCGGCAAGGTAGGCGGCAAAGCGTTCATCTATTTTGAGGTTGTTACTACACTTGCTTTAATGATCGGCCTGATCGTCGTTAATGTCATTAAACCAGGTGCAGGCCTGAACTTTAATGAATTGGAAAAAGGAGATGTTTCACAGTATACATCCAATGGAGGAGAGGGCATCAACTGGATTGAGTTTGTGACACATATTGTTCCTTCCAACATGGTGGATGCCTTTGCAAAAGGAGATATCCTGCAGGTCTTATTCTTTTCTGTTCTATTTGGTGTCGGCTTGGCGGCTCTTGGTGAAAAGGGCAAAATCGTCATTGAATTTTTGGATAAGCTGTCCTTAGTCTTCTTTAAAATCATCGGCTATGTCATGAAGGCAGCCCCGCTTGGAGCATTTGGCGCCATGGCCTATACAATTGGGCATTTCGGACTGGCATCACTTGTACCGCTTGGTAAACTGATGATTTCCGTGTATGTGACCATGTTCTTATTTATCTTTGTTGTTTTGAATATCATCTGCAAAATGTACGGATTCAGCTTATGGAATTATCTGAAGTTCATCAAAGATGAAATTTTGATCGTATTAGGTACAAGTTCTTCAGAATCAGTGCTTCCGAGAATGATGGATAAAATGGAGCGCATCGGCTGCTCCAAATCGGTTGTGGGCCTTGTCATTCCAACAGGTTACTCCTTTAACCTGGATGGTACATCCATCTATCTGTCCATGGCGGTTGTCTTCTTAGCCCAAGTGTTCGGAGTGGATCTGACAATCGGCCAGCAGATTACGATTCTGCTTGTACTGATGCTGACTTCAAAAGGTGCAGCTGGAGTAACAGGCAGCGGATTTATCGTATTGGCCTCTACACTTGCAGCCCTTCAGGTTATTCCTCTAGAAGGATTGGCGCTTCTTCTTGGCGTAGACCGTTTCATGAGTGAAGGAAGAGCGATCGTGAACCTGATCGGAAACGGAATCGCAACAATGGTTGTAGCAAAGAGCGAAAATGAGTTTGATGAAAATAAAGCTAAGAAAGCCATCAGTGATATGAAATTAATGAAGCAGGAACAGCAAAAGCAGGCAGTATAAAGGGAAAGGCCATTCTCCGCTAAGGGAATGGCCTTTTTTGTCGAAAGCCCCCAGTGCAGACGACAATTCCTGCAGCTATTTCCCGGGAAAAAATCAGAAATGAGAATGCTTTCATGTCATTTCAATCAAATGTTTGATTGAAAAGTAAATTGTTGAATAAACACGAAAGGTAAACAAAATTTAGAAAGTTTTAAAAATTATATGGTATATTATTTTTAAAAAACAGTGACAGGCACCTATACCAGTTGGCCCAACTGGTATAGGTGCCTGTCACCGGAAAGAAGGGTTTACATCGTGAAGCGCTTAAAGGTTCATTATGCGTGGATAATTTTAGTGCTGACGTTTTTGGCTTTGCTCGCAGCGCAGGGTGTCCGATTGTCGTTCGGCGCGTTTATGGCGCCTTGGGAGCATGAGTTTTCCGCTAATCGCAGTGTTATTTCCTTCATTGCTTTCGTCAGCTATATTGTTTTTGCCATTTCACAGCCGTATGTCGGCCGGCTGATTGATAAATACGGCATCCGTTATATTCTGTCCTTCAGTATCCTGATTATTGGATTTTCAACGCTTCTGACCTTTTTTACCACCAATCCCGTCCAGCTGATGATCATCTACGGCGTGATTGCCTCCGTTGGCTTTGGGGGTGCATCCAATGTAGCGGGAACGATGGCAGTGGCGACCTGGTTTGCCGATAAAAAGGGTATGGCAATGGGACTGATGTCTGCAGGAACAGCCGCAGGGCAGCTTATTCTCGTCCCGCTTTCCTTATTCCTGATTAATCTGCTGGGCTGGAAGACAACCGTATTTGTGCTCGGCTCCTTTTTGATTGTAATCATTTTCCCGCTGCTTTTGCTCTTTATCCGCTCGAAACCGGCCGATCTGCAAATCGATGCTTATGGAGCAAAAGTGAGTGTAAGTGAGGAGGGGAAGCAGGGGAAAAAGGAAGCGCCAAAAGGAACGATATCCATATTCCAGCTCTTAAAACGGAAAGAATTCCTGTTTCTCATGCTCCCGTTTTTCGTGTGCGGAGTCACCACTACTGGCCTGATGGATACTCATCTGATTCCCTTTGCCCAATATTGCGGATTTTCGCCTGGCGTAACGGGAGCTGCTGTCAGCCTGCTGGCCGGCTTTAATATTCTTGGAACTGTCGTTTCGGGGTTCCTCGCAGACAAGTGGAATTGCAGAAAAATCCTTGCCTTTCTCTATGGAGTGCGGGCATTAACCATTGTTCTTCTGCTCGTCATCGTAAATGATGCTTCCTTGTTTGGCTTTTTTGTCACTCAGTCCCATCTGCTCATTCTGTTTGCTATCAGCTTTGGGATTGTCAATTTTGCCACCGTCGCACCAACCATGAAACTGGCTGCAGAATATTTCAAACATCTGTCCGCAGGAGCCGTAATCGGCTGGATTTATTTGAGCCATCAGCTGGGTTCAGCTCTTGGTTCATTCGTCCCTGGTGTATTATTTGATCTGACAGGCAGCTATGACAGCTCTTTCATTGCATCCATCATTCTTCTGGTATTCGCATCAGTCTTCAGCATAATGCTTCCAAGCCAGGGGGCAGACTATCAGTATGCAAACAGCAGGGAATTGGCCGACACATAGGTAGGAGCTTAAAAGTGACACTTTATTTCTCTTCGGTTAAAATAAAAATATTGTAATAACAGTTCGGTTAGGGGAGACGGGCATGCATCGTAATCATGATCTATATCAATTTTTCTTTGAGAAAACATGGGACTTAACAGAAGAATGGTATAAAAAAGTGAACAAAGAAGAAAGCGGAGGGATTTATACCTCGGAAGACCCCTCTGTAATTGAAAAAGTTAAAAAGCAAAATTATGAATTCCACAAGCAGTTCTCCGAAGTCTTCCATAAAGAAGAAGAAGCGTTCTTTAATGATTTGGAAGTCTGGATTGTCAAAGTGGCGCAGGATGATGAACATCTCCGCACCCCTCTTGAGATGATCCTCAAGGAGTTCTTTAACACTCAGGAACAGTATTTAAACCTGCTTGAGCAGTTCCTTGAAACCAATCAGGGCCAATATGATGACAAACAAATCGCCTTATGGCGCAGGATGATCATCAGAACCATTGGGGAAGTAGTTACCTGGTTCACAGAAGAGTATAATAACCATTCCCAGAAGAGGCTGCAGGCTCAGCAGGCTTTAATTCTTGAGCTCAGCTCCCCGGTCATTTCATTGACAGAAGATATTGCACTTCTGCCGCTTGTCGGGGATATTGATACAGCACGAGCAAAAATCATGCTTGAAAATACACTGCAGCAATGCAATAAATTAGGCGTCAACCAGCTGTTCCTTGACCTTTCAGGAGTAGTCATGATCGATACAATGGTAGCTCATCAGCTATTCCAGCTGATCGAAGCGCTAAGCCTGATCGGCGTAAAGACCACAATCTCCGGTTTAAGACCGGAAATTGCCCAGACCGCAGTACAGCTGGGGCTGTCTTTTGATCATGTCAGCATCAAATCCACGCTATCGAGTGCCATTAAATCAGCGAACATCATAGCAGGTTAATAAAAAACACGATGAAGACTGTCTTCATCGTGTTTTTGCATCTATTCCAATCCTTTAATGCTCATTTCCTTCACAGGCAGGAATGCCTCACCTGTATCCAGATAGTTAACGCTGACCTGATCGCCTTCCTGCAGATAAATGGCCATCGGCACGGTTTCGGATGAAACCACATAGCTCTGCCGGTTGTCCAGAAGGAATGATACGACCGTAAAATCACCGGACTTCTCCTTGTACACCCGCACCACAGTGCCGCTTATCTGTTTTTCCTCTGCCTTCGAGCTTCCGTCTACTGTGCCTCCGCCCCGCTGCAATGCAGTTTTATACAAACGCAATGCTTCATTTGGCGTCGTTCCATAAGCGGAAATTTCCGGATTGGCAGCTGATACAATGAAGTAGTTCTGCAGGAATCCGTTGGCATCAAGCACAGGCGTCAGCCAGCTTGCTTCCCCGTAGAAGTTATACAGAACAGGCATTTCCCCGCTCCATTTCTTCTCGATGAATTTTTTCTCGATAATCTGGAGGGCACCCTGCGAATCCATATAAGATTCTTCAAGATTGCCTGTAAAGAAGGTCGCTTCGCCTGTCCTTGAATTTGTCAGAGAATAGCCAAGCATTGAATCAACGCCTTCTTTTGGACTCGTAAAATCAGTGAAGTAGTACATGTCGCCATTTTCATCAAAAATAGGGCTCACATTGGCTTCTGTTCCTTCATCAGATGGAAGCCTTACATCTGACTTTCCGAATTTGCTGTTCCAGAAGCCATGGACATAATTCCCGAAATAGCTGTTCTGCAGACTGACCGTCTCAGGAGAAACTGCTCCATCAATAAAGGCCGGCACATCCGCAAGTTTATAAGACTTCGTCTGTCCGTTCAGCGGGTCAACCATGACCACCCCTTGAACCTCAAAGCCATTCCTCGCCGAAATAAACTCTCCATATGAAAGGATATAAAACGGCTTTCCATCGTCATTCACTTCCAGCTGCATATCTCCGTAAAAAATGGCCTGCGGATACTGCATCCGGATATGGCGCTCTAAATTTTTATTAAAATAAGAGGATGGCGTGTACACCATATCGCTTTTCACAAACTTTGGATTAGCTGAGGAATCAGTCGCGCTAATTGTAAAATAGCCTGGTGTCTTATTCCCATTCCACCATTTAAAAAAGCCCGAAAACTCTACAGGCGCAATATACACATACTCTCCATTGACTTTCTGGATCTGCAGACTGCCAAGTTCATAATAACTCGTGTTCGGGACCTGCCCGAAAGCCTTCTTCATCTTATTGCGTGCAAACTTAGGCGGCACGCTCGCCGGTGTTTCTTTTTCATCAAATGTTTCAATCTCCGTTTTTTCCTTCATTTTGGCACTTTCATATTTATCATCTGCATTAAACAGGAAAGCTGTCAGAAAGAAAGCTCCTGCAGCTAAACTAAGGACAAACACACCTGTTTTGATCATACGCTCCCGGCCAGTCGCGAAAACAGCCCCCATTACAGAAGCGAAAACCGCAAACAGCCACAAACTAGTCAAGTTCCGGTCCAGATTGGTGAGGTAATACACGGCAAAAACAAGCAGCACAGATACAGCTGCGGTGGCGGCCATGATTCCGGTTCCCAGTTTCCTTCCTTCCTTTTCCTTCGCCTTCGGTTTATAGCTGAACGGAATCAGCAGGATCGAAATCGCCAGTCCGGCGATGAGTGAAAAAATAAATATATTTCCCATTATGAATCTCTCCTAACAATAAGGTCGTTACAATCCTTTACGGGTGAAATTCAAAAAAGTTTCAAAAAGCTGATCCTTAAGTGTTCTTGTGCATCAGGACAGCATAATCCTTAAAAGGAAGGAATTTTCTGCACTGAACCCGAATAGGATTAGCATTCCCATTGTTAAGGAGATTTTTATGATCAGATATGAATTGGCCATGCCCGACTATAATCAGTTATTTCAGTTATATGAAAATGACGGCTGGAATGAATTTTTGAAGTTGCCGAAAGAAACGCTTTATAGAGCGATGGAGCAGAGCTGGATCGTGGTCAGTGCCTATGATGGAGAGTGCCTGGTCGGGACAGGACGCATTATTTCAGACGGAGTGATTAATGCTTACCTTTGCGGTTTAATCGTTGATCCAGATTATCGCAGCCGGGGCATCGGCAAGGAAATGGTACGAAAGCTTGCAGCAGAGTGCTCGAAGGACCGGCTGCATTTACAGCTGCTGGCAGAGGAAGAAAAGGCGGGTTATTACGAGAAGCTGGGCTTTGAGGTTTTTACATTAGGCTTAAAGTATAAAGTCTCAGTCTAAAGCAGTAGCCGCTTTCAGCCGAAACGGCGATTTAACAGAACGTTTCCGATAGTAAAATGGTGAATATAACCAGTATGAGAAACGGAGGCATTATCTATGGAAAAATATATATGCAAAACGTGCGGAACGCAATTTCCACCATGCGACGATCATCCTGAAAGCTGCCCAATCTGCATGGAAGAGCGCCAATATATTGGACACGGCGGACAGGAGTGGACTACTTTACATGAAATGAAAGAAAGCGAAAATTATACGAATGAAATAAAGCGGGAGGAATCCAATCTTTACAGTTTGAAAACAGCTCCGGAGTTTGCCATCGGCCAGACGGCCTATCTTATTCAGCATAACGGTTATAATCTGATGTGGGATTGCATCACCTACCTTGATGAGTGCACGATTGAAGCCATAAAAGAACTGGGCGGAATTAGCGCGATCGCACTGTCCCATCCTCATTATTATTCAGCACAAGTTGAATGGGCAGAAGCATTCAATGCGCCGATCTATATCCATGAAGATGACAGGGAGTGGGTAATTAGGGAAAGTGACCACATCATTTTCTGGAGCGGAGAAAGTTTTAAGATTCATGATGGCCTGGTGATCCACCGCCTCGGCGGCCATTTTAAAGGCGGTGCTGTCCTTCATTGGGAAAAGGGGAATGGGAGCAAAGGCGTCATGCTTACCGGCGACATCATTCAGGTCGTTGCGGACAGGGATTGGGTCAGCTTCATGTACAGCTATCCGAACCTCATTCCGCTTCCCGCTGAAACGGTTGAACGGATGGCCGGCAAAATCAAACCGCTGTCATTTGACCGGATTTACAATGCGTTTCACAGAGTGGTAGAAAAGGAGGCAGACCTTGCAGTGCAGCGGTCAGCCGAACGGTATGTTAAAGCAATCAGGGGCGAGCTTTTTCAGACCTGAAGTTGGCTCTATGGGTGGAAATTTAGTAAAATAAGGTAATAGAATGGGAGGGAACAAGATGTTAAAGAAACCTGTATTGGATGAGTATGCACCGTATTATGAGAAATATGTCAGCTCTGTACCGGAAGGGGACCTTCTGCAGATCCTCGATGGACAAATGAAGGAGACAATCAATCTGGTAAAAGATCTGAATGAAGACCAGGCGAATTTCCGCTATGCTCCGGAAAAATGGACGGTTAAGGAAGTGATCGGCCATATTACAGATACTGAACGCATCATGAGCTACCGCCTGCTTTGCATTGGCAGAGGGGAGATGGCTGAGCTGCCGGGATATGATGATAACCAGTACGTAAAGAATGGCAAATTTAACCGCTTCAGCATTGAGGAGCTTTCAGCACAGCTGTCCCAGGTTCGCCAAAATACGATTTCTTTACTGAAAAGCCTGGATGATGAGGCATTGCTAAGGCGTGGAAATGCGAACGGCACCGGGGTAACTGCCCGGGCCATTGCCTATATTATTGCCGGACATGAACTTCACCACCGCACCTTAATCAAAGACCGGTATATGGGTGCCGAAAGCTTTGGTGGAGCACATGAATAAGCATGAAATAGCGAGCTGGCTCAAGTCCCTTCTGATTGCCTTTGGAATCGCACTGGTCATCAGAGTCTTTCTTTTTTCACCGTACTATGTGGAAGGTGCCTCCATGGATCCGACCCTTCATGACGAGGAAAAAATCTTTGTTAATAAATTTGAAGAACTGAACAGAGGCGATATTGTCATCATCAGGGGTGATGAAAAGAACTATGTAAAGAGATTAATAGGTTTCCCCGGCGATGAACTGGAAATGAAAAATGATCAGCTGTATATTAACGGCCAGCAATGGGATGAAGACTACCTTGATGAAAATCGTGAAGCAGCAGAAGGAATTGTCAGCAAATTGACCGGTGACTTTGGTCCTCTCACGGTTCCGAGTGATCACTATTACGTCATGGGGGACAACCGCCTTGTCAGCCTGGACAGCCGAAATGGGCTCGGCTTTATTGGGAAAGAGCGCATCATCGGCGTCAGTGAATTTGTCTGGTATCCTTTTACAAGCATGAGAAAAGTAGAGTAGCTGCAGGAGCGGCAAAGAACGCTCTTTTACTTAGATAAGGCAACTCTTAAAAATCTATTCAAAAGAAAGGATGTTTTTTACATATGACAAGAATCGGATTAATCCGGCACGGAATCACAGCCTGGAATAAGGAGGGACGGGCACAGGGAAGCTCGGATATTCCCCTTCATGAAGAAGGTATGGCTGAGGCAGAACGTCTGGCCGAACGAGTTAGCGGCGAAAAATGGGATGTGATCTACTCCAGTAATCTCTTAAGGGCAAAGCAGACGGCAGAAGCGATCCAGGAAAAAATCCGCTCCATTCCCCTTCACCTCGATCCGAGGATTAGAGAAGTCGGCGGCGGAATGATTGAAGGCACAACTGAAGCCGAACGACTTGAAAAATGGGGCACGAATTGGCGTGAAATGGACCTTGGTTTCGAGCCGAAAGAAAGTGTTATGAATAGAGGGCTTGGCTTCCTTCAGGAGATTACAGAAAAGCATCCGGATGAAAACGTGCTGATCGTAAGCCATGGCGCCTTTATTCGTCATCTGTTAAGAGAACTGGTTCCGCAGACAGACCTTTCCACTCCGCCGAAGAACACCTCCATCACGGAACTGTTAATAAAAGAAAGCAAGTGGAACTGTGAGCTGTATAACTGCACGAAGCATTTGGAGGCGGAGCAGATAGAATCATAAATGAAATTGCATAAGCCATAGAGGCCGGACAGGCGGAATCGAAGGCGGGAAAATAAAAGCCTCCCCGAAACGGGAGGCAAAACTTACCTGTACATATTTTAATTTATTTTCTTTTTATCTTTACTTAAGATCGTCAGCTCATATGGGTCATTTCGAATATCTTCTGCTTTTTCATGTGTTTGTAAGAAGCTCTCGATTTCCTCTTCAATGCGTTCTGCCAGCACCTTTGCATCCGGGTCATCTGCTTTCACGGTTGTTTTCACCTTTATTTGCAGCGGGAGAGGATGGAAAGAGTATGAAAACCCTTTTACCTTGAATTCTTTGTTTTCCATCAAGCCGCTTGCGATGACGTGAATGACTCCGGATTCATCCCATCGCTGTTCCTGTTCTCTGGCTTCCATATCAATCTGTCTAATGTCATATTTGAACCCTTTTCCATATTCACTTGAAATCGAATTCAATAAACTATTAAGCTCGTCAGTCCTTTTTTCGGTCTTCGGGATAGCTACAAAAATATATTTCTCAATCTCATTAATCCTGGCCTGAACTGGGAAGGCCATCGTGTAATGATTCTCTTCAAGCGCTTTAATGATCTTTTGTTCCAGCTCCAGGCTGTCAGCTTGCTGCTTTTTCATTTCAGGGGTTTCTTCTGGTATCGTGTTATCACGTTTGTCCCTTTTTATTCTGATATCATACGCACCAAAGTTATGAACTTTTAATGAGTGACTGAAGGTTTTTTTTACTTCTTCTTTAATGCCGTTTACTTCCGCCTTTGTTCCTCCAAGCCAGACGGTTAACTCTTTATCAGGGATGGAGGCATCCATTCTTCTCAAGTCATAGCGATGCTTATTAGCAGTATCACTAACGACATCATATAAAGCATATTTGTATTCTTCCTGTTTTATAAATACGCTGAAGTAAGGAATCTTGGCGGCTACCTTTGCCATTCCGGGAGAAAAATAAGCAGTTCCGATAAAAAGTATGAACAAAGCTGCTGCAGCTGTGCCTGCATAAGCCCATTTCTTTTTCCGGCTTATTCTTTCTTTCTTTTGAAAAGAATATGAGTTAGGTCTTACAGCTTTTAATACCATTTCTTTCTGTTTATCCGCGAATCGAATTTGATTATCTGGGTATTTAAAATGATTGGTCATGTCTGTTCATCTCCCTTCTCTGAAAGAACGTCTTTTAAGGAATTTCTTGCCCGGTGAAGCCGCGATTTGACTGTATTCATATTTAAGCTCAGGAGGTCGGAAATTTCGGTCAGCGTTAGTTCTTCATAATAGTGAAGGATAATGACTTCACGCATTTTCAATGGGAGCCCAAGAACTCTGCTATACAGATACTCCTTATTTTCTATGTGAAGCAGCTCAGTCTCAACAGAATCCATTCGATCTGCCAGCAGGGATCCAATCCATTCTTTATAAAACAAATTTTTATAAGACCAGCTTTTTAAAACATCCTTGCATTTGTTGACAGTGATCCTGTAAAGCCAGGTTTTATAGGCAGCTTTCTTCTGAAAACCTTCAAGGTTCTGATAGCAGCTAATAAAAACTTCCTGAGATACGTCTTCAGCCAGCTGCTTTTGTTTTAAATAGGAGAAGGCAACCCTGATAACCATGTCCCCATATATATCCATTAGCCAAATAAGCTTCTCTTCTTTGGACTCTGTATCGGATTGAAGGGGCGGCCCTTGATTGTCTGTTATTTTTACCAGCATGTTTATGCTCCTTTCGTTGGTAACATTTAGACGAGGGGTACTGCCTGGAGGTTCCATAAAAATTGGAAAAAAGAAAAACAGCAGTGTTGACCCTGCTGTTTTTTGTTAATCCTTATGTATTTCCGACTTGAAAATCGGAAAAGTAAAGCTGAAAACAGTTCCTTTATCGACTTCGCTTTTGACCCGGACATTGCCATCCATGGCCCTTACAATACTGAATACGACCATCATTCCAAGCCCGGTTCCTTTGGAGCCTTTAGTAGAATAATAGGGTTCTCCCAGGCGCTGAATCTGTTCGGAAGTCATGCCCACGCCGGTGTCTTTTATTTCGATGATGATTTGGCTGCTGCTGTAGTGCGTTTCTATGTATAACTGCCCGCCGCGCGGCATAGCCTCAATTGAATTTTTAATTACATTCAAGAAGCATTGGTGGAATTTTTGCCGATCTCCCTTAATAGATCCGAGGAGGGAAAAGTGGGCATTGATTTCGACGGAATTCTGGTTGGCTGTCGGCTTTAATATATTCAATACCTGCATGAGCTCTTTTTTTACATTGATCTCCTCGATCTTATCCAAGGATGGCTTGGAAAAGGTTAAATAATTCTGGATGACCTGCTCCGCTGATTCAAGTTCAGCCTTCACAATGTTCAAATATTCCACCCTTTTTCGCGGTGGCAGCCGCTGCTCCTGCAAAAGCTGAACAAACCCGATAGCGGCTGTCAGGGGATTGCGGATTTCATGTGAGATGGCTGCACCCATTTGCTCGACAGCTTCAAGTTTTTCGGTCCGGACGAGATTCTCACGCATATCCAGATTCCTTTTAGCAAATTCAAATACATATGTAATCATAAAAACACCCAATGGCGGAATCATCAAATAGGCAAACCAGGCATCGAACCGGTTTTGTGGCGGCGCGCTTATTTCCATTACTATGACCGTCAGTACACTTAAAATCAGAGTAATAATAACCGAAAAGCGAATCCTTTTTCGGGGCACCTGCTTCCAAAACCAGGGATAGAGCTTCCAAAGAATAATTCCCAGGGGCAAATATAAAAGAATATTAGAATAAAATCCAGGCTCTATTCCATAAAAACTTCTCATCAAAATCACAGTTCCGGCTAATGCAAGGCCAATCCCCGCATATAAACCGCCGATGATGACAGGTATCAATCGTAAATCAAAAAAATAATGGGGGCTTGTCTGATAGGAAAACTGAAAGCATATCCAGATCATAAACAAAAGCCATACAAAAGAGCAGCCTTTGGAAAACCGGAATTTAGAACTTTTTTCCGCCCATACAAGCACAACAAACAAGATAACGATCAAAAGCGATAGATTAAAGAAAAGATGCTTGGTAATTTCCATCGTTTCACCTGCCTCTTCGTGAGGTTATAAGAAAATTCTATATTGTTTTACTATTATTGACAATACTCAATTGCTTTTTTTATATAACATTGTCACAAAAAACAAAAATTTGATAAGCTAAAGAACCAATTCCTGTAAATAAACAAATGAGATTTCAAGTGATTTAAACGGAAGTTTTACGCTGCTTTCTTTTATTTTGCTGTTTACCTCCTTTAATGTAGGGTACTTCAATTGTAGATACATACGTAATCCAGAAGCATTTGCTTCTTAAATATAAGGAGGAATGAACATTTGAAACAGGATCCGCAAAACAAAGGTGTAAATGAACACAGCAAGGACAGGCAGCTTGAGGAATTCCGCATGGATAACGCAGGCAAGAAACTGACGACGAATCAGGGGGTAAAGGTTTCGGAGGATGAGCATTCACTGAAAGCAGGTACCCGCGGACCGACCTTGATGGAGGACTTTCACTTCCGGGAAAAAATGACGCACTTTGACCATGAACGCATCCCTGAACGGGTTGTTCATGCCCGCGGGTTTGGCGCACATGGCTATTTCCAGGTGTATGAATCCATGGCAGAATACACAAGGGCTAAGTTTCTGCAGGACCCATCTGTCAAAACCCCGGTCTTTGTCCGGTTCTCAACCGTTGCCGGCTCCCGGGGCTCGGCAGACTCTGTACGTGATGCCCGCGGATTTGCCACCAAGTTTTACACGGAAGAAGGCAATTACGATTTAGTCGGCAATAATATCCCGGTATTCTTCATCCAGGATGCCATCAAGTTCCCGGATCTCGTTCATTCATTCAAGCCGGAGCCGCATAACGAAATGCCGCAGGCTTCAACGGCCCATGATACGTTCTGGGATTTTGCAGCCAACAATACGGAAACTGCCCACATGATCATGTGGACAATGTCAGATCGTGCCATTCCGCGCAGCTACCGCATGATGGAAGGCTTCGGTGTTCACACATTCCGGTTTGTGAATGAGCAGGGCAGGGCACGATTTGTAAAATTTCACTGGAAGCCGGTTCTGGGCACGCATTCTCTTGTTTTTGACGAAGCCCAAAAGCTTGCCGGAAAGGATCCGGATTTCCACCGCCGGGATCTTTGGGAAGCGATTGAAATGGGAGATTACCCTGAATTTGAACTGGGTGTCCAGATGATTGATGAAGAAGATGAATTCTCCTTCGATTTTGATATTCTGGATGCGACGAAGCTGTGGCCGGAGGAAATGGTCCCGGTTAAGATCATTGGAAAAATGACCCTGAACCGGAATCAGGATAACGTGTTTGCTGAAACAGAACAAGTCGCGTTCCACCCTGGGCATGTGGTGCCGGGCATTGATTTCTCGAATGATCCATTGCTGCAGGGCCGTCTGTTTTCCTATACAGACACCCAGCTGATCCGCCTTGGCGGTCCAAACTTCCATGAAATCCCGATCAACCGTCCTGTATGTCCATTCCATAATAACCAGTATGACGGCTATCATCGCATGACGATCAATAAAGGGCCGGTTGCTTATCATAAAAACTCGATGCAGAATAATGATCCAAGCCCTGCCACAGCAGAAGAGGGCGGCTATGTTCATTATCAGGAAAAGGTCGAAGGGCGCAAAGTCCGCCAGCGGAGCGACAGCTTCAAAGACCACTACAGCCAGGCGAAATTGTTCTGGAACAGCATGTCCGAAGTGGAAAAGCAGCATATTATCGAAGCATTCCGTTTTGAAGTTGGCAAGGTGCAGAACAAGGATATAAAGCAGCAGGTTGTAGATATGTTCAGTAATGTGGATCTTTACCTGGCTGAGCAAATTGCCCTTGGCGTCGGTGTGAAGGTGCCGGATGAAGCTGCTGAATCCAAAGTCACGCTTTCTTCTCCTGCATTAAGCCAAATGAATACAGCCAGATCAGCTAAGACCCGAAAAGTTGCCATTCTTGCTGATAATGGCTTCAACTATAACGAAGTCAGCAGCGTAATGGAAGCCTTGAAAGCGGCTGGGATCATGCCGGAGATTGTCAGCAAAAACCTGGGCATGATTAAAGGTGACGGCGGGGAGCTCGAAGTCACGAAGACATTCCTGACCTCTCACTCGGTTATGTATGACGCCATCTATGCAGCAGGAGGAAAGGAAAGTGCAGAAGCGCTGAAAAAAGTGCCGCAGGCCAAGGAATTTGTCAGCGAATCCTATAAGCATTTCAAAACCATTGCGTTTGGCGGCGAAGGAGCCGAATTGCTGCCGGCAGAAGCCTTAAATATGCTGGGACAATCACAAACGCTCTCTGATATGGGCATCGTCGAAATTAGAAGCGGAGACCCATCTTCCAGTAAGAATTTAATCAATACGATTGCCATGCACCGTCATTGGGGACGTGCCATATAAAGTCGAAGCCAGCTGCCTGTTAATGGGCGCTGGCTTTTATCGCAGTCTAACGGGCAGTAAGACCCCCACTTCAAGACTCAGAGGAATCAAAGGGGATAAGTGGTGTCAAACTGCCCGTAAAGGCCCGAAAAGAAGAACAAAGACTAAGAACGCCACGTCCTGTGGCAACGTCTTTGTGACCCACTTCCTGTGGGCCTCAACTAACAATCAGTGGGGGATAAGGAAAACCCCCACTGATTGAAGTTTCACTTTATATGATCTTTTGAATCGCCGAAATAATGCAGAGACTGACCATTAAAAACCGCATCTAAAATTCCCCTTTCAGCAGGTATTCTCCGCCTGAAATAAGAATTCATTATTATCGCCTGCCAAAACAAAGCAAAAAATGACAGGAAGCCAAGAAGAGATATAGATAGGATATACATAAGGGAGTGATCAGTAATGTCATGGATTGAATCGCTGCAGAAGGCTATTGATTATATAGAGGAGCATTTGCTGGATGAGGATTTTTCAGTTCAGAGAGCAGCGGAAGCGGCGAACTCCTCCATATTTCATTTTCAGCGCATGTTTGCCATTCTGACAGATATGCCGGTGGGCGAATATATCCGGGGCAGAAGATTAACGTTCGCTGCACAGGACCTGGTTTGTACAGATCTCAAAGTGATTGACCTCGCCTATAAATATGGCTATGACACTCCTGAAGCTTTTACAAAGGCTTTCCGCAGACAGCATGGCATGAACCCGACGGAAGCCAGAAACTTTTCCGGAAAGCTGAAATCCTATAACCGCCTGGTAATCCAGGTTAGTCTGAAAGGGGCAGAACCAATGCAATATGCCATTGTCGAAAAAGAAGCTTTTCAAGTCGCTGGCATCAAAAAGGAGTTCTCTTTGGTCAATGAAGAAAATCTGGCCGGTATCCCGAAATTGTGGGATGAAGTAAACAGTAACGGCACCTCCGATAAGCTGTTCAAGCTGAATAATGGGGATATCAAAGGTATTCTCGGCGTGTGTGTGGATAACCGCAGCCAGAAGCCTGAGAGCATGGATTACTGGATTGCCGCAAGCTTTGAAGGTGAAAAGCCTGACAGCTTTGACACCCTGCAAGTCCCGGCCTCCAAATGGGCGGTGTTCGAAGTACATGGCGCCATGCCGCATGCCATGCAAAACACCTGGAAAAAAATCTTCTCGGAATGGTTTCCATCAAGCGGCTATGAACATGTTGCTGCACCTGAACTGGAAGTCTATACAGCAGGTGATGCATCCGATCCGGATTATTATTCAGAGATCTGGATTCCGGTAAAATAACCATCAAAAAACCTGCAGATGCCAGATCTGCAGGTTTTTGCATCTACACTTTCTTCTTCGGAATCTTCCCAATCCCAAGCTCCTTGGCTTCTTTCTGGAGAGCCTTGATCAGACTGAAGGTCATTAAAGCCATAATAACGGAAAAGGGAAGAGCTGCTGCAATCATTGTATTCTGCAGAGCCTGCAGTCCGCCGGAATAAAGCAGGACCAAAGAAATGGCAGCAAGCAATATTCCCCACACTAGTTTTATCTTGTTGCCGGGATGGTGCGAACCATTTGTCGTCATCATTCCTAATACATAGGTGCCGGAGTCGGCCGAAGTAATAAAGAACGTGCAAATGAGCAAAATGGCGATGATTGACAGGACTGTACCCATCGGAAGGTTAGAGAATACGCCAAAGAGTGCTTCTTCAGTAGCCAATTCCGAGATTTTCGCTGTGCCCTGGTGCTCCTGCATAATGGCGGTTCCCCCGAATGCGGCAAACCAAATAAATCCAATTAGAGACGGAATAAGCAGGACCCCAAAGACAAATTCCCGGATGGTTCTTCCTTTGGAAACACGGGCAATGAATATGCCAACGAACGGCGCCCAGGCAATCCACCAGGCCCAGTAAAAAATTGTCCAGCCATTGATCCACTCCCTGACCTCCGGATTCAGAGGAGCAATCCTGAGGCTCATGCCCGGCAAATATTGAAGGTAGCTTCCAAGCGTATTGGTGAACAGGTTCAATATAAATAAAGAAGGTCCAAGAAAGAAGGTCAAGAGAAACAAAACTGCTGCCAAAAACATATTGGCATTGCTCAAAATCTTGATGCCCTTTCCAAGACCGGACAGGGCCGAGAGAATAAACAGGACTGTAACAATCGCGACAATCACAAACTGTACGGTGAAATTTACAGGAAGGCCGTATAGATATGACAATCCTCCGTTAATCTGCACTGCTCCAAACCCAAGTGTTGTTGCCACACCGATAACGGTCGCTACCACTGAAAGAATATCAATGACTTTTCCTGTAACCCCCTGTGTACGGTCTCCCAATATGGGCTTTAACGTGGCACTGATCAGGCCAGGTTCCCCATGACGGAAATTAAAATAAGCCAGCACAAGTGCGACAATTCCATAGATGGCCCAGGCATGTATGCCCCAATGGAAGTACGTATATCTCATCGCATTCTTAATCGCCTCGTCCGTCCCCACTGAACCTCCGGTTGGAGACCCTACTGCATAGTGATAAATCGGTTCTGCTGAACCCCAGAAAACCAGCCCGATTCCCATCCCCGCGCTGAACAGCATCGCAAACCAGGTAGGACGGGTAAATTCCGGTTTATCATCCTGCTTCCCAAGCTTGATTCTTCCTAAAGGGCTGATTAAAAAATATAAACAAACTATGACAATAAACGAAACAAGGATCAAATAATACCAGCCGAATTTATCGGTGATAAAGGCCTGTACATTTGCTGTCACACTCTCCAGTGAATCCGGGACAAAAACACCGAATAAAACAAGCAATAATAAAATGGCGGCCGATATATAGAAAACCATTAAGTTTTTCTTCACATGCAATCCCCTTTCTTCTCATGCTGCTTCCTTTAGGATTAAATATATGGCAAGTAATTATGCGGCTGAAAAATAAATTTGCAGGAAATTCCCATATGCTGACGAAATTCAAAGGTATCCGGACAAGGAGGTAAGTGAAATTGCTGACATTATTCCGATATAACTGGCAAGTGCGTGATGAGTGGTTTGAATGGTGCCGTCAGCTCTCAGCCGAAGAGCTGAATGCCAACCGGACTGGAGGAGTTGGAGGCATTCTGGAAACCCTCTTTCATATCGCAGATGTAGAATACAGCTGGATTTGTGTGATACAGGGCAAGGAAGTGAAGGATCCTCTGTTTTCCGACTATGCCCAATTGGATAAAGTAATGGCACTTTCTGAAGAATACCGCAGGGGGTTAGAACACTTTTTTCAGGAGGAATGGCCAATTCCATACAATGAGTTTGTTACACCGCCATGGATGGAGAAGCAGTATAAAAAGGGAGATATCCTGAACCATGTCATTGCCCATGAAATCCATCATATTGGACAGCTGTCAGTCTGGGCAAGGGACCTGAATCTCCCGCCTGTATCAGCCAATTTGATCGGAAGGAGATTAATTAAATATGATCAGACAACTTACTGAACAAGATCATGAAATGTGTTTCAGTCTTTTAAAACAGCAGCCGGCTGAGAATCTGTTCATTATTGGAGATATTGAAGCATACGGCTATGAACAGGAATTTCAAAAAGTATGGGGGGACTTTGGGGAAGATGGCAAATTAAAGGCAGTTTTATTGAAATATGAAGAAAATTTCATCCCATATACAGCAGGAGACTTTAACGCCAAGGGATTTGCGGAGATAATGCTTGAGGACCCGAAGTTTGGAATGATGTCCGGCCTAAAAGCTGTAACGGCGGAAATTGAACCTTATGTATCACACCGCATAAAAAGAAAGCGGGAAACCTATTATGCAAAATGTACAAAGTTAAATGCAGAAGGTGTTGAAGTATCAGCAGTGTGCCAGGCTGTTCCTGATGATGCAGAACAGCTTGTTGAGCTTCTGAACAGCATTCCGGAATTCAGCGATTCCGCCATTACTGTTGAACGAAAGCGCAGGGGGCTAAAGGATGGCTCATCGCGTTCCTTTTTTATCAAAGAGGATGGGATGATGGTCAGCACTGCTTCAACGACAGCTGAAAATTCCCTTTCAGCCATGGTTGTAGGTGTAGCAACAAAAAGTGAATTCAAGAAGATGGGGTTTGCCACTCAGTGCATGGTCAAGCTCTGCCGCCAGCTCCTTTCGGAAAATAAAGAGCTGTGCCTGTTTTATGATACCCGGCAGCAGGCGCTATCTATAAACGTATCGGTTTTGAAGATACAGGTTTTTGGATGATGTACACGATTGATAAGAAAATGTCCTGAAAATCCAGGGCATTTTTTTTGTGAGGAAATTTTTTTAAAAAAATCGTTAAATAGGACATATATCACCGAATTAATTTTTAAGCTTCCATAAAATAGGGTTTGGGGATTGTTGAATATTTTTTGGGAGGGGTAGAAATGTATCAGCTTATCGCCATGTATGCGACTGTTTTCTTTGTTTTTCTGCTGGCGCTTGCTTTTGCGTTTGTTTACGGTGAATCCAGGCGCAGCGGTGAATATAGTGCCATTCAGGAAAAAGGATATAAAATCAGGAAATTCTATTTTCTCGGACTTATTGCCATTATGGCTTTTGCTACTGTTATGACGCTTGGCAGGCTGCCGTATGACCGCAATCAGGCCGAAGCGGAAGGTTTTAGTGAAACGAAGATAGTGAAGGTAACCGGAATCCAATACGCGTGGGAGATGAGTGAGGAAAGGTTTAAGGTTGGGGATAAAGTTCAATTTGATGTGACAGCCTCGGATGTTACCCATGGTTTCGGCTTATACAATGAAAAAATGGAGCTCGTCGCACAGACTCAGGCCATGCCTGAATATACAAATACCGTTTACTATACCTTTGAAGAGCCTGGAACTTATCAGATTCTATGTCTTGAATACTGTTCAACCGGCCATCATGTGATGGTCAAAGAAATTGTCGTCGAACCGGAAGGGGGAGCATCTGATGAATGAAGCGATTCACCCTTTAGCTAGGAAAGCAGTGATTTGGCATCTGGCAGTGACGGCACTTGTTTTAATTCTTATGATGATCTTTGGGGTTATTATGCTGATGAATCAGGGGGAAATGATCAGCATTACACCGCAATGGTTTTATAAAATCATGACTGCACACGGTACAGGTATGGTTGGCATCGCGGCATTGGGCGGAACGGCCATTCTATGGTACTTCCTGTCTAAATACGTAAAGCTTAACCCAGCCATTCTCATTGTAAACTTCGTCCTTTTTTTAACCGGAGTCATGATGGTCCTCATCGCTATTTTTGTCTTTGACTTTTCAGATGGATGGACGTTCTTATATCCGCTTCCTGCCCAGTCAGCCAAAATGTACGGGGCAGCAGGGGCAGTATTCTTCTTATCAGGCATGCTGATTCTCGGCATTGGCTTTTTGCTTCTGTACATGTACCTGGCTGCAAGGCTGACAGCAGTTTATGGGGGCCTCGGAAAGGCGCTCGGATGGGATATTATTTTCAGAGGGAAGAAAGGATACGGGCCGCCTGCTGCTGTCGTGGCGACGGCCATGGTTATCATCACTAACTCGACTGCACTGCTGGCAGGTGCCACGGTGCTGGCCGCATCATTGGTGAATATTATCAATCCGGCCATTACGATAGACCCGCTGCTTGCCAAGCATCTTACCTATGCGTTTGGCCATATCTTTGCAAACTGCACCATCTATATGGCTGTTATTGCAGTCTATGAGGTCCTTTCAGAATATACAAAACGGCCGTGGAAAGCTAACAAAGTCTTCTTAATTGCTTGGAACTGCTCCACACTTTTTACCTTAATGATTTATACGCACCATCTGCTGATGGACTTTGCGGTGCCAAAATGGATGCTCATCATCGGGCAGGTGTTTTCCTATGCTAACGGCTTGCCCGTTATGGTCGTTACGGCCTACGGTGCGCTTATGATTGTCTACCGCTCGCGGATGAAGTGGGACTTTGCCTCAAGCCTGTTTTTTCTTTCCATGTTCGGATGGGTGGCCGGAGCCATTCCGGCCATCATTGATGCCACCATTGTTGTCAATCATGTGATGCATAATACGAAATGGGTTCCTGGACATTTCCATACATATATGGGAATGGGGGTAGTCGCTATGATTATCGGATTTATGTATTATTTCAATAAAACCGAAGGCAATCAGCAGCACAGGGGAATCGACACATTCACCATCGCGCTCTATTTTGCGTTTTTTACAGGTCTGGTGGGCTCTTTCCTTTATGCCGGCGGGATCAGTGCACCAAGAAGATGGGCAGAGCACCTGCCGCAATGGGTGCTGTCCGACCAGGTTGGCGCCGTCAGCGGAATCTTTATCGTTCTGGCTGCGATCATCTTCACCGCAAGATTTTTTGCCGGGTTAAGAAATGTTGGCACGAAAGTTCCATACAACAAAAACTCAGCTGCTGGCTGATAATTAAAGACTCTGGAGAATTTTCCTCCGGGGTTTTTTTGTGGTATGGGCATTCATCTCTTTATGTCTGCCGGCAGCGGCAAAGGTGGAGAAGCAGCAGTATTTTTCAGAAACAACATCCGCTTAAAAAAAGCGCAGACCCAAAAGGACCGGCACTGTAATTAATTCCGCGTTATGATATAGATCAAATACATAATGTAAGAGGCTGCAAGAAAACCCCCTTCATATTTTCCAATGGCATAATGGCTTCTTGAAAAAATAAGGAGCACGAATGTAATTAAAATTAAGATTGTAATATCGATGAACATTTTAGGGTCTACAGGAAGTGGAGATATAGAAGCCGATGCCCCAAGGACGAAAAGGATGTTAAAGATATTGCTTCCTACGATATTTCCTAAAGCAATTTCACTCTCTTTTTTTATGGCTGCGGCGACAGATGTCACCAGCTCCGGCAGAGAAGTTCCGATGGCAACAATCGTTAAGCCGACCAATGTTTCACTCATCCCCAATGAAAAGGCAATTTCTGTACTGCTTTTAACAACCAGGTCACCGCCAAAAATAATGGCAGCCAATCCGGCAATCGTCAAAAGACTTTGCTTTGTCCATTGGGCAGCACTTGCTTTGACACGAGCAGACTCTGTGCTTCTTCGGCTCTCCCGGGCCACTTCAAATAAGTAGTACATGAATACAGCAAATATGAGCAGCAGCACAAGACCATCACTGCGTGAAACCACATTGCTGCTGATAGAGTCAAGATATGCATCACTTATAAAAATCATAAGTGCGGCTGTTGCAAGCAATGTGAAGGGAATCTCCTTGCGGATGGTTGCACTTTCGACTTTTAAAGGGAAAATCATGGCGGTTACACCGACCACCAGCGTGATATTAAAGATATTGCTGCCGACAACATTTCCTATAGCAACATCGGCATTTCCATCCAGCGCAGCCAGAATGCTGACAGTGGCTTCAGGTGAACTCGTTCCAAATGCAACGATTGTCAGCCCGACCAGCAGCGGGGAAATCTTTAGGAACCCCGCAATTTTTGAAGCGCCATCCACAAAAAAGTTTGCCCCTGCAATCAATAAAAAAAATCCAATAATTAAAAGTAAATATGACACCTTAACGAGTCACCTCCTGTTTTTACTATGATTACCCAATTATGGATTCAAACAAAAGCCGTTGCGGCTTCATTTGATATCCGCTTCTTCTTTCATAACTTTGTACCAGCTTTCAGTTTCTGCGGAAACTTTGCTGTTCACAAAGATTTGATCTTCTTTAAGTTCAATGTACAGGATCGGCGTATGGCCTTTCTGTATGAATAATAAGCTGCTGCCATAGCCAGTCACTTTAAAATGCCCCTGTGAAAGGGTGGGGAGGCCGATTCCATTCTGCTTCCAGGTAACCTCAGGCATCTCCTCCAATAATTGAACAGACTGAATATCCCGATAATCCCATTCGTCTCCGTACATCCCGGAGATTTCAAATGAATCCTTTGCTAATGCCATTTCATAGCCTTTATGGCTGGAGAGAGTCAGGTAAATGAGGGGGACAAGCGTCACAATAAAAAGAATGAGAGCGATGATATAACTTCGTTTTCTTTTGGCCGGCACTTCATATCTGGATAAATAAATGAATCCCCCAAGCAAAACCACCAGCATAAAACCGAATTGCACTTCCACAGCAAATCTGAATCCTGTAAACGTCAATGGCAGAAGCACCAGCATTCCGACAGCGGTGCCAATGAGCAGGCTGCCGGTTTTTTGCGGATAACCGCTGTTAATTAATTGTTCTTGTTCAATCTCCGGCCGCGAGGCGAATCCGGAAATGAGCCAGTAAGCTTTTTTGAATCGTACAGCCCACCCCAGAATCAGGAAGAGCAGAATCACAGAAATCTGTGTAATGACAAGTCCAATCATGGCAAAAACCTCCTTGTTATTCTTTACGGATAAAGCGGCCGTTTTGTTTCGGTTTTGGTATAATAATAAGACAGCTTTTTAGTTTCAAATAAGAGGAGGCACACCCTTGAAAAACAAAAACATTTTATTCTATATATTAGTAGCGCTCTTGATCACTACCGTTGTCAGCATTGTCATGGGCTACCACAACTTCGGCTTTGGGGTAGGCTTTCTGTTCGCATTTCTGTCTCTTTCAACAGGATATTTCTATTCCATGAAAAACCGTGAATACATGCATCAGAATTATCATGCGGATTATGTGGACCGCTTGAAAAACGATAAAAAGATCTAGGAGCGGTTCCGCTGGCAATAAGCACTCCTCTATTATATGCTTAATTTATAATCAATAGAGGAGGCAGGCTATGATAAACCAGGAAAAGATGGGATTGCTGCTGGATGTGGAGACAACGGGGCTAGGACCAAATTCCGATGAAATCATCGAACTGGCATTAAAGCTATTTTCATACCGTGCCGACACAGGGGAGATTCTTGATATAAAGGATAAATCCTCCTTCCTTCGGGAACCCATCAGCAAATCGGCCAAAAACAATTACAGCCGTGCATTCAGAGTCCATGGGATTCCTTATGAAGCTGTCATCGGAAAAAGCTTTGATGATATCAAAATAAAAAAATACTTCTTTCACGCTGATTCGGTTTTCGCTCATAATGCATCCTTTGACCGCAGCTTTTTATACCGGATGTATCCTGAAGATATTAACGAATTAAAATGGTACTGCACCATGAGAAGTGTTCCTTGGAAAGAATACGGCTTTACAGACAGCAGGCTGCTGACGCTTATTCAATCCCACCGGATCGCAGACAGCCAGACACACCGCGCCATGGATGATATTACATACCTCTTAGAACTGCTGAGAAAAACAAATCCGGCCGGTGACTACTATATGCGTGATGTTCTTGCAAAAGGCCCAATGAGAAAATACCAGCCAGCAGCCCAGGGCCGGCTTGGCTAAAAGTCTATACAGAAAAAGAGTGCACTTGGGCACTCTTTTTCTTATTCATTTTTCAGCAAAGGCAGTATGATGTTCACTGTCGTCCCCTTGCCGATTTCGCTATCATATTCTATCGTTCCCTGCATTTCACGGATGATTTTGTTCGTAACCATGCTCCCCAGGCCTGTACCCTTTGTTTTCGTTGTGTAGAAAGGCAAACCGATATTTTCCAACTGCTCGGAGGTCATGCCCCGTCCATTATCCGTAATTGTCAATTTAACGGTATTATGAAAATAATCAGCAGAAGTAATGATAGAGATTTTTCCTTTTTCCTGAACCGATTCAATTCCATTCTTGATTATATTCATGAGGGCCTGTTTTAGGTGGTCTTCATCACCCCTCACATAAAATGGCCCTTTATTTCCGTACTCAATCACTACATTTGAATAAGAGGCAAGCGGCCTCATGAGCAGGACGCAATCCTGAATCACCTCATGAAGGGGGACATTAGCCAGTTGGAACTGTTCGGGCTTTGAAACTTTAAGATAGTTGGTAATGATGCTGTTTGTGCGATCCAGTTCTTCAATTATGAGAGGGGAGAACTTTTTAAAGTTCTCATCCGCCGTATCATGGCTCAAATATTGAATGAAGCCCCTCACAGTGGATAAAGGGTTTCTAATTTCATGGGCAATCGAAGCTGCCAGCTGGCCGACCATTGTAAGCTTATCCATATATACCATTTCACTGATCTGTTTATTCGTTCTGAAAAGACTCTCGATTATAAAAACAAGAGCAATAAATGTCAGATAAAACGCCGCGAAATAGGTCAGATAAAAAAAGGTGTCCAGAAACATGACGGCTGTCGCAAGAATGGCTATATATAAGTAAAAATAAAAAAAGAGAATAAATGAACCTGTTATCAACCGGTGTTTAGAATTAAGGAACACTCTTCTTAAGGAAAATGTAATCACAAAAGACAATATAGAAACCAAAATTCCAATATAAATAAACTGGCCGCCTATTACATAGCGGGCAATGACGGTACTCAGCATCACAATGGATCCCGGCAGCCACCCCACATACAGTGTCACAATCATGATCGCGACCATGCGCAAATCAAAATGGGTTTCCCCCAGTGTTTCAATGGGGTAAAACATACACAGAAGTGCCCCGAATGAGCCAAGCAGGCCGTAAATCAATTTTTGCTTAAAGGTAAGGGGGGCCTTTGTCTGATAGGGAAAAAGCAAATTTCCGTTAAACGTAAATGAAAATAGTATCGTTATATTTACCAGTAAAGGTTTAATCAGTGTAACCAATAGTCTCCTCCGTGAGTTATCAAATTAAAAGGCCGCTCCTTATGGGCGCAGGATTTGTTTTACCCGGCCAACCTGTCCGTCTTCAAGCCTTACTTTAATGCCATGCGGATGGGAAGGGGACTTCGTTAAAATGTCTTTCACGATTCCTTCTGTCAGCGCACCTGTCCGCTGATCTTTTTTAAGAACGATCTTCACCTTTAATCCTGGCGCTATGGCAGCGCGATTCTGACCTTCCATTACACACCTGTCCGTTTCCGCTGATTATTGGTCTTCTTAGTCTGCTGGCTTTTCAGCGCTTTCGTGGATTTGACGGGGGCATTATTGAACGTTCCGCCTGACTGACCCTGCTTTTTATTCATAAGCTGCTGTTTCATTGCTTCTTTAAGGCTGATTTTTTTTGGTGAATTATCTTCTATATGAGTCATGTTATAGTCTCCTTTATTTACATATCCCTCTATTATAAATCATTAACCTGTTAAAGGAAATTTCTCAGAGAAATAATCTTTTCACCTGTAACTTTTCTGAAAAATAAGTCTTTAGTATCACGAAATTCTATAGGAAACCATGCTTTCCTCCTATTTAGAAAATACTGAATATTTTATAATATTTAGAATACAGAAATAGATTATAGGGAGTGAGTATATTGTTAAAAGTTCTATCAACTTCAGCTTTAACCCTTGCTCTGGCAGGAAGTGCCGTTTTTGCAGGAGCAGGGCCTGCAGATACTCAGGCTAAGCAGGAAAGCAAGTATCAAATCAATCTTGCACATCATGTCGGTGCGTCTCCGGAACTTACTGCAAAAGCGAAGGAGCTGGGAATCGATCTGTCAAAGGCGGATCCGGCTGAGAAAGCAGCCAAGGCGGGAGCAAAATTCCAGCAGCCTGGCGACAATCATGTTGCATATAAGGAGGCGAAAGGGGATATTCCAGTTCTGGTTCTTCTGGCAAAGTATCCGGAAGGTGATGAGCCGGTTGGAGATATGCCTGGACAAGTTCCGGCTAAATATTATGAGGATTTAATCTTTGGGACAGAATATAATCCTTATGAGCTTCCTCAATTCCAGAAATATGATGGACCTGATGTTCCAAAGGACCGCACGATGCAAAACGCTTATAAAGAATCCAGCTATGGAAAAACGAACCTTGTCCGCAAGGAAAATACAGAGTTTGTCTGGGTGGAGATGCCAAAAGGTGCTTCCTACTATCTGGATCAGGAAGGTAAATATGCTGAAGACGGTAAATATGTAAATGGGAATGTGAATGGTGATGCCCATACAGGCGAATTCATTCGTGACTTGCTGAAAGCAGCAGACGATCAGGTTGATTTCTCAAAATATGCCGAGAATGGGGAAGTGCCTAACATTTTCGTCATTCATGAAGGAACAGGGGCTGAATTCAGCCGTGATCCGGCACAATTCTGGTCTCATAAGTGGAATATTCTGAGCGCCCTTTACTATGGCAAATACTATGAAACTGGCCAGCCGGCACCAGTAACAGAAGGAATGCCTGAAGAAGCATGGATTGACAAAACAGTTAAAGAAGATATGACCTATGATGGCGTACTCGTAAACAATTACAACATCCAGCCGGGAATCGGCGGAAACGTTGCCGGATTTGATACTGCCACAAACACTTATAAAGAAGAAGCAAAAACAG
The DNA here is from genome assembly GCF_051964675.1 of Cytobacillus sp. SAFR-174. Lineage (NCBI taxonomy): Bacteria > Bacillati > Bacillota > Bacilli > Caryophanales > Bacillaceae > Cytobacillus > Cytobacillus sp. SAFR-174. Next base: position 111,646 of record NZ_JBQCMZ010000004.1, on the reverse strand, counting down.
GTCCATTCCCGGCACAAACTGGGGTCTATGCCCATGAATTTGGACATGCATTGGGATTACCTGACTTTTATGATACGGTTTATAGCTCTGAAGGGGTAGGAAACTATTCTATGATGGCAGGCGGATCATGGCTGCGCTATCCGAATAAACCTGAATATGGCGGAAACTCTCCGGCACATTTTGATCCGTTCTCTAAGATTTTCTTAGGATGGGTAAATCCGGTTGAAGTGAAACCGGAAGATGGCGTGCAGGAAATCACATTGCCTGCAATCAATAAAGCAGATGCTGACAACGGCATTGTCAAAATGGAAGTGCCAGGCTCAAACGGCACTGAATACTTCCTATTTGAAAACGTTCAGCAGGATGGCTTTAATAAAGGATTTATCCGCCAGGGTGAAGACGCTAAAGGCTTAGTGGCGTGGCATGTAGATGAGAACATCATCAACCTGTACCAGACAGCCGGCTTCCGTCCAAACAATGTGGAAAACTGGATGAACAAACGCTTCCAGTACAACCAATCGGAAACAGCTAGTGACGGAACAGTCGTAACGCACTACGGCTTATCTGTTCTACAGGCTGATGGCAAGTATGACTTAGAGAAAAATCTAAACCGCGGGGATGCAGGCGATTTCTTCAAATCAGGAAGCAAAATCACACCTGTATCAGAAAATGTACACACAGGCTCTTACTATTTCTGGAAGGGCAACAGCTCAACCCCGGCTGACTCCGGAATCCATGTAACAGACATTAAAGAAAATGCGGATGGATCTATCACAGCGAAATTCTTCTATAATTCGAACAGCAGTACAAAATAATAGAATAAAAATCCGAGCAGAATGGCCTGCTCGGATTTTTATTTAAAGACTATTTTTCTCATATACTTTCAAATTAGCATATATGGCACCGATAACAGGTGCACTCAGATCCAGTATGTCAGCTTTCTCCAGCAAATAGCCAAAGAAGTGATCAGCTTCAATTGCCTGCCCTTTTTCCATATCTCGCTGCAGGGAGGATTTCATTTCATAACCCATTTCACGTATTTTGCTCACCTGGGTTTCTTCAATCCCTTCAGCCAGTGGAGCACCCAGCCCTCTCATTATGGCAGATGCCTCTTTTAGAACCTCTTTAACCGAATCCATCCCGAATGCCTGCTCACGAATCGGTCCGATTGGTGAGCGGAACAGGGAGGTGACACCGGAAAGCGTGGAGATAAACAGGTACTTATGCCACATCTCCTGTTCTATATTTTCAGAGAGACGGAGGTTTGCTTTTGTTCCTGAAAAAGCTTCATGAAGCTTCAGAATCCGTTCCGTTTTTTCGCCGGAACGCTCCCCGAAAACCAAGTCATGGACAGGGCTGGTATGAACCACTTTCCCATTTTCACCAAGAGTGGTTTCAATAAAGCAAAGTCCCCCGAGAACATTCTCTTCTCGAAAAGCAGCTGTCAGCTGATCCATATGGGCAATTCCATTTAAGAGAGGAAGAATCATAGTATTACTGTCTGTGTATGGACGGATATCCCTGATGGCTCCCGCAAGATGATAAGCTTTGGTAGAGAGCAGGATGACGTCGAATGAATCTGCCTCTTCTCCAGCCTGAATCGTTTTCGGCCCAGGAAACGCCATCTCCCCATGAACACTTTCCACGCGCAGCCCATATTTCTCAAGCTGCTGCTTTCTTTTCTCCCTTACCAAAAATGTAACATCCATGCCTTTTTCCAAAAGCCTTCCGCCAAAATAGCCTCCAATGGCTCCGGCTCCGACTATTAATATTCTCATACTATAGTGCCTCCTTTGGTTAAATGGAAAAGTGCACGCATGCACGTGCACTTTTTGCTAAATAAAATAGAAGAATATCCCGAATATGGATATCACGCCAAAAAGTAATTTAACAGAAAGAGAGAGAGAAGCTTCACCTTTCGCATTTATTCTCTTCTCTTCCTCATTTACTGCTTCCCGGTATTTGGGATTACAGCAGCCCATTAAGCAGATCTTTTCCAGCCGGAAATATCCTCTTCAAGCGGCAGATTATTCGCCCGCGCTTTTTTAGCAGCAGAGAAGAACAGGGCTACAAGAACAACTGTGCCGATTGCACCGCCAATCCAGGCAGTATTCCAGGATAAACCGAATCCGATAGGTGCATTTAAGATATACGTTAAGACCATCAGCAGCATGAAAGTACCCGGAATAAGTGAAATCCAGTAATTTTTCTTTGCGATATACAAGTACATGGCACCGACAAACAGTGCGATAACTGCTGTTGATTGGTTAGCCCAGCTGAAGTATCTCCATAGAATGTTAAAGTCGATTTGCGTAAGTGCCAGTGAAACTGCGAACAAAGGAATAGCGATCCACAAACGGCTTGAGAATTTCTTCTGAGCAAAATTAATATAATCAGCAATAATCATTCGTGCACTTCGGAAAGCGGTATCTCCAGAAGTGATTGGAAGGACAACGACTCCAAGAATAGCAAGTGTTCCGCCGATTGCACCAAGCATCATTGTGGAAGCTTCACTGACGACTGCTCCCGGACCGCCGTTTGCAAGGAAATCACTTAATCCGTTATAGCCATCAAACAAGCTCATTGCAGCAGCTGCCCAGATCATCGCGATAATTCCTTCTGCAATCATCATGCCATAGAAAATTTTGCGTCCCTGGTTCTCATTCTGAGTTGTACGGGAGATAATCGGAGTCTGTGTCGCATGGAAGCCGGAAAGAGCACCGCAAGTGATCGTGAAGAACAGCAATGGGAAAATAGGTGCGTTAGCCGGATGGAAATTCTGCAGAGAAATTTCCGGAATATCAGCTCCGGTTGCAACTAAACCGATACCAACGCCAAGTGCACTGATTAAAAGCAATGCTCCAAAGTATGGGTATAAGCGGCCAATAATTTTATCAACAGGCAGTAAAGTCGCCAAAATGTAATAAATGAAAATTGCAGCAATGATGAGGGTTACAGATACCTTCTGATCCATCACCACATAAAGCAGATCAGCCGGAGTCGTAACAAACACCGTACCAACCAATAACAGAAGCAGAACAGCGAAAGCGTTAACAACATGCTTCATGACTTTCCCGAGGAACTTGCTCGCAAGCTCAGGCAAATGAGCGCCGCGGTTGCGGATGGAAATCATTCCTGTTAAATAGTCATGAACAGCACCGGCAAAAATACAGCCGACCACAATCCAGATAAAAGCAACAGGCCCGTAAAGAGCTCCCATGATCGGACCGAAAATCGGTCCGGTGCCAGCAATATTCAACAGCTGGATTAACGAGTTCTTAGGTGTGCTCATAGCGATGTAATCCACACCGTCAGCATGTGTATAGGCAGGTGTTGTACGTGCCTCCTTCACACCGAAGACTTTTTCAACAAACTTGCCGTACGTAAAATAACCTACAATTAAAAGTGCAATACAGGCTAAAAAAGTAATCATATTTATCCCCCTTTATGAATGCGTTTACATTAATTATATAAAAGAAGGAGAAAATTTGAACAATTTGTGTCCAAGATGTAAAAAATGAAGATTAAAAGGCAATGAAGGGAGATTAAGATGCATGGAAAAACGGAAGTTCGTTTGAAAATTCACTATATTATGATTGGAAAGAGGGTGGGGTACATATTTTAGATCAAGTGCAATTAACCTCGAGGTCAGTACAACCCTAATTCAAAGTGCACTCGCATCCCCAAGCAGCAAACTCCACCCCCAAAAACAAAAAAGCACCGTCCCCGATGCTATTTCACAATTCCAATCGCACCCTCAGTGCCTTCACATAGTTCCTGCTCACAGACAAGAGTTCTTCCCGGCCTTCCATCTCAAGCTGATAGGCCCCGTTAAACCAGGGAGATAGTCGAGTTACATAATCCAGATTCACCAGGTAACTTTTGTGAATCCTGAAAAAAGAGAAGGGCAATAGCCGGCTCTCCAAATCCTTCAGCGGGGTTTTGGTTTCATGCTCTCCGGTTCTGGTGATAATCCGGGATACTTTTTCATCCCGGCCGATATAGAGGATCTCTTTTGGCTCCAGGTATAAAATTTCCCCATCTTCTTCAACAGCCAGTTTGCCGGCCGGCTTGCCGATGTCATTTTCTTTTTTTGCGCCAATCAATTTTTCCACGCGCCTGATGGTCTGCTCGAGCTGTTCCTCGTCGTAGGGCTTCAGTAAGTAATCGGTAGCTTCATAGCGGAAGGCTTCAGCAGCAAACTGCGGATAGGCCGTTGCAAAGATGATAAGCGGCACTTTTTTCAGCTCGTGCAGGGATTTGGCCGCTTCCATTCCATTCATTTTGGGCATCTCCACATCAAGGAAAACAACATCCGGCTGAAGCTGGATGGCTTTCATCACCGCTGCTTCACCCGATTCAGCCTCACCGATAACTTGAATTGCAGGAAATTTCTCGAGTAAATGCTTTAATTCATCTCTGCTGTAGCGTTCGTCATCAGCGATTAAAGTTCGGATCGTTTTTTCCATCAGCTTTTTTCCTCCGTTTGTGGAATGGCGAATTGAATGGCAGTGCCGGCGCCTGGCGTGCTCGCTATTTGCAGTGAAGCATCTTCACCAAACATCATCGTCAGCCTGCGGTTAATGTTATAGAGCGCAAGTCCGGATCCCGATTCTGACATCAGGGTTTCTTTGCCAATCTGGTCAGATCTCTCCTTGCTCATGCCCTCTCCGTTATCCTTCACTTTCACTATCGTCATTCCATCCCGTTTCATAATTTTGATCATAATGAGACAGTCATGTTCTTTGTCTTTAATCCCATGCTTTACGGCATTTTCCACAATCGGCTGCAAAGTGAGCGGCGGAATTCTTTCCAAAAGGGCCTCTTCCTCAATGTCATATATGACTTCGAGCCGATCTACGAACCGGGTTTCTTCTATTGACAAATAGGCCTTTACATGTCTGAGCTCTTGTTCAAGAGTCGTACAGCTGACGGTTGTGGCTGTCAGGTTCTGGCGCAGAAAATGTGAAAGAGATACAAGCAATTTCCGTGCCTGGGCAGGCTCAATCCGCACAAGCGAGATTATTGTATTTAATGAATTAAATAAAAAATGCGGTGAGATTTGCGCCTGCAGCGCTTTAATTTCAGCTTCTTTTGCCAGCTGGTAGGCTTTATCAGCTTCAGCAATTTCGAGCTGACTGCTGAGCAGTACACTGAGCCCCGAAATCAGCTCCATCACGAGATTTGTCATTTCTTTTTCCGAAGTAAAGTAAAACTTCAGCGTTCCAATGGTTTCACCGCGCAGCTTTAAAGGAGCGACAATGGCAGCACCAAGAGGACAGTTTTCCTGCCGGCAGTGAATGGCCTGGTCATTGGCAGCCACAATTTCTCCGTGTTGAATGACATCCCGTGTAATCTGGGTCTGAATCGGGCTTCCGGAACGGTGATGGTCATTTCCAAGGCCGACATGAGCAAGGATTTCAGTGTGATTGGTGATTGCAACTGCTTTCATTTGAAGTTCCTTATGTAAAATCAGGCAGACTGCCAGAGCGGACTTAGGATTGATGCCTTCCCGAAGGTGTGCGAGCGTCTGATCAGCAATCCGCAGCGTTTTCTGTGCGTGAAAAGCACCTGCTTTTTCTTCTTCGTTAATGACATTTTTTATGATCAGCAAGAATAAGGCACTGCCAAGCCCATTTGCTATTATCATAGGGATTCCAATCATTTCGACAAGTGCGATCGCTTTTTCCATGGGCCGTGATATTCCAAGGATAATCAGCATTTGCACGGCTTCAGCCGCAGCACCAATGAAGAAGGCTGATGATAGCTTCACATGTTCGTTCTTTCGGCGGAAAAAGCCGGCAAGCAGCCCCGCCACTATGGACGCCAGCCCGCAGGCAATCCCGGTAAAGCCTCCTAGCGTAAACCGGTGGAATCCAGCGATAATTCCTGCGCCAATCCCTACTTTAGGGCCGCCAAGCAATCCGGCGAGTACGACCCCGATCACCCTGGAATTGGCGATGGCTTCATCGGAGGCAAGCTCGGATGCCCAGCGGTTAAACTGGAGTGTGTCTGTATTGAAGGCAAGCCCGGAATAAGTTCCAATGATGCCAAAGAAACCAAAAAAAAGAATGGCTTTATACTCCTGCTGCCGTTTTAATCTTTCACCATAAATCATCTCTCTGAAAAAGCGGAACCTTGTCAGAATCAGCGCAATCGTGACAATGATTCCAAGCCGCTCCAGCATTGTAATCAGCAGTTCAAGCATCCTTTATGCCCCTTTAACCAAGTCTATTATCATCATTTTAATAGATTAAAGAGTAAATGAAAAATGGCCTGTTTGAATTTTTCAAAAAAATCGCAGGCTTTTTATAAATAATTGTCGAAAATATCTTGTTAGCAGGCTTTTTTCCTGCTTTTTTCCGATAATAATGGAGCTGACAAAATGATCGAATATAAAATGGATATAGAAGGAATATCACCAGATATGCTGGACGGTTTTTTTGACGGGTGGCCAAATCCGCCGAGCCCTGAAAAACATCTGAAGCTTTTAAAAAACAGCACGAAGATTGTGCTTGCCGTTGACCGCGATAAACATGCAGTGGCCGGATTCATCACAGCAATCAGCGATGGAGTGCTATCTGCCTATATTCCCCTGCTTGAAGTACTGCCTGAATACCAGCAGCAGGGAATCGGCCGAAAGCTGATCACCCGAATGCTTGAAGAGCTGGACGGCATTTACATGATCGATATTATGTGCGACCCTGAATTACAGCCGTTTTATGAAAAGTTCGGAATGATCAAATCTTCGGGAATGGTGCAGCGTAATTATCATAATCAATCAGGAAAGCAGTAACAGGGGAAACTGGAAGCTGGGTATCCCTTTAATTTAGTTTATCTAAAAAGAGGAGGCCAAGTAATTGGACACAGAAATTCTCAATATTTTTGATGATAACCGAAAACAAATCGGTATAGCTTCTCGTGAAGAGGTTCATCAAAAAGGCCACTGGCATGAAACTTTCCATTGCTGGTTTGTTAGCAGGGAACATGATCAGGAATATATTTATTTTCAATACCGCAGCAATGACAAAAAGGATTACCCCGGACTTCTGGACATAACCGCTGCAGGCCACCTCATGAGCCATGAATCTGTCATGGACGGCATGAGGGAAGTGGAGGAAGAGCTGGGGATTCATGTTGATTTTGAGGACTTGGTGCCACTGGGTGTCATTGAATATCTTGCAGAGAAAGAAAATTTTATCGACAAAGAACTGGCGCATGTATTTCTTTATGACAGCGTTCATACACTGGAGGAGTTCAACCCGCAGCTGGAAGAAGTAACAGGAATCTACCGGATTGCTCTGGAGGACTTCTATGAGCTTTGGTTTGAAGGAAGAGAACATATTAAGGCAGAAGGGTTTCAGGTTGAAAGAGATGAAAGAATCACCTCTGCCATTACAGTGCGCAAAGAGGACTTTGTTCCGCATGAGGATTACTATTACAGGCGCGTACTGCATTCAATTCGGGAGATGGAGAGGGAGCATGCTGATTAAGACTGAAGAAGATATAGTGAAGGCGGTAAAGCAGGACAAATGGATGATGACCATCCTAACAGCCGCAAAGTCACTAGACCTCCCTGACTGGTGGGTCTGTGCCGGCTTCGTGAGAGCAAAAGTCTGGGATACTCTTCATGGATTCAGTCAGAGAACTCACTTGCCGGATGTGGATGTCGTTTATTTTAATAAGAGTGACCTTAGCGAAGAAACGGAAAAAGAACTGGAGTCTAAGCTTAAATCCCTTCTGCCCAAAGTGCCATGGTCAGTTAAAAATGAGGCAAGAATGCATCTCATTAATGACCTTTCCCCATATACTTCATCAGTGGATGCAATCTCGAAATTTCCTGAAACGGCGACTGCCCTTGGATTAAAGCTTGATGACAAAAACAATATTATATTAACTGCTCCATGGGAGATCGAGGACTTGCTTGCTCTTAAAATAAAGCCCACACCTATGTTTGCTGAAAATAGCAAGTTATTTGGAGTATACCTGCAGCGAATTGAAAAAAAGAACTGGAAATTATTATGGCCTGAGATAGAAGAAATTCAATCAAACGTTTGATTGATAGCAAGAACCACTGAAAAAGTGTTTTTAATACTGATGTTGCACATGATTATTAGGTTTTTATCAAGAGAAAATGCGAATTCTTATTAAGCGTGCCACATTTAGATTATAATAGAGAAATAACAACTAAAGAAAAGGCAGGATTCTGTATGATTGTAAAAAACGAAGAAGAATTAGCAAAACTGAAGGAAATCGGCAAAATTGTCGCGGAGATTCGCGATGTGATGATTGAAAAAACCAAGCCAGGCATAACAACCAAAGAGCTTGATGATTTAGCCGGAGAGCTGTTCGAAAAGCACGGAGCGATTTCAGGCCCTAAAGGAGAATACGACTTTCCAGGCTTTACTTGCATAAGCGTGAACGAAGAAGTGGCCCATGGGATTCCGGGAAGCCGCATAATAAAAGAAGGCGATCTTGTAAACATTGATGTTTCAGGATCAAAGGATGGCTATTTCGCAGACACAGGCCTATCTTTTGTCGTTGGTGAAGACGAGAAGCTGCAAAAGTTATGTGATGCGGCACAGGAAGCTTTTGATGAAGGCCTGAAAAAATTAAAGCCGGGCGGCAAGCTGAGCCTTGTTGGTAAAACGGTTCATAAAGTCGCAAGAAACAATGGATTCAACGTAATCATGAATTTGACCGGCCACGGTGTAGGCCGCTCCCTTCATGAGAAGCCGGACCATATCCTGAACTATTTTGATCCATGGGATAAGCAGCTGCTAAGAGAAGGAATGGTTGTAGCCTTCGAACCGTTTATCTCAAGCGGAGATGAAGAAGTCAGAGAAATGAGCGACGGCTGGACGTTCGTCACACCTAATAAAAGCCATGTCGCCCAATGTGAACATACCGTTGTTGTCACAAAAGAAGGACCCATTATCTTAACGAAATAATCATGAACCAGGGGCATTGAATGTTCCTGGTTTATTTACTTTTAAGATTTATTAAAAAACACTTGAACATTCCAAAGCATTCAGCTAGAATAATAAAAATTTCAAATTTTAAAGTAATGACAGAAATCAGTAGCTGTTTTCTCCCTGTTTTAGAGAGCTGATGCCCGGTGAAAATCAGCACATAGATAACAGTGAATTACCTTCTTGAACTTTCTCTGTGAACAGAAGTAGCAGGGACCGGCTCGGACCGTTAATCCGCTGAGTGGAAGAGCAATCTTCAATAAGGGTGGTACCGCGTTAACCACGTCCCTTTCTTTAGGGACGTGGATTTTTGTATTCCAAAAATAGAAAGGATGGAAATCATGGACAATTTTTTCGAAAAATTAACTGCCCAACAAAAGCTTGAAACAGAGAGGCAGCTTGAGATTTACTGCAATGGTGTCCAGGAGATTCTGCCAAAAGCCGAATTGAAGAATAAAATAGCCAAATCCATTTTTCAAAATCAGCCTTTAAAAATTAAGCTGGGTCTTGATCCCTCTGCTCCGGATGTCCATATCGGCCATACGGTCGTGCTGAATAAATTAAAGCAGTTCCAGGACAACGGCCACGTCATTCAGCTGATCATTGGCGATTTTACAGGGAAAATTGGCGACCCGACAGGGAAATCGGCAGCCCGAAATCAACTCACAGATGAAGAGGTGAAGCATAATGCCAAAACATACTTCGAGCAGTTCAGCAAAGTGCTGGACATGGACAAAGTTGATCTTCATTACAATTCAGCATGGCTCTCTGACCTCCAGCTTGAAGACGTTATCCGCCTGTCTGCAAGCATAACGGTTGCACGCCTGCTGGAACGCAATGACTTTTCAGAACGGCTGGCCACAGGTAAGCCGATCTCGCTTCATGAGTTTTTCTACCCGCTGATGCAGGGCTACGACTCGGTTGCTCTTGAAAGCGATATCGAGCTTGGCGGCAATGACCAGCACTTCAATGTTTTAATGGGCCGCCATCTGCAGGAGCATTTTCAAAAGGAAAAGCAGGTCGTCATCCTGATGCCGCTCCTTGAGGGCCTGGATGGCAAAGAGAAAATGTCCAAATCGAAAAACAATTACATCGGTGTGGATGAGGATCCTAATAATATGTACGGCAAAACCATGTCCATACCGGATGAGCTGATCGCAAAATACTTCAATCTCGCAACAGATTTGCCGGTGACCGAAAAACAGCAAATCGCAGAAGGGCTGGAAGACGGAACTCTTCATCCGCGTGATGCCAAGATGCTTTTAGGCCGAACAATCGTCCGCATGTACCATGGTGCAGGTGCAGCCGATAAAGCCGAACAGCATTTCAAAACCATTTTCCAAAAAGGAGCCATGCCAAATGAGATTCCGGAAACCGAATGGAAGGGCGATGATGAAATGCTCATTACGGACCTGATTGTCAGCCTTGGCCTGCTTTCCTCCAAAACGGAAGCAAGAAAAATGATTGCAGGAGGCGGAATCCGCTTAAACGGTGAAAAAGTCAGCGATGTAAAGCTGCTCGTGAAAATTACAGACGGATTAGTTCTTCAGGCAGGAAAAAGAAAGTTTGTGAAACTGAGGCTGAACTAGGCAAATCGCTTCTTTCCCCAATCCTTTTCAAGCTATGATAGAATAGACGAAATTTTTAAAGAAAAGCGGGTGGAAGAAATGAAAGCAATCATTCATGAAGGAAAAGCCGGTCTCGCCGGGTTATCTTCTGGTGAAATTGAAATGCCTGAGCCGGGTGCCGGCGAAGTCAGGGTGAAATTAAAAACGGCAGGACTGAACCATCGTGATTTATTTGTCCTGAACCGCCACAAGCCGGAAGACCCTGCGCTGGTCATCGGTTCAGACGGAGCGGGAATCATCGACGCAGTCGGAGATGGCGTTAGAGACGTGAAGCCAGGCGATGAAGTCATCATCAATCCCGGACTTGGCTGGAAGGAAAAAAGCGGGGCACCGCCGGCCGGCTTTGAAATTGTCGGCTTGCCGTTTCATGGCACATTCGCGGAATACATCATTATTCCGGCTGAAAACGCAGCACCCAAGCCAGGATATTTAACCTGGGAGGAAGCAGGCGTCCTTTCCCTGGCAGCACTAACTGCCTACAGGGCATTATTCACAAGAGGAAAGCTTCAGGCAGGCATGAAGGTGTTCATCCCCGGAATTGGAGGGGGAGTGGCCACCTTCCTAATGCAATTCGCAAAAGCGGCAGGGGCAACTGTGTATGTGGCTTCCCGTTCAGAGGAGAAATGCCGGAGAGCTCTTGACCTTGGTGCTGATAAAGCCTTGAACAGCAGTGAAGATTGGACGAAGGCACTTGACGGTGAAAAGGTGGATCTTGTTATTGAATCTGTTGGCCCGGCTACATTTAATAAATCTCTGGAAATCCTTCGCAACGGCGGTACCATTGTAACATTTGGCTCATCTACAGGCGATGTGCTGGACCTTAATCTCCGCAGTCTCTTTTACGCACAGCAAAACCTGCTTGGTTCAACAATGGGAAGTGCAGAGGAATACCATGAAATGCTCCATTTTATAGAAGAGCATCAAATCAGGCCGGTAGTGGATCAGGCATTTCACCTTGAACAATATAAGCAGGCTTTTGATCGAATTGAAAACGCAGAGCAATGGGGCAAAATTGCCTTTACAATCAGATAAAACCTAAACACCTCGGAACAGAGGTGTTTTTTATTATAGGAAAATAGTTTTAAGAACATTCGAAAAATTTGTTGTTGTGAATCTTTAGTAGTGGTAGAATAGCCTTAAATTCTACATGTTTCGACTTTGGAGGCTATTATGAAATTCTATCAATCTTTGAGGTTTAAGATGAGCCTGATTATGATCCTTCTTTTACTTGTTCCATTAATGCTCATCGGGTTTTTATCGTATCAGCAGACTAAAGTGCTTGAATATGCCATCATTCCCAAGAGTTCATTGGAGGAAATCAATCCGGATTTCAAGGAAATTTTTGCAGAGTATGAACATTTCTTAACAGAATTAACTGAATCGGAAGAAATGAAGTCCAATACATACTCATTTCCGGATAAAATGGCGAAAGAGATCACAAATATGCCGGCAGCCAATGATCCATTGAAAACACAATTCTATGAAACCTACCTGAGCAGTAAAGCAGGGGATTATGGAAATACCTTAAATCTATATTTTGCAACAGAGGGTAAGGGAGAGTTTTATCTTTCAAATATCCCGCCGGCAGAAGTAGACCTGAGGGATTTTGATCCCAGGCAGCGTGACTGGTATTTAAGTGCGAAGGAGGCAGATGGAAAGGCAATCTGGACTGATCCTTATATTGACACAGGCACAGGGAAATCTACTATTACATTAGCGAAAGCGTTTAAAAATGAAAATGGAAATATTGAGGGAGTGGCAGGGCTTGATTTCGATATGCATAAGCTTGCTCTGCTAATAAGAGGAGATATTCTGAATAAGTCCTTAATCATTGCCGGATTATCTGTGCTGGCCGGACTGCTGATTGTTTATATCTTTATGAAAAATTTCATAAAACGGCTTGGAGCACTTCAGTCAGGCATGTATAGACTGGCAAAAGGTGATCTTTCAGTCGATAAACTGTACTCAGCCCAGCAGGACGAACTCGGCAGGCTAGTATCAAGCTATAACGAAATGATGGATCAATTAAAAGAGCTGATAACCAATGTGATAGATACCTCACAGCAGGTGGCGGCCTCTGCAGAACAACTGAACGCAAATGCGGACGAAGTTGCGAAGGCAACTGACCAAATTGCCGGGTCCATTCAGGAAGTATCTGAAGGGACTGAAGGCCAAGCTGGAAAGGTTGCCGAGTCCCGCGAACATTTGAATCGAATTACAGAAGATATCCGGGAGATTTCTTCTATGTCAGGAAAAGTCGCTCAGTCTTCTGAATATACAGCTGCCAGATCAGAAGATGGTATGCTGATTGTTAATCGTGCAATTAAGCAGATGGAAATCATCAGCCAAAACACGGATGAGACGGGCAGAATTATTCATAAGCTGGATGAAAAGTCGGCAGAGATCGAGAAGATTCTATCGATTATCAGTCAGATTGCTGACCAGACCAATTTGCTTGCATTGAATGCTGCAATCGAGGCTGCCAGAGCTGGAGAGCACGGGAAAGGGTTTGCTGTTGTTGCAGATGAAGTCCGAAAACTGGCTGAGCAATCAAGTGTTTCTGCAAAACAAATTTCTTCACTTATTCTCGACATACAGGATCGAACCAAAATTGCGGTCGAATCCATTTCAAAAGGGGAAGGAACAGTAAAAGAGGGAATCACACTTTTTGGTGAAGCATGGAATTCCTTCGATGAGATATCAGCTGCTGTGAAAGAAACGTATGCACAAATGGAGCTTGTGTCCGGAAAAATGAAAAAGATACAGCTTAGCACGAGCCAGCTGTCAGATTCGTTTAATACGGTTGATGAATATGCCATTCAGGCTGCGCTGCACACTCAGGAGGTCGCGGGTGCAACAGAAGAGCAGAGCGCAGCCATTCAGGAGGTTTCATCCGCAACAGGTGTCCTTGCAGACATGGCACAGGAGCTTCATGAAAAGGCTATGAAGTTTAAAATATAAAGAAAGAGCCTTTGCTGGCTCTTTCTTTTCAATATCTTATACATGTAAAAACTTCACACAAACCGGATCCGGCACTTTCACATCAGATTGAAGCAATGTAAGCCTCCCTGTATGTTCATCTCTCGAAAACAAAACAATATTGCTGGAATTCTGGTTTGAGCCAATTATAAATTTTTCAGATGGGTCGAGCACAAAATCACGCGGCCAGTTTCCTTCGGTAGAGGTATGCTCCACAAATGCAAGCTCTCCATTATCCTGATTGACGGAGAAAACAGCAATGCTGTCATGCCCGCGGTTGCCGGCATAAACGAAGCGGCCGTCGGAAGAGATATGAATGGCGCTTCCCTGGTTATTTTCCTTAAAACCTTCGGGAAGTGTGGTTATAGCCTGCTTTTGAACGAAGCTTCCATCTTCATGATACTGAAGCAAAAGAACTTCAGAGCTAAACTCGGTCATCACATAGGCATACTTGCCATTTGGATGGAACACAAGGTGTCTGGGTCCGCTTCCAGGCTTAACGGACAGGGTGCTATTTTCCTTTAGAATGCCTTCATTTACTTCATACGTAATCACCTGGTCTGTTCCCAGGTCAACTGCAGCTAAGTATTTTTCATCCGGAGTCAGCCCGGCATAGTGAGTATGCGGTTTTTCCTGCCTGCTGTCAGGTCCTGATCCGCTATGCTCCATAACCGAAACAGCAGGATTTAAAGAGCCGTCCTCATTTGTTAAGTAAGACTCGACTGTCCCTTTATGGTAGTTTGCACTGAAAACATTGCTCACGGAAGAGTCCACACTGACGTGGCATGGAGGGGAGCCGGCAGAAACCTGGCTGTTGATTTTCTCAAGTAAACCGCTGCTGCTGTCAAGGCGATATGCAGCCACTCCGCCGGATTCGCCTTCCTTGGCTACCGAGAATAAAAATTGATTATCCCGGCTGATTGTTAGATAGGTGGGATTATCCAATTGCGCTGCAGTCCTGACATCGGAAATTTTGCCTGCTTCTGTATCCAGAATAAATGAATAAATCCCTTCACTTTCACCCTTTGTGTATGTGCCTATGTATCCTCTGTACTTGGCCATATGAAGCCTCCTCTATATGTATTCATCTGAAAATACTCTATCATAATTTGCCTTCTAAACAAAAGGAAGAGGAATTTTACAATGGAAAAAGAATAGTAAAAGGTAAATATTTGAGAGGATGATGAGGTTGTACGCTCCCCATTCGATATTGGCAGTCTGGAGAAAATTTGATCGTTTTCCGATGGAAACTCTGACAAAAGCATGGTTTTATAATAAAGCAGGAACGAAAAAGCAGAGGGATGTTTCTTTAATGAAGGAGCACCGTGCTCAATATGGCATTGCCGGAAACTGTTTTGACCTTGCGATTTGGCTACTTTACGAATTTAAGGAGGCTGGAATTCAGGCCTATCCGGTAGGCCATGATTTGGAAACTTCTTCAGCCCATGCAGCAGTGGTGGCGGTGGATGAAGAAGGCCGCCGCTTTCTATGTGATCTGGGCGACCAATGGCTGCAGCCTATATTAATTGATTCAAAGGCCCGGGATTTTACTCCCGATAAAATAAGCGGATTTTTCCCTGCAGCAGATGTCCAGGTTTCATCTGAACGCGGACAGCTGGAAATTGCCTATCACCGCCCAAACGGAAAAATTTCGGGGCAGAGTTATGATACGGACCCGGCAGACATGAAAATTTTTCTGGAAGCAGCTGAACGATCGCAAAACTCTATTTATCCAAAAGTTTTGCTAGAGCAGCGGATTCCCTATAAAAACGAAACCGCACACTGGGAATTTTACAACTGGAAAAGCTTCCTCAGTACAACAGAAGGCCTTTACCATGATGCTCCTGCAGAATCTATTGAAGAATGGGCGGCCCGGATTCATGAAAAGACAGGGTATGATTGGGAGTTTTTAATAGAGGCATTGGGCTTCTATAAAAAGCTGGGAGATTGAATAACTGTTGCCGGTTGAATTTCCCTTTTATCTGAATGTTACTCAGAAGCTGGATTCGCTCAAAAGGTGTAATTTGGCCATGAATACCAAAAAATCGATCATAAATCCCCAGATTACCCATAACTGAATAACCAAAGGAGCTGCCATGTACATAAAAATCTATCAATATCATATCAGCCCTGAAAATGAACATGAACTGATGCTGATACAACGGAAAGTCGGTCAAATCTACCAGAATTACATCGATATTCAGACCAAAATATTAAAAAGTAGGATAGATGAGACAAAGTGGACTGAAATCAGTTTTTTTAAGTCGGAAGATGACTATCAAATCAAGCTGCCGCTGATTAACAGTGACCCCGGGATCCAGGAGCTTTACAGAAGATTTGAAGCTCTACTGATCAGCGAAATAAGGGAAGAAGATTATGAAGAGTGGCTTTAATGACTCTTTCTCTTAAGGAAATTCTCCTATTTATTTTCCATTCTGTCCTTTTGAAGATATAGTAGGATATAATCGAAGCAAGACATAAGAGGGGAGATATATACACAGATGGAGCCTATTCATAAAGTTTCAGCGTATCTTACTCAAAATGCGGAGGTATTATCTGAAGAGATAGTTACAGAGATCGTAAAGCGATTTGGCTTTGAAATTCCCAAACTGGAATTCGAGGCTGCCGTTTCGATGTATGTGGAGTTTATGAAGTTCCTGGGAAACATGATTGCAAGCAGCGATAATATGATTCCTGAAGGACTGGTTGAATGGAGCAAAGGAAATGGCGAACGGGCTGCCTCGAAGGGAGGAAAAATTTCTGATATCGTCATCCGGTATCCGGACACCCGCCTTGTTTTTACTGATAGATTAAACAAAATTGGCAAAAATTTTGAAGTAACGGCTGATGAGATTATTTCTATTATTAAAAAAGTGAACTTTATGCTGGACATTAGCGTTAATGAGACCGTATTCGCTTTTGAGCGCCACTCCGAAGAACAATTAAAAGAGACCCAATCCCAGGTAAATGAGCTGTCTGCAACCATTGTACCGATACAGGACAGCATTGCAATCCTGCCATTAATCGGCAGTATAGACTATGACAGGGCGCAAATCATCATTGAGAAGACAGTCCCGCGGGTCAGCCAGCTGGGGATCGAAACCTTAATTATCGATTTTTCCAGCACGGTGAATATAGATGTCGAAATTGCCAAGCATATTTTTGATATCCGGAATATCCTCCTTCTGATCGGTGTCAACACCATTGCCACAGGAGTCAGACCCGATTTGGCAAAGAAAGCCGTTACCCTTGGCATTGATTTATCATCCCTTGAAGTCTATTCAAACGTCCTGCAGGCGATTAGAAGTATTAATTAAATGAAATGATTGAAGCTGCTCATAAAGCGGCTTCTTTTTATATAAAAAAATATTGTCGAACACCAAGTCACATGATAGTATTTAGATATTTTCAAATATATTAAATTAACAAATTATAGATACAATTATAAAGATTCGTATGGGAGGCTTTTTGCATGACTGTTTTTACATCCGCTTATTTTACAATGACTGAACAGGAAGCCATTGAATATGCCAAAACAAGGCTGAGTTATTTTTCTCCAGATGCTGAATTGGACTGCAGGGAAATTGGCGATGGCAATTTGAACTATGTATTCAGGCTGACTGACTATAAACACAAGAAGTCGCTGATTATCAAGCAGGCCGGACCGGTTGCCAGAATATCTGATGAATTTAAGCTGTCTCCTGACCGCAACCGCATTGAATACGAAATTCTTGATCTGCAAAACAAGCTAGCTCCAGGCTTCGTGCCACAAGTGTTTAACTACGATCCCGTAATGAATTGTACAGCAATGGAGGATCTGTCAGATTACACTATAATGAGAACAGCCTTAATGCAGCATGAGAAATTCCCGCTGTTTGCTGACCATATCTCAAGCTTCCTGGTAAATACCTTATTGCTTACTTCAGATGTCGTAATGGGGCATAAGGAAAAGAAAGAGCTTGTCAAAAAGTTTATCAACCCGGAACTATGCGAAATTTCAGAGGATCTCGTCTTCACAGAACCGTTTTACGATTGTGTGAGAAATGAAGTGTTTGAAGGCACCAGGGAATTTGCCAAAAAGGAAATTTGGGAGGATCCTAAGCTTCAGCTTGAAACGGCTAAGCTTAAATTTGAGTTTATGACAAATGCCCAGTCCCTCCTGCATGGGGATCTGCACACAGGCTCAATTTTTGTGAAAGAAAATTCCACCAAGATCATTGATCCTGAGTTCGCCTTTTACGGCCCTGCCGGATACGATGTCGGCAACGTGATTGCCAACCTGATTTTCGCCTATGTAAACGCGAAATATACCATCACTGAAGATGGAGCAAGAACCGATCAGCTTGGTTATCTTGAAAACACAATAGAAGATATTATCGACTTATTCCAAACGAAATTCCTGCAGGCCTGGGATGAGAAGGCAACTGAACAAACAGCCAGCTATGAAGGCTTTAAGGAATACTATCTTGATACAATCCTGCGTGACACAGCAGCCGTCACAGGACTTGAATTGTGCAGGAGAATTATCGGGCTGGCATCCGTAAAGGATGTCACATCCATTAAAGATTACACCAGCAGAGCTGCAGCAGAAATGATTTGTCTGGCAGCCGGAAAAATGTTTATTATGGATAGGGAATCTTTTAAAACAGGAGCGGATTTTGTGCGTACTTTAAAAGACTGTGAAAAAAGATTCTAGAGGAGGCAGCATGATGGGGAAACCAGTGGATGTGATCCAGTCTGTGAGATTGGACGATGAAAACAATACACTCATTCTATTAGATCAAACAGTTCTGCCGAATGAAAAGAACTTTTTGCATTTAAAAGAATTAAAGGATATTTGGGGTGCAATCTATCATTTAAAGGTACGAGGTGCACCTGCCATTGGCATAGCCGCGGCTTATGGTGTTTATTTGGGCACAAAGCAATCAGCAGCAGAAAGCTATGAAGAACTTTATCTGGACTTTAAGAAAGCGAAGGAATACCTTGCGTCATCACGGCCAACTGCTGTCAATCTGTTTTGGGCACTCGATCGCATGGAAGCCCGTTTCCAGAAGGAAGAAGGCAAAGCTGCTGCGGAAATAAAGCAGGCCCTGAAAGAGGAAGCAGAAAAAATTCGTGCTGAGGATGAAAAAGTTTGCGAGTCGATCGGACAGCACGCGCTTTCTATACTTGAGCCTGGATGGGGCATTCAGACACACTGTAATGCCGGAACAATTGCTACTGCTAAATATGGGACAGCCCTTGCTCCGATTTATTTAGGACAGGAAAAGGGATATGATTTTAAAGTATACGCCGATGAAACCCGCCCGCTTCTGCAGGGGGCACGCCTGACTGCATGGGAGCTCGAAGAAGCAGGTGTCGATGTTACACTGATCTGCGATAACATGGCCAGCATCGTCATGAAAGAAGGCAAGATTCAAGCGGTTCTTGTCGGCTGTGACCGTGTTGCAGCCAATGGGGATGCAGCCAATAAGATTGGCACATCCGGCGTCGCAATTCTCGCAAAACATTATAATATACCTTTCTATGTTTGTGCTCCGCTGTCAACAGTCGATCTCGCATGCAAAACAGGGGACGATATCCATATTGAATTAAGAGATTCAGAAGAGATTACTTCTAAATGGTACGAAAAGCCGATGGCGCCAGATGGTGTAAAAACCTATAATCCCGCATTCGATGTAACAGATAATGAACTGATCACAGGCATTATCACGGAAAATGGCATCGCGTATGCACCTTACACAGAAAGCCTTCCAAAGATGTTCAAATAAGAAGAAATAGCCTCCTGACCAAGCGGTTAGGAGGTTTTTTATTCTTCATATCTTTAAAGCGTTTAACTAGGAAAATATCCCTGACATCCATAAAAACGAAGTGTAATTTCACTCTTTGTATCTATCAAAGGAACTAATTTTTTTGAGGTAATTTATTTATTTCTGGAAAAATTATGAATTAAACAACATGTAGAAAGTAGAAAAAATTTGTAAATCAGTCAAAATGCCTGTTACTTTTTTAGAAGCTATGTTTCAATGCCTGATTCTAAAGTCTGAGAATTAAACATTTTAGCATATTGTTAGAGTCTGAATATTTTAAATATACTTTAAATACAACAGGAATCGACAGAAAAATATAGACTTGAGAGGAGAAAAAGGATGAAGAAAAAAAGGGCATTAGGAGCAGCACTTCTAAGTATGACCATGGGTTTATCGGTTTTCACAGCGGGGGCATTCGCAAAAGAACCGGAGACCCAAAATGAAACCTACCGGGTATTGATCCAGGGTCCGGCAAATGCTAAAGCCAGTGTGAATTCACAGGTGGACAAGCGCTGGGATTTTGGGAGCGATGGCATGACTGCAGAGGTTAATGCTAAGCAATACCAGGCACTCCTGAAAAATAAGAACTTAAAGATTGAAAAAGTAAGCGAAGTTACTCTTGATACTGCCAGAACAGAGGCGTCCAAGAAAGATTCAGTTTCTATTCAGGCAGCAGGATATCCTAGTGATCAAACACCATGGGGAATTGCTTCGATCTATAATAACAGCAGCATTACGAGTACGTCAGGCGGAAGCGGCATTAAGGTAGCTGTTCTTGATACTGGCGTTTATACAAGCCACATTGACCTGGAAGGCTCTGCAGAGCAATGTAAGGACTTTACTCAATCCACTCCGCTTGTCAATGGTTCTTGTACCGATCGCCAGGGCCATGGCACACATGTAGCCGGGACGGTTTTAGCACATGGAGGATATGATGGTCAGGGAATCTATGGAGTGGCTCCACAGGCGAAGTTATGGGCATATAAAGTCCTTGGAGATAATGGTTCGGGATATTCAGATGATATTGCAGGAGCAATCCGCCACGTAGCTGACGAAGCATCCCGTACTGGCTCTAAAGTGGTCATTAATATGTCCCTTGGTTCAAGCGGCAAGGATTCTCTCATCAGCAGTGCGGTTGATTACGCATACAGCAAAGGTGTCCTTGTTGTTGCCGCAGCAGGAAACTCAGGCTACAGCGCTAATACAATCGGCTATCCTGGAGCTCTGAAGAATGCGATCGCGGTTGCAGCTCTTGAAAACGTTCAGCAAAACGGTACATACCGTGTAGCCAACTTCTCATCCCGTGGCAACCCTAACACGGACGGCGACTATGTCATTCAGGAAAAAGACGTGGAAGTGTCTGCTCCTGGTGCAAGCATCGAATCTACGTGGTATAACGGAGGCTACAATACGATCAGCGGAACATCCATGGCAACACCTCACGTAGCAGGCCTTGCAGCAAAAATTTGGTCTTCCAGCCCATCCATGAGCCATACTCAGCTTCGCACAGAGCTTCAAAACCGTGCCAAGCAATATGACATTAAAGGCGGATATGGAGCAGCAGCTGGTGACGACTATGCGTCAGGCTTCGGATACCCGCGCGTAAAATAAACGGACAGAATCATACCCCCGAAAACCGTCTGATCTCGGATCAGGCGGTTTTTAATAATATTTCCGCGGAAATGATCTAATTTTGACGAACCATGAAACTAATAGAAAAGGCTGAAACAAATTAATTTTGATTATACAATAGGGAGTGGATGTGAATAGGAAGGGAGCTGACAGCCGTGGCTGTTCGTAACACATATCTTAATGACCAGGAAGCAAAGGAACTCATCTGCGAAATCGGCAGAAGAATATACAATAAAAACTTCGTGGCTGCAAACGACGGAAACATTTCCATTAAAGTGAATGAACGTGAACTCTGGACAACACCAACCGGAGTGAGCAAAGGGTTTATGACACCGGATATGATGGTTAAGATGGACCTTTCAGGCAATATTCTGGAAGGGAAGCTGAACCCATCTTCAGAAGTAAAGATGCACCTCAGAGTATATCAGGAAAACCCTGAAGCAAAGGCTGTTGTCCATGCCCATCCGCCTGTGGCCACATCATTTGCCATAGCCGGAATCAGTCTTGAAAAGCCCGTTTCTCCGGAGGCGGTAGTTTTGCTTGGCAAAGTGCCCGTAGCCCCTTATGCCACCCCCGGGACACAGGAAGTGCCGGATTCTATTGCTCCATACTGCAGGGATTACAATGCTGTACTTTTAGCGAATCATGGCGCACTAACCTGGGGCAGGGACATAACAGAGGCCTATTTCCGGATGGAGTCACTGGAACACTATGCACTTATGCTGATGTATTCCGAACAAATCATTCAAAAGTCAAACGAACTGAGCACTGGACAAATTGCAGAGCTGATCTCAATCCGGGAGAAAATGGGCATTAAAACAGGCGGAATACCGGTTCCGAAAAGTGATAAGGAAATCCGGACAGCTCCCGGCCTGCCAGAAGAAATGATCGACAATATTGTTCGGAGAGTAACGGAAGAAGTCCTGAAAAACGTTTTAAAATAGCCAAAAAGGGATAGCTATAAGGGTATAGGAATTCTGTATAATTTCAACCTTTTAACGAAACCTATCTTGAATACCTTATTGAACGTGAGGAGAGATTCCGAATGAAACTGCTAGTCATTGGCGGGGTGGCTGCAAGTATGTCAGCCGCATCGAAATTAAGGAGAATGGACGAAAAAGCGGAGATTACCGTGTATGAAAAAGGCAAGTTTTTATCCTACGGTGCCTGCGGTCTTCCTTACTATATTTCCGGTGAAAATGACGATTACCGGAAAATGATCGCTAGAACACAGGAGCAATTTTCTGAGAGGAACATTAATACACATCTGCAGCATGAAGTTTTAAAAGTGGATACAAACAAAAAGGAAGTAACGGTTAAAGACCTTGCATCAGGCAAAACCTTTACGGATACATACGACAAGCTGATGATAGGGACAGGCACGTTTCCGATCATGCCCCCATTCCCGGGAGCCGATCTCGAGAACATTTATGTGCTGAAGACACTCGAAGATGGAATGGTATTAAAAGAAATTTCCCACAAACCTGAAGTGCAAGATGTTGTTATCGTCGGCGGTGGCTATATAGGTATTGAAGTGGTTGAAGCGATGAAAACCCTCGGTAAAAATGTCCGTGTTATTGAAATGGGGGAGAGAATCCTGGCTCCTTTTGACAAGGAAATAACCGATATAGCTGAAAAAGAAATCCGTGATAACGGCGTAGAACTGAATCTGGGTGAAAAGGTAGAGAGCTTTAGCGGCAATGGGAAAGTGGAGAGTGTAAAAACGGATAAAGGCATTTATAAAGCAGACTTAGTGCTTGTTGCTGTTGGTGTAAAGCCTGCTACGAAGTTTCTGGAAGGGTCGGGAATAGAGATGGCGGAAAATGGTGCCATTATCATCGACCGTGAAATGCGGACAAATATTGAAAGTGTTTATGCTGCGGGGGACTGCGCTCAGGTTTATCACAAGGTGCTTGAAGAAAACGATTATATTCCGCTGGGAACAAATGCGAATAAATGCGGCCGCCTGGCT
This sequence comes from Cytobacillus sp. SAFR-174, assembly GCF_051964675.1. Taxonomy (NCBI): domain Bacteria; kingdom Bacillati; phylum Bacillota; class Bacilli; order Caryophanales; family Bacillaceae; genus Cytobacillus; species Cytobacillus sp. SAFR-174. Next base: position 88,653 of record NZ_JBQCMZ010000004.1, on the reverse strand, counting down.
GGTGGCAATATAGCCGGCAGTCATGAAAAATATGTGGGAACTTTGGGAAGTGCTGCGATTAAAATTTTTGATATGGAGCTTGGGAGAACGGGGCTTTCCGAGGAGGATGCCAAAAAGCTTGATATTGGCTACACAACTGAATTTGTAAAAGCGGCCGATCATCCAGACTACTACCCGAATCAGACTCCTATCTGGATCAAGCTGATATGTGAGAAAGGAACAAACCGAATTCTCGGAGCCCACGCCATCGGAAATAAAGGAGTGGTCCTTCGAATTGATGTATTTGCCGTTGCCATCCACAACAATATGGCAGCAGAAGAGCTTGGCATGGTGGATCTTTGTTATGCCCCGCCGTTTGCGGGTGTTTGGGATGCTGTCCATATTGCAAGCAATGCAGCGAAATAAAAATGAAGCCGGCATTTCTGCCGGCTTCATTTTTATTTAATAAGAATCCTTCGCAAGCTTTGGATGGCGGTTCATCGCACCGAGCAGAATCAGTCCGCTTAAGATGAGGAGGAAACTTGTGACGACAAATACGGCCGAAAAGCCAAGATAGCCTGATATCATACCGCCGATAACGGGACCTATTATATTCCCGAAAAAGCGAAGACTTGTGTTGTACCCAAGCACTTCACCTTGCATAGCAACGGGTGCTTCCTGGCGGATATAGGCGATCCGGACAGGAATGATGCCTCCGATGGTGACACCAAGTGCAAAGCGGACAAGAACAAGCTGCCACATGTTTGAGACAAATCCGCCCGGCAGATAAAACACGCCTGCAAGGAAGAGGAGAACAACCAATGTTTTAATATAGCCGTACTGATCCCCAATTTTCCCCCATTGCCTGGCCATCAGCAAGTTGCCAAGCCCTGCAGCTGAAAAGGCAATCCCCGCAAAAAACGCCAGATTTTCCGGTCCGTGCAATTCGCTGACATATAGGGATAGGATAGGCTGGATGCTGAAGTGTGCGATCTGAACAAGCGTTGATATCAGCATAACTGTCAGCAGGATGGGATTACTGATAATATGCTGAATGACCGCCTTGCTTGAATACCGCGTTTTCTCGCCCTTTTGAGTTTGAATTTTGTGTTCTTTTGTGAAAAAAACAAGAAACGCGGAAACAAAGATGGCGATGGAGGTCCATTTGAAGGTATCTGAAAATCCGAATAAATCTGCAAGGACTCCGCCAAGAAGAGGGCCCATCAATGAACCTGTGATGCTTCCGGTCTGCAGTGTCCCCATCACCCTGCCGGCAATTTCCTTCGGAGTCTGCGTAGAAATGAACGCCTGGGACATACCGATGAAGCCAGTAAAAATTCCCGTAAACAGCCTGAGAAAAAACAGCTGCCAGACGTTTGTCACATATCCCATCAGGAAGATGGATATCCCCATTCCGATTCCTGACAGAATCAATATTTTCCGGCGCCCAAAAAGGTCCCCTATTCTTCCCCAGACAGGAGAAAAAAGAAATGCGGTTACAAATGTAATGGCAAACGTCCACCCTGACCAATGCTGCACATAGGCTGGAGAATGGTCGCCAAAGCTTTCTATATATAACGAAATAAAGGGAAGCACCATTGTCATGCTGCCTGCTACAAAGAAATTAGCAAACCACATAATCATTAAATTTCTTTTCGTCTGTTTTACCATATTTGAAACACTTCTTTCCGGTCAACATTTCGTTTCCCTAAATATATAATAACGAAAATTACAAAAAATAGGAAGGGTTATGCTATCACTCTAATTTTTATATAACCTCTCAACTAAGAAGAAAACCGCTTTATTCAGGGAATCCAGAAACTTCTATGACATTATTCCCACAGTCCGTTAAAAAAACATTGTCTTATAACAGTATTTATTCTATAATTCCTAATAGGAAAAAGATTCAGAATATATATTAAAAAGGGGGAAGTTGTTTGGAAGCTTTTGTTAATCAGCTAAACGGTATTTTATGGAGTACACCTGTTATCTACATCTGTCTTGCAATAGGGTTGCTATTTACAATCCTGACGCGGTTCCTGCAGGTCAGACATATTAAAGACATGGTTATGCTAATGTTCCAGGGTAAAAGTTCCGAATCGGGCGTTTCTTCATTCCAGGCCTTATCTATTGCTCTTTCCGGCCGTGTAGGAACTGGTAACATCGCAGGTACTGCCACTGCCATCGCAATGGGTGGACCGGGTGCTGTATTCTGGATGTGGGCTATGGCCTTTATCGGAGCGGCTACGGCTTTTATAGAGTCAACGCTTGCCCAGATTTACAAAGAAAAGAAAGACGGACTGTATCGCGGGGGACCGGCATTTTATATTGAAAAAGGTATAGGGATTAAATGGTTTGCCGTTCTTTTTGCCATTTCTGCTTTGCTTGCAATGGCAATATTAATGCCTGGCATTCAGTCCAACTCTATTGCTTTGGGAATGGAAAACGCATTTGGAATCAATAAAAGCGTTACAGGCGCAATTATTATCGCACTTTTAGCTTTAATTATTTTTGGCGGTGTTAAGCGTATTGCTACAGTAGCCCAATACGTTGTTCCTTTTATGGCAATTGGTTATATTCTAGTATCATTAGTTATTATCGGGATGAATATTGGTGAACTGCCTGCCGTATTCTCATTGATTTTCCGAAGTGCTTTTGCTGCAGACTCCATGTTTGGGGGGCTTGTCGGAAGTGCAATTGCATGGGGAGTAAAGCGTGGAATTTATTCTAATGAAGCTGGTCAGGGTACTGGAGCACATGCTGCTGCAGCTGCTGAGGTTTCCCATCCGGTCAAGCAGGGACTGGTTCAGGCTTTCTCAGTTTACATTGACACGCTATTCGTGTGTTCTGCAACAGCTTTCATGATCTTGTTCACTGGTATGTTCAATACTGTTGGCACAGATGGAAAGACATTCCTTTTTGAAAATCTGCCTGGAGTAGAAGCGGGCCCAGGATATACACAGGCTGCTGTTGAATCCGTATTGCCGGGATTCGGTGCAGGATTTGTTGCTGTATCTCTGTTCTTCTTCGCTTTTACAACGATTATGGCTTATTACTATATGGCAGAAACGAATGTTACTTATTTAATAAAAGGGAAAAACCTCAAACTTGCTACTCATATATTGAAGGTTGTTTTGCTGGCATCAACTTTCTATGGAGCAGTCAAAACAGCGGGTCTTGCTTGGGCACTCGGAGATGCAGGTCTTGGTTTAATGGTATGGCTGAATCTTATTGCCATTCTTATACTTGCGAAACCTGCACTGCTTGCGCTTAAAGACTATGAAGCACAGAAGAAGCAGGGACTTGATCCAGTATTTAACTCTACTAAATTGGGCATCAAAAACGCCGAATATTGGGAAGAAGGCTACAAAGTTCAGAAAGAAAAAGTATCTTAATAGAAAGATTAGAAATGTCCGGCTGATGCCGGGCATTTTTTTTACAATCTTTAAACTACTTTTACAATATTCAGGTTATTTCTTAGCATTCTCTTAATATTCATCTTTTAGTATTGTACTTGGGTTTGGTACATAAATACGATGAAAACATTATCAAATAATATGAAGAGGTGCTAAGAATGTCAGAATTGAATCGCCGCAAGTTTTTAACGTATGTAGGTACAGGTGTGGGAGCATTGACTGTAGCTTCGACAGGTTTGGGGGCAATGGTTCCAAAAGCGGAAGCTAGGGGTGTTGAGGCAGCCTCCCATTTATTCGGATTCCAGAAGAAAGTCTCTGGCTTGAATTTTAAGCCGATTGACCCGACAGATAAAGATGACCTTGTTTTGCCTCGTGGTTACAAATACGATGTTGTGGCAGCCTATGGAGATGTCATAAATAAAAAAGGCGATACATTCGGCTTTAACAATGACTTTACCTTATATTTTCCAATAGATGGGGACAAGCGCGGTCTTTTATGGGTGAATCATGAATATTCAAGCGATCTATTTGTTCATGGTGCAAGGCCGGCAAATGGCAAGTATTCCGCAGCCCAAATTCAAAAAATGCTTTACAGCCAGGGCGGATCGATTATCGAAGTATACCGTGATAAAGAGGGCACCTGGAAATTGGACACAGATTCTAAATTTGCGCGCCGTATTACAGGCTTGACTCCGTTTCAGCTGACAGGTCCTGCCAAAGGTTCAAAAGCAGTGGGCGGTGCAACGAATGTACAGGGGACTTTTGCCAATTGTTCCGGCGGCAAGACATTGTGGGGCACGGTTTTATCAGCTGAGGAAAATTTCGAATCTACCTCAAAGGATGCAGGATTAAATGATACACATTATGGCTGGATTGTGGAAATCGATCCGTTTGATCCAAATTTTAAGCCGCGCAAGCACACTGCTCTTGGTCGCTTCAACCATGAAAATGCAGCAGTCGGCCTGACCAATGACAATCGGGTTGTGGTTTATATGGGCGATGATAAGAAAGATGCATGCGTGTATAAGTTCATCAGCAAAAATAAATATGTAAAGTCCCGCGGGAAAGCAAACTCTGACCTTCTGGAAGAAGGGACACTTTATGCGGCTAATATGGGCAGCGGAAAATGGGTGCCATTAACGATTGAAAATGTGCAGAAAGCCGTCAAGGGGAATGCAGATCTTTTAAAGAAATTCCAGACACAGGCCGATGTGGCTGTTCACTGCCATGAAGCAGCTCTGCTTGTTGGCGGAACGCCTACTGACCGTCCGGAAGATGTGGAGATCAGCCCGTTCGATAAAACGGTATTCATTGCCCACACCAACAATGATAAACATGGCAACTTCCATGGCCATATTACCAGATTTATCGAAGATGGAGATGACCTGGGGGCACTGACTTTTGATTTTGAAATCTTTGCAGCCGGCGGAAAACAGAGCGGCTTCAGTGCACCTGATAATCTGACTTTCGATAGCCTTGGCAATCTCTGGACTGTAACAGATATGTCATCAAGCAAGCTGAATACAGGAATCTACACACATTTCGCCAACAATGGCATGTTTGTCATCCCAACGATCGGAAAAAATACAGGTGAAGCTTTTCAGTTTGCTTCAGCTCCCGTTGAAGCAGAACTGACTGGACCATCTTTTACACCAAACGAGACAACCCTGTTCCTGTCCATTCAGCACCCGGGAGAAGAGACGGAAAATCTGAACAATTTGACAAGCAAATGGCCGCACCGCAAGGGAGACACCATGCCGCGTCCGGGAGTTGTGGCGATTACAGGCTTTAAATACTAGGAGGTTACTATGCTATCAAATATCGGGATACCAGGATTGATTATTGTACTAGTGCTGGCGCTGATCATTTTCGGCCCATCCAAGCTTCCTGAAATAGGCAGGGCATTCGGCACAACTTTGAAAGAATTCAAGAAGTCCACACGCGAACTTGTTTCAGACGAACAGCCGGAAGAAAAGAAAAAAGAATTGCTATAAGAATGAATAGGGAAGGGAGGGATATCTTCCTTCCTTTTATATAAAGATAAGAAAGTATATAATTTTTGAACGTCGATAACTGTCTAGCGCAAGCAGCCTACCCCCTCGAGGTCACAAGCTTGGCTTGTTGCGGCTCCTAGGGACTCGAGACATAAGCCAATCCCTCCCAGGAGGAAAGAACACCTTCTTGCAGGGCTCGTCTTATGCCTGTCGTCCCTGGGCAGTCGCCTCCACATTTCTGGCAATCCTCCCAAGAAGGCAAAGAACGCCTTTCCGGGTGGCTCGTCTTGTGCTTGTCGGGGGTGGGCAAGGCGCTTGCGCTTTTCTTATGAGGTGATTAATATGAACAATGAGGCAGTAAATGTTCTCCAGCATTTTGAAGAGCTCCGGAAGAGGCTGATGATTATAGCTGCTGTCTTTATAGCATTCTTGGCACTATCCTTTATTTTTGTCAGCGACATTTACCAGTGGCTGGTTAGGGATCTGGACTTTAAATTGGCTGTTCTTGGTCCTTCTGAGATTCTATGGGTCTATTTTATGCTTGCGTCTGTTGTCGCTATTGCAGCCGCCATCCCGGTAGCTGCCCATCAAATCTGGCAGTTCGTCAGCCCGGCGCTTACCGGAATTGAGAAAAAGGTGGCCTTATCCTATATTCCCGCGTTATTTTTTCTGTTCATTACCGGTATAGCATTCGGATATTTCATCCTTTTGCCGCTGGTTCTGAATTTTTTAATGACCTTATCAGGAGATATGTTCACAGCTTTCTTTACAACGGAAAAATACTTTCGATTCGTGCTGCATTTAACACTGCCATTCGGCTTCCTGTTTGAGCTTCCGGTTGTGATTATGTTCCTGACCAGCCTTGGCATTCTTAATCCTTATTCGCTGCAGAAGATAAGGAAGTATGCCTACTTCGTGCTGATTGTGGTTGCGATCTTAGTCACACCGCCTGATTTTATTTCAGATATATTGGTCACATTGCCTCTCCTGCTGCTGTACGAGGCGAGTGTGAGCCTATCCAAAATTATATATAACAGAAAGCAGAAAAAGCAGGCTGTTTTGCAGTAATTATAATTAAATCAGAAACAAAAAAGCTTGGACATCAAATGTCCAAGCCTTTCTATTATTCTCTTACTTTACACGAGGGAAGCCAAAGCCTGACGCATAATCGTCGCCAGCGGCAGCTCCTGTTCCTCCAAGAATATCATTTTGCTTAGCGCGGTTCTGAAGCTCGGCGCGAAGCTGGGCATGGGTCATGGATGGATTCTGGGCCCAGATCTTAGCAGCCAATCCGGATACATGAGGAGTAGCCATGGATGTGCCGCTGATGGTGCTGTAGCTGCCATCATACCATGTGGATTCAATCGCTCTGCCTGGTGCAGATACTTCGACATCACGCTCCTGAATCACGAAGTCGCCATCAGTTGCAGGATTGCCCCGTGATGAGAAATCTGCAACACGGTAGGAACCATTTTGCTGAACATTTTCAAGTGCAGCCACTGCAACAGCATTCACTAATGCACCGGGATAGCCGATCGTGTTGTCCCCGGGACCATCATTTCCGGCTGCGGCAACTACCAGCACACCTTTGCTGTAGGCGTAATCAACTGCATCTGTAATCAATGAGTTTTTGGAACTGGAACCTAATGACATGGAAATAACCACTTTAGATCCTGTGCGGGCTGCTTCATCGGCCGCATGCTGAATGGCTCCTGCGATGTCATCAGAATAACCTGATCCTCTGTCATTTAACACCTTATATGCCCAGAGATCTGCGTCTGGAGCTACGCCATAAACACCTTGTCCGTTAGCGCCGCCAGTAGCCAGTACAGTACCAGCAACATGTGTGCCGTGCCCGTTTTTGTCTGCGCAGCTTCCGTCAATTAAAGGCGATGTTCTTTGTGTGAAGTCTTTACACTGCTCGGCTTGTCCGGCAAGGTCTGCATGTGCTGTATTTACCCCTGTGTCCAGCACTGCCACTTTTACTTCATTTCCGCCTGATGTGCTTTGGATGGAGCTGTCATTATAAATGGCTTCAATTCCCCAGGGTGTACCGTCAGTTGGAGCAGATGCTGCCCCTGATCCGGGTTTTGCAGCGGTCACAGGTGCATTCTTAACTTCGTCAACTCTATCAATCTTTAAGTTTTTATTTTTTAAAAGTGCCTGATACTGTTTAGCATTGACCGTTGTAGTAAAACCATTCTGTCCAAAATCCCACCGTACTCCGTAGTTCGATTTTGCCTTTGCCTTTTCCGCACTTGGTCCCTGAATAACGACCCGGTAGGTTTCATTGCTCTCAACCTGCTGGCCAAATGCCCCAGATGCAAATACAGAAAGCCCCATTGCGACACTTAATACTGCAGATCCAATTACTCTTTTTTTCTTCATTCAAAATCTCCTCTCAAAATATGTATGGGCACAGCCGGAAAAGCTGTGACTCTATTATATTTACAAAATTCAGAATAATTAAACCGGCCTTTCGTACTATTTCTTTGAAATTATTAGAGATTTGGATTTTCAGGAAAAATTTTCTGTTCGATAGAATGGATATAAATGGTGTTAATAAAACCTCTTGGAGGGTATAGCCTACTAAGTCATTTAAGGAGTGTGAAGCATGAGAGCTGTAACTTACCAGGGAGCAAAAGATATTCAAGTGAAAAATGTGGAGGATCCCAGAATTGAAAAACGGGATGATGTGATTGTCCGGATTACGTCAACAGCCATTTGCGGATCGGACCTTCATTTATATCAGGGAAACATGCCATTGCGGCCCGGGTATATTATCGGGCATGAACCAATGGGAATCGTTGAGGAGACAGGCCCTGATGTGACGCGGGTGAAAAAAGGCGACAGGGTGGTCATCCCATTTAATGTGTCGTGCGGGCATTGCTTCTACTGCCAGCATGATATGGAAAGCCAATGTGATAACTCGAACCCGCATAATGATTCAGGCGGCTATTTTGGCTATACAGAGAAATATGGAAATCATCCGGGCGGCCAGGCAGAGTTTTTGAAGGTGCCCTTTGGCAATTTCATGCCCTTTGTCATACCGGAATCATGCGAGCTGGAGGATGAGTCCCTGCTCTTTTTATCAGATGTGCTGCCGACAGCTTATTGGAGTGTGGAGCATTCAGGTGTAAAAGCGGGAGATACAGTCGTCGTTCTCGGCTGCGGCCCCATCGGGTTAATGACCCAGAAATTTGCCTGGATGAAAGGTGCTAAGCGGGTAATAGCGGTCGATCATCTTGATTACCGTCTGAACCACGCCAAGCTCACCAATGATGTGGAGGTCTATGATTTCACGAAATATGATGACATGGGAGCTTATCTGAAAGAAATCACCCAGGGTGGAGCTGATGTGGTCATCGATTGTGTGGGCATGGACGGAAAGAAATCCGCAGTTGAAAAAATAGAACAGAAGCTGAAGCTGCAGGGAGGAACGCTTGGCCCGATTCAAATTGCGACAAAAGCCGTCCGGAAATTTGGGACCGTCCAGCTGACAGGTGTGTACGGGCTGACTTATAATATGTTCCCGCTGGAGGAATTTTTCTCGAGAAATGTTACCATTAAAATGGGACAAGCCCCTGTTGTGCACTACATGCCTGAGCTGTTCGAAAAAATCACGAACAAGGAATTTGATCCAAAGTCGATCATTACTCATCAGATTCCACTCCAAGAAGCAGATCGTGCCTATAAGATTTTTAATGACCATGAAGATGACTGCATTAAAGTCATTTTAAAACCCTAGCTGTTATACAAAAACCGGCCTGAATATACCAGGGCCGGTTTTTTGAAGTTTAAGAATAAAACATAATATTACATGTTTCGACACAAACGTATATAATAGTGCTAAAGGCATATTATTAATAGAGTTAACCAAGGAGCATGTAAATGAAAGGCTTTAATCAAGATACTTTGATAAAAGAAGAAACAAAAGCAGTCACCCTTTTTATCTGGCTGTTTTATATTATTTTAGCACTTTATGATTTATTTTATTATTATCTGCTTCCTCTCAATACAGGTGGAAATCCCGGGCTCCCAAAAGGCGGACTTGGCTGGGGGTTTTATCTCGCGAATATCGGACTCTTGCCGTTTGCGCTGTATTTAATCAGGATGGGACGGCCTTTTCAGGTGAAATACTTATTTTTTGCAGGTTTTTTTCTGATAGATTTTAGTAACAGCATGCTGATCTATCTTGGTGAGTCGAAGGAATTTCAGAGCGGAAGCGCAATAGAACTATTATTTATTTTATTTGCACCTATTTTTGTAAATAAGCGTTATTTTTGGATCGTATCCGGCGGCATGATTGGGAAGTATCTTTTGGCTGGTTTACTGTTGAGCAGCCAGAAGGTAATGGTGCCAATCGTGCTTATGGTCATTTTTTCAAGTGTTTCATATGTTCTGCTGAACCGCTTCTATTCATATATTCACTCGCTGACACATGTTTTCCAGGAACTCCGCCAGACGGAAAAGCTGGCTGCTGTTGGACAGATTGCTTCAGCAGTGGGCCATGAAGTGAGAAATCCTTTAGCAGCCTTAAGAGGGTTTACTCAGCTGCAGATGGAAAAGCACCCTGAAGATAGGGATCGATATAAAATGATGATTGAGGAAATCGACCGCATTAATCTGATTGCTGATGACCTTATGATCCTGAGCAAACCAAGGCTGCCTATGTTTAAAAGGGTTGAACTGAATGCAGTGATTCACTACGTCCTCTCAATCATTAAAGAACAGGCAGCCAATCAGAATATTCATTTTGAAACAGAGAATCTGAAATCTCTTCCAAAAGTTCAATGTGACGAGCATATGCTGAAGCAGGCTTTTATTAATCTGATCAAAAATGCGGTGGAATCTATGACAGAAGGCGGCACAATCGTGATTTCGGCCAAATTGGCAGGGGGTGGCCAGGTTTTGATCAGCATTAAAGATGAAGGCTGCGGGATAGATGCAGAAAATATGGAACGGGTCGCGGATCCATTTTATACAACGAAACCGGATGGAACCGGTTTAGGACTGATGGTTACCAAGCAGATTATGAATGATCACAAGGCGGAGATCATATTTGAGAGTGAAGTGGGAAAAGGGACCATCGTGAACCTTTTTATACCTATAGAGCAGCCGGCAGAATAAAAGGATTTCAGGGGATGTACATTTAATGTGCATCCTCTATTTATCGTAGTCTAACGGGCAGTAAGACCCCCACTTCAAGACTCAGAGGAATTAAAGGAGGATAAGTGGGTCAAGACTCAGAGGAATTAAAGGAGGATAAGTGGGGGTCAAACTGCCCGATCTAGCTGCGGCTCCTAGGGGCTCGAGGTCATAAGCCAATCAGCTGATGGGAAGAAAAGCACTCCCCGCCATCTGCTCGTCTTATGCTTGTCACCCCAAGGCAAGTCGCCTCGCTTTATAATGTAAAGGCCCGATTGGTGAGATACAGTGAAACTTGCCGACGCGCAGGCAGAGGCTTAGTTGAACCAATCGGGTTCGTAGTGTCGATTGATCAAAGCGCTAGCGGAGATCTTAGCGACACTAGAACGCGACTAACAATCAGTGGGGGATAAGAAAGACCCCCACTGATTGAAGTTTCACTTTATATTAAGGACTATTGTCCCGATATAAATAAAGAGTTAATGGTTGCTTTTTACCTATTAATTATACATAATATATACAAAATATGTACAAATTGGCTAAAGAGCCGGAGGGAAACTATTATGCTATTTCAGTTAAAAAAGAAGAATCCATCTTCATTTTTTCAGCCGGAAATGAACTTTCCAGAATTAGAGGAAACAGTTGACGTAAAAGATCAGCGTATTACTGAACGATTGTGGTATATGGGCTTTTCAAAAAAGCATCTTGAAACACTTCAGGATCTGAGCCCGGTGATTTCACCCCTGCTGGATGAATTGCTCCAGAAAGTTCTGGATCATCTTTATAAACAGTCGCCATTAAAGAGAATTGCTGAAAATAATACAAGCAGGAATAGGCTCTATGGCGTATATGTCCGTTACTTCCAGAGCTTATTAAGCGGCAATCTGGATGATGAATACTTTGCGATGAGAACGAGGATTGGCAATACCCATAACGGGGCTGGTCTTCCAGTTGAGTGGTTTCTGGCCACATATTCTGCCATTAATTCATTATTGGTGCCTAAGGTCGTCGCGGAACTGCACCAGGATCCTGAGAAGCTGACGAACGCACTGCTGGCTCTTACACATATCATCAATCTGGATTCCCAGCTGGTTGTCGAAAATTATCTGCAGGCCAGAATGAATCAACTCAATGAATTAAATGCTTCAAATGCTAATCTGCAGAAAGAATTAAATTCTATCAGCCAGGAAGTAGCAGCCTCGGTCCAGCAAACGGAAGCTTCGATCAATGAGACAAGCTTAAAAGCTGATCAAATCCGCAGTGAAACCGAAACAACGCAAAAAAGCAGCAAAAATCTGCTGAACCTGACTAACCTCAACCAAACACAAATGGATGAGATGGTTCATGCTTTCAATAAAGTCCTTCAGGATGTGGAGCAGTCTATAAGCGGAATTGAAGCTTTAAAAGGAATCTCGGAGCAAATTATCACGATGACAAAAGGGATTGAGGATATTGCCGATCAGACGAATCTGCTGGCACTGAATGCATCGATTGAGGCGGCCCGGGCGGGTGATGAAGGACGTGGATTTGCTGTAGTGGCAACCGAAGTGAGAAAGCTGGCAGAAAACTCTAAGAAGATGAGCAGCCATATCAAGGAACAAATCGAAAAAAGCGACAATCAAATCAGCGTGCTGGTTGATACGATGAACTCCATGAATCTCTCAACAAAAGAATCACAAGCTCAGATTCAGCAGGTTAAAGGCGGGCTTGTTACTGTAAAAATGGAAATGGAACAGTATCTGGACATGTTCGGCCGCAATAAAACAGATCTCGACAGCATTGTACAGTCCATTCAGGAAATTAATCATACAACCGAAAGCCTGTCCCTTCTTGCAAATGAGCTGAAGGAAAAGGCTGAGGGCGGAGATAGGAATTATTAATCTCTATGATAATAACTATTTAAAATGATGCAGTATCCTTTGAGGGTGCTGTTTTTTTTAGGTATTTAGAAATTGATTTTTACAAAAAATTAATAAATTGCCACACGAATTGCTCCTAATTGCTCATTCTCAAATAAGTCTAAAAATAGATAGAATTATGAATGTTATCATCCTAATCTACTAATATCGAGGAGATGTATCCATTTGAAAAATCCTGCGCGCAAATTAGGTAAAACAATTCTTGCTGCAACTATGTCCCTATCTGTCTTGGCAGCTCCTGTTTCATATGATTCTGTAATGGCAGCAAAGCCTGATCATTCAGGGAAACCTGAAAATAAATTCAGCCATGAAGTAAGCCTTCGGATACTGGGAACAACAGATATACATACACACCTTTATAACTATGATTACTATAAAGATGCAGAAACCATTGAATTTGGTCTGGCTAAAACAGCTACCTTAATCAAACAGGCGAGAAAAGAAGCAAAGAATACATTATTATTCGACAATGGCGACTTAATACAGGGAAATCCGCTTGGCGATTATAAAGCAAAAGTAGATAAGCTTGAGGATGGGGAAGTGCATCCTGTATTCAAGGCTATGGAACTATTAGATTATGATGCCGCTACGGTAGGAAACCATGAATTCAACTATGGGCTGGATTATCTGGATGAGGTCCTGGATGATTCGCCATTTCCTTATGTAAATGCCAATGTCTACAAAGAAGACCACGACCAAAATCCGAAAAACGATAAAAATTATTTTAAGCCATATAAAATCATCAAGAAAAAAGTGGTTGACGAAAACGGCAGAAAACAGGTCATTAAGGTTGGGGTAATCGGTGCTGTGACTCCGCAGATTACACAATGGGATAAAGCCAATCTTGATGGAAAAATCATCACAAAAGACATTGTAAAATCAGTAGAAGCTAATGTTCCTAAAATGAAAAAAGACGGGGCAGACATTATCATTGCACTCGCGCACTCCGGCATGGGGGATGCGGCATATGCGGAATTGGAAGAGAATGCAGCCTACGACTTAACAAAAGTAGAAGGCATTGATGCGGTGATTTCCGGACACAACCATAAGAATTTTCCGGGAGATTTCACCGATCTTCCCGGAGTAGATACAGAAAAGGGAACGGTCAACGGGGTGCCGTTCATCATGCCGGGCAGCTGGGGCAACCAGCTTGGCGTTATGGACCTGACCATTGCCAAGGTAAAGGGAAAGTGGCAGGTTAAGGATTCCCAGTCATCTTTAAGGTCTATTTTTAGAAGCTATAAAAATGAATCCGGCGCGACCGTCAAAGAAAGCCTTGCAGATGCAGATCCTGCTATTTTGAAAGCTGTAAAGGAAGAGCATGAAGGTACCGTGAATTATGTCCGCCAGCCTGTCGGGGAAACAACAGCGGATATCCACAGCTATTTTGCACTTGTAAAAGATGATCCTTCCATTCAAATTGTAACGAATGCACAAAAGTGGTATATCGAGAAGCAATTAAAAGGAACACCTGATGAAAATACACCAGTGCTTTCAGCGGGAGCACCTTTTAAAGCAGGCGGCCGCAACGGGGCGAGCTATTACACATATATTCCTGAAGGCACAATCGCCATCAAGAATGTAGCTGATCTATACCTGTATCCGAATACTGTGGCTACGGTAAAAATTAAAGGAGCAGATGTGAAAGAATGGCTTGAAATGTCTGCAGGACAGTTCAATCAGATAAAAGAAAATGAAGCAGGAGAACAGTCACTCATTAATAATGATTTCCCTACTTATAACTATGATGTAATCGATGGTGTGACATATGAGATCGATGTAACAGAACCTGCTAAGTATGATAAGGATGGCAAGCAGGTTAATGCTGATGCAAACAGAATCAAAAATCTTCAGTATAACGGATCACCTATTGATCCAGATCAGGAATTCATCGTTGTGACAAATAATTATCGGGCCAGCGGCACTTTCCCTGGAGTCAGAAACAAAACAGCAGTAGAGCTTTATCCGGATGAAAACCGCCAGGCAATCATTGATTATATCCGTGAAGAACAAACCATCGATCCTTCTGCAGATGCCAATTGGTCTTTTGCACCGGTTGCCGGTGAAGTAAATGTAACGTTCGAATCTTCACCGGATGCAAAGAATGCAATTGCTGAAGGCAGCGGAATCGGCTATGCCGGTGAAGCAGGCAATGGCTTTTCGAAGTATTCGCTTCAATTTCCGGAGCCAAAGCCTTTTGAAGTCCAGCTTTTGGGCATCAATGATTTCCATGGCCAGCTTGATACATTTAATGCCGGATTGAATGCGGGAAAGTAAACCCAGTGGTTGAAGGAAGAATTACCAAATTGAATAAATAAAAGTAAAGGGGCATCAGAGCAGTCTGATGCTCTATTTTTATACCCCCTAAATAAGCATTAATACCCAATTATTTTTTTGTGCTGAATAAATTAAACACAATTACCTACTAAAATGTTATCAAAATATTAAAATAACAGTATTGTTAGACTATTAAAAACTTTGTGTTAGTTTGATAGAATTAATCTCGCACTTCGGAAATTCAGAAAAACTAAATAGGAGGCTATAAGAATGAGTAATAAGAATAAACCTTTTAAGGTTGTATCTTCCATTACAGCCAGCACGATGATGGCAGCTGCACTATTTGCGGGATCTTTTGCCGGGACAACAGCAGCTCCTTCAAAAGCTTCAGCAGAGGAACTTTCTGCACCGATTGATTTGAATATTGTGAACGAAGACCGGCTGGGGAAGGCATTAAAAGAAAGAGGATTAGTTAAAAAGGATGCTTCTTCGAAAGAAATAGAAAAGGCAGTAAAGGAATACATAAAGGAAAAACAAGGTGAAAAGCAGCCTGGAAGTACAAAGAATAGCCATGGCCATAAGGATGAGTTTGACAAAAAAACAAAAGATTTTTTAACCAAACAAAAAGACAAGCTGTCAAAGCAGCTGAATAAGGGTCATAAAAACTTTAAAAAGGGCAAACCGGACGGATATGTAAAAGTAGATCCGGCCAAAGAAGCAAACTACAATGGTGATGTCAGAACAGACAAAGTGCTTGTGCTTTTAACTGAATTTGAAGATTTCAAGCATAACAATGTAACACAGGAAGAGGGCTACATGTACGCTGATGATTTCAGCAAAGAGCACTATGAAAAACTGATGTTTGGCGATACTGAATTTGAATTATTTAATGGAGACAAAGTAAAAACATTTAAGCAATTCTATGAAGAGCAGTCCGGAGGCAGCTACACGGTGGACGGCACTGTGTCTGAATGGCTGACGGTCCCTGGAAAAGCGGGCGATTATGGTGATGATAACCCTAACGGAGGCCATGACAATTTATCTCCTCTAGGACCTCGCGACTTAGTAAAAGAGGCATTAAAAGCAGCTGTAGACGCTGGAATGGATCTTTCAGATTACGATGAATTTGATCTATATGATTTAGATGGAGATGGAAACCTTAACGAGCCTGATGGATTGGTTGACCATCTAATGATTATCCACGCTGGTACAGGACAGGAAGCTGGCGGAGGTGCGCTCGGTGATGATGCCATCTGGTCTCACCGCTGGACGCTTGGCGGAGTATTTGCAGTTCCGGATACAACTGCCAAGGTAGATTATTGGGGCGGAAAAATGGGCGCATTTGATTATACGATTCAGCCTGAAGATGGAGCTGTCGGGGTGTTTGCCCATGAGTTCGGACATGATTTAGGATTGCCGGATGAGTATGATACGCAATACACCGGTCAAGGTGAGCCGGTTGCTTCCTGGTCCATCATGAGCGGAGGCAGCTGGAACGGCAAAATAGCTGGTACAGAGCCAACCAGCTTCTCACCGCAAAATAAAGAATTTTTCCAAAAAGGCATGGGCGGAAACTGGGCCAATATTATGGAAGTAAATTATGAAGATATTGATAAAAAAGGCTTGGCAACGGTTATTGACCAAAGTGTAACCAAATCTAAAAACCCTGGAATTGTAAAAGTTAATCTTCCAGAAAAAGAAGTGAAGGGGATCGCACCTGCGTTTGGCGAGAAATACTATTACAGCACGAAGGGTGATGACCTTCATACCACTTTGACGACGCCTGAATTAGACTTAACAAATGCGGAAACAGCTGCCTTCAATGCAAAAGTTTATTATGATATTGAGTTTGATTATGATTATCTGACAGTTACTGCAAAAGCATCCGATGGCACAGAACAAGTAATAGATACAATTGGTGATGATGATACAGACGGCGATGCCCGTGCAGAATCTTCAAAAGGACAATGGGTGGATAAGAAATATGACTTAAGCGGATTTGCCGGTAAAAAAGTTAGCCTGACATTTGAATATGTAACAGATGGCGGCTTAGCATTGGACGGATTTGCGATGGATGAAATCAATGTAACAGCTGATGAAAATGTGATTTTCTCAGACGATGCTGAAGGCGCCTCTCAGATGGCACTTGACGGATTCATTGTTTCCAACGGGATCAGCTTTGCCAAAAACCATTATTACCTTGAGTGGAGAAATTACGCAGGCTCCGATACGGCTCTTGCCCATTCAAGAGGTGTAAAATACAACACTGGTTTAGTTGTTTGGTATGCTGATGACAGCCACACAGACAACTGGGTTGGCGTTCATCCGGGAGAAGGTTTTCTTGGAGTGGTGGATTCACATCCGGAAGCCATTACCGGTCTGTTAGACGGCAAAGAAACAGTATCTCAAAGCACAAGATATCAGATTGCGGATGCTGCATTCTCCCTGGATAAAGCACCAGCATGGGAAGTAAGTTCGCCAACACGCGGGGATTATGACTACCCTGGCCTTAAAGGAATTTCAGTTTTTGATGATTCTAACAAATACATCAACAGTATGATTCCTGATGCAGGAAGAATTGTTCCTGAACATGGCTTGAAATTCCAAGTGGTCGGTGAAGCCAAAGACAACTCTGCGGGAGCTGTATGGATTCATAAGTAAGTAATAAGGTGCGAATGCCAGAAGTGGCTTCGCGCCTTTTTCTGTTAAGGGTGGACAACTTCCAGCCTATAAGCTAGTATCATTACCGATACTAGTTTTTTCCGATTTTCGGCTATACTAAATATAACTTTCTGATTACACGCATTAAAGTTAAAGGAGTAACTTATGACACAATCTATCATTCAAGATATGAAACCATTTATCCAGGAGGCATGGAAAAAGTCTGCATTTACTCAGCCGACGACCATTCAGGCAGAGGCGGTTCCTCCGGCTTTGGAAGGCAGAGATATTATTGCCGAATCTCCGACTGGAACAGGCAAGACACTTGCATACCTGCTGCCGGTCCTGGAAAAAATTGATCCGGATAAACAGGCGGTACAGGCCGTTATTTTGGCCTCTTCACAGGAGCTTGTGATGCAGATATTAAGCGAGATCCAAAAATGGGCTGAAGGCAGCGGGATTAAAGCAGCTTCTTTTATTGGCGGAGCCAATGTGAAAAGGCAGCTTGAAAAATTAAAGAAGCATCCGCATATTGCTTTAGGAACGCCGGGACGGGTGCTGGAGCTGATTAAACAGAAAAAGCTGAAAATGCATGATGTCAAAACCGTTGTCCTTGATGAAGGCGATCAGCTTCTCGTTAAGGAACACACTCAGACGGTTCAAAACATTGTTAAATCTACACTTAAAGAACGCCAGGTCCTGCTGTTTTCAGCGACACTGCCGCCGGTTGTTGAGCAGCTTGCAAAAGAACTGACAGCTGATGCTGAAGTCATTCGTGTCGAGAAGGATGAAACCATTCAGGCTGCAGGTGTGGACCATATTTATTTTGTGGCAGAAGCGCGGGATAAAATCAAAATGCTCGAAAAGATCTCAAGGCTTGAAGACATTAAGGCACTGGTATTTGTTAAAGATATCGGCAACCTGACCGTTATGGCTGAAAAGCTTGATTTTAAAAATATCTCTTCAAGCACTCTGCACAGTGACCTGACCAAATTTGACAGGCAGAAAGCCATCAAGAACTTCCGCACGGGCAATACGAATATGCTGATTGCCACAGATGTTGCGGCAAGAGGGCTGGACATCAAGGGAGTTACCCATGTCGTACATTTTGACTTCCCGAAGGATATAAATCAATATGTCCACCGTTCGGGAAGGACAGGAAGATTCGGCGCAGGCGGAACCGTTATTTCTCTCGTCACTGAAAGAGAAGAGCGCGAACTTAAAAAAATGGCGAAAGAACTGGGCCTCACTGCCGAAAAGAAAGTCATGCGCGGCGGCCAAATCGTTTAAAAATCAAGTGCCGGGCACCTATATCAATTGGTGCCTGGCATTTTTTTATAAAAAGGAATTTCTCCTTTTCTAAGCGAATTAGTAAGTGAAGCTTTATTTCACTAAAGAATAAGGGGAAGTCAGTGATGGAGAATCCAAGACTAAAGAGTTTTCATGATGACTATTTGCTTGAAGCCACGATAGATGAATTACAGGAAAAAATGCAGAATGGGGAAATTACCTCCAAAGAACTTGTAGTGATGTATATGTACCGAATTGGACAGCTTGATCAAAACATTCATTCTGTTTTAGAACTCAATCCGGATGCACTGCATATTGCAGCTGCTCTTGATGCGGAAAGAGAAAAGAAGGGGCCGCGCAGCCCTCTTCACGGAATACCCATTTTGTTAAAGGATAATATCGATACAGGAGACAAAATGCAGACAACTGCAGGGTCACTTGCTTTGAAGGGTCATTATGCACAAAGTGATTCATTTGTGGCTTCTCAATTAAGAAAAGCGGGAGCCGTCATTATCGGAAAAACGAATATGACAGAATGGGCCAATTTTATGGCAGAAGGGATGCCGAGCGGGTACAGTTCGCGCGGCGGACAGACCTTAAACCCTTATGGGCCGGGGAAATTTGATGTGGGAGGTTCGAGCGCAGGATCCGGTGCCGCTATTGCCGCTAATTTTGCAGCTGCAGCCATTGGAACGGAGACATCAGGCTCCATATTAAGTCCTGCCAGCCAGAATTCTCTCGTCGGAATAAAGCCGACCGTCGGACTTGTCAGCCGAACCGGGATTATTCCGATTGCCCATAGCCAGGATACTGCCGGGCCAATGGCGAGAACGGTAAAGGATGCTGTATTTTTATTAAACGTGCTGGCAGTCTCTGACGAAAATGATCCGGTTACCCTGACAAATCAGGATCTTCAGGAGAAGGATTTTACCATCTTCCTTGATAAAAATGGACTTCAGGGAGCACGAATCGGCATTGCCAGAGATACTTATTTTGACTACTTAAGTTCTGAAAAGCTCGCCGTTATGAATCAAGCTGTAGCCCGGTTAAATGAACTGGGTGCAGAGGTTGTCGACGAAGTAGTGATTCCTTCCACTAAAATGGAGTGGAGTTACGATGTCCTGACTTATGAATTTAAAGCGGATGTGAATGCCTATCTGCGGACTGTCGCACCGCACCTGCATATTCGCACCCTGTCCGATGTCATTGGATTTAATGAAAAAAACAGCGAAAAGTGCTTGAAATACGGTCAATCCATTCTGATTGAAGCGGAGGAAACAAGCGGAAATTTGATTGAATCAGCGTATTTATCAGCTTTAGAGAAGGATATTTATTTTTCAGGAGAACAGGGCATTGACTGCGTAATGCAGGAGCATAATCTGGATGCCATCGTGTTCCCGAATAATTATGGAGCAGGCATCCCTGCAAAAGCGGGATATCCATCCATCACAGTACCGGCCGGGTATACCACGGAAGGAGAGCCGGTGGGCATCACATTTACAGGACTTGCATACAGTGAGCCGCTCCTGATCAAGCTTGCTTATGCCTTTGAACAGGCTGCCAGGCATAGAAAAGCACCTGAACTTGGAGTGCCGGCATCAGAATAAGTGCTCCATAATTTACTCATACTACTCCTGATAATACAAAAAAGGAGCAGATGAGAACATGGGCAGAACCAAACTTGGAAACGGCAATGCACAGCGCAATAATAATAAACACAGACCGCAGCGCACAAGCGAAGAGCTTGTAGAATTTACAACCGGAAGCAAAGAAAAGAAAGAAAACAACGTGCAGGACTGATTGAGCCGAATCCTCCTTTTTAAAGGGGGATTTTTTGCTGCCGCCGGCTATATGAAAATAAAAATGTGCTAAACGGTAGTAAAATAGTTTATCCGAAAGGCTCTTTTCGTATAAATTGTTGTTTTCGCTTATTAATGTTGTCCGTTGATTTCCGCTCCAGGATGCTCGCTTTCCGCGGGGCGTGCGCTGAGCCTCCTCGACGCTACGCGTCTGCGGGGTCTCACCTGTCCCGCTACTCCCGCAGGAGTCTCGCACCTTCCGCTACAATCAACTCAGTAAATTTAATACAAATAGCAACAAACTTCGCCTAAACAGCCATCCGAAAATAAAAATGTGCTATCTGCAAGTAAAATCCAGTTATCCGAAAGTAAAAGCGGGCTATCAAGCAGTTCAACATCTATTAGGCAGCCATAGTAACAGCGCAGAAGTCTAACCGCACATAAAATTGAGCTATCCACACAGAAAAAAACTTATCCGCACATAAAAGAGGTGAACTCAATAAAATTACCCTAAAATCCACAAAAAAGACAGTTTCCCAAGGAAGACTGCCTTCTTTTCTTTATTCTTCAACCTTTTTAAGCGGTTTGGCTGCCGGACCTTCCACAACGGTTCCATCATAGGAAAAGCGGGAGCCGTGGCATGGGCAGTCCCAGGTGCGGTCGCCATGGTTCCATTCACATTCACATCCCATGTGAGTGCAGGTTGTATCCACAAGGTGAAGGCTGCCTTCAGGATCCCTGTATGCACCTGTCCGCTTGCCTTTAATCATCACGACGCCGCCTTCATCATTTGACAGATCTCCTGTTTCTTTTGGCACGAATTCAAGCTTGCCTTTGATCAGCTGTCCGGCAACATCTGTATTGGCTGCGATAAACTTTTTGATGCTTGGGTCAGCCTGAAATCTGGATGGCGTAAACAGTTCGGCATAAGGATTGTCTCTTTCCATAATCTGATCCTTTATCAGCATGGCAGCTGCTGTCCCGTTTGTCATACCCCATTTCCGGTAGCCTGTTGCGACAAAGATATTCTTCTGTTTGGACGTAATCGGGCCGATATAAGGGACCTTATCAAGTGTGTATAAATCCTGGGCAGACCATCGATAAGGATAATCGGTAATGCCAAGCACCTCTTCCGCAAAGACTTCCAGGGCGTCGTAGTGCTTCATCGTATCCGGCCCATGGCCTGTCTTGTGGCTGTCGCCGCTCACTAAAATAAGCTTGTCTCCGTTATAGGGTGTGTACCTGAGCGAGCGGGTCGGTGAATCGGCACTGTAATACATGCCTCCAGGGAAATCCTCTTTGATTTTTACGCCAAGTACATAAGATCTTTCCGGAGATAATCTGGAAAAATAAAACCCTTTCATATCCGCAAATGGGAAGTGGGAAGCCGCAATGACATATTTGCATTTCAGACGATGGCCGTCTCTGGTTACGACATCAGGAAGACTGCCTTCTTCAATATCTGCTGCTGTGGTATTTTCATAAACAATTCCTCCCAAATCCACAAAGTCTTTAAGCAGCTTTTTCAAGTATTTAACCGGATGGAACTGGGCCTGATCAAACATGGAAAGCACGGCTGTCGTGTTGATGTTAAACGGAATGCTCTCCTTCATTCCGTGTGGGATTCCGAGTTTTTCATAGGCTTGCCGCTCTTTATCGACTTTTTGTGCATACTCTTCCGATACAGCGTAAATGATTGCTTCTTCATTACTGAAGTCGCATTCAATTTGTTTTTCAGTTACTGTGTTACGGACGAAATTCAGTGCATCAGCCGAAGCCTGATAATAGAGCTTGGCTTTTTCCACGCCAAAGTGGCTGATCAATTCATCATATATTAAGCCATGCTGTGCCGTCACTTTGGCTGTTGTATGGCCAGTGGTGCCGTTCAGGATATTGCCTGCTTCAACAATCGCCACTTTAAAGCCTTCCTTGGCAAGAAGGTACCCTGCCGTTATCCCGGTAATGCCTCCGCCGACAATCGCAATGTCCGTATGAGCATCTTCTCTGAGCTTGTCAAAGACAGGAAGTTCCTCTTCCCTCCAATATGGCTCAGGATATTGGGGTGTGTTGTGGTTGGATGTCGTCATCTTTGTCCTCCTACTTTATATTCGTACATAATTTTTCCTGTAAACCCTATTTCTATACAATTTCTCCTTCTCTAACCATACCCAAATAATTTTTAATTAATCAGGTGGATTGGTAAATTGGAACCTGGACGGTTTTTTCTTTAATTCTGGATAAAATGGGCAGACCGAGAAAAGATATACAATATCCAATGTTAATGGGGTACAGTCATGATTACATTTAGCTATCTGACCATTTTTCTGCTCTTGGCTATATTGAGCACTATATTTGATATGAAAATATTTGATGATACGTTTTGGGAAGCTTTGAAGAATCTGCTGTTTTCAGAGATTGCCACTGGAAGAATGATTATTATTTTTACTGTTTTGGTTGGGTTGGCCTCAAGTGCAGTGGCTGATTTCCGCCTTTTGAAAGCGAAGAAAAAGAAGCGGCTATCATAGAAACGCTTGCTTAATTGACGTACACAAGGGATTGGTGATGGAATGTTAAAAGAGAATATCTCTCTCAGCCAGCTGCTGACATTGATGATCAATTTCCTTTTAGGAAGCGCCATTGTTGTGGGAGTAGGCGGGGATGCCAGGAAAGATGCCTGGATTGCCATTGCTGCTTCGATTATGTTTGGGTTTGGGATCATGCTATTCTACTATTTCCTAATCAGCAGGGTGCCCGGAAAAAATTTGTATGAGCTCATGGAAATTGGGTTTAAGAGACCAATTGCCATTATTTTTTCTAATCTATATGCAGTTTATTTTCTGTACCTTGCCAGCAGGGTGGTCCGGGATTTTGGCGAATTAATTGCGTCGGCCATTCTGCCGTCGACGCCAATTGAGATCATTTCGCTGACCATCTGTCTTGCCATGGCCTATATTTTATATCTTGGTCTTGAAGTCCTTGGCAGAACTTCAGAAATTTTTACCCCATATTTATTCGGCTTTTTATTCCTGTTGACCATCCTTTTATTTGCAAGCGGGAATGCCAATTTATATGAAATAAAGCCCGTGCTCGGAGATGGGCTAAAGCCTGTTTTGAAGGCACTTTTTCCAACTTTAATCGTGTTTCCTTTTGGCGAGCTTATTGCATTTACACTTATCCTTCCGGTAGTAACCAACTTTAAATATTGCCTGCGTGTGTCAATGCTGGGAGTAGCAATTGCGGGTGCGCTTTTATTATTTGCGATGTTTTTAATGATTGTGACTCTTGGAGCTGATGCTTTGCAGCGTTCCAATTTTCCCATGCTCAGTTCAGCCCGCGAGGTCTCCATCGGTAATTTTATTGAAAGAATTGATGCGCTCGTTGTTTTTATCATGATGCTGGGGATTTTGGTAAAGGGGTCTGTGTTTATGTTTGCAGGATTGAAGGGCCTGGAATACACCTTCAGACTTCCATACCGGTATTTTTCCCTGCCTGTTGCCATGATTGTTTCAGCTTATTCTGTATTGATATCAGTAAATTTCGGTGACCATTGGCAGGAGGGACTTGAGATGGTCCCGTATTTCCTGCATTTGCCGATGCAGTTCGGACTGCCTTCACTTCTATTATTCGCAGTTTTATGGAAGAGGCGAAAGAAAAAGTCTAAACCCGGCACGAAGGGGATGAAGTTTTGAGTATTCTTAAATCACTTTTAAAAATGCGCAAAAAAAAGGAATACACTGTACAAATTGAGGAAACCGCAGACCAGGGTCCGGATCTTAAAAGCATGAAGCTGGAACAGTTGAAGAAAAAAATAAACGCAGAGTTTGGGAGCACGATTGATTTAAGCATGGATGAGCTGAAAACAGAAGGCAAAGATGCGCTGCTTATCTATCTTACTACTATGATTGATACTAAATTGCTAAAGGAAACGATTCTGCAATCCATCAGCGGGAAAGAGGATGGTTTTAAATTAACAACAGAGGATGATTTAAAGTCTTTATGCAAGGAGAAATTCGGAGGTGACGGCTATAAGCTGGTGGGGTCATTCGATGAGATTATTACCTCTCTGCTTTATGGAAACATCATCATTTTATTTAAAGATATGGAAAAGGCGCTTTCCCTTTCCATGAGTATCGGCGAAGACCGGTCCATATCAGAGCCAAGCACTCAGACGGTCATACGGGGGCCTAAGGATGGGTTCGTGGAGTCGATCACAACAAATGTGAGCCTTCTGAGAAGAAGAATAAAAAACAGAAACCTCCGTTTTGAAAAATTCATCATTGGTTCTGAGACGAACACTACTGTATACATCGGGTATATGGAAGGCACGGCGAATGAAAAAATCGTTGGAGAGGTTCGCAAAAGGCTTGGCGGGATAAAGGTGAATGCCATACTTGAATCCGGAAATATTGAAGAGCTGATTGCAGATAAATCTGCGACACCTTTTCCGCTGGCTTTGAACAGTGAGAGGCCTGATGCAGTGGCATCCAATTTGCTTGAAGGGAAAATTGCCATCCTTGTGGATGGCACACCTTTTGTGCTGGTGGTTCCGGCTGTACTGGTCGATTTCTTTTCCATTGCAGAAGATTATTATCAAAACTTCATGATGGGAAGCTTCTTAAGAATAATCCGGTATTTATCCTTTATGATTGCTTTGATTACGCCTTCCTTATATGTCGGGATTTTAACCTTTCATCATGAGCTTCTGCCCACGCCCCTTCTTCTCGGGATTATTGCCCAGCGGGAAGGAGTGCCGTTCCCGGCAGTGATTGAAGTGATATTGATGGAAGTTACCTTTGAGATTCTGAGGGAAGCCGGTGTCCGGATGCCGCGGGCTGTTGGGCAGACTGTTTCCATTGTAGGGGCTCTTGTGATTGGACAGGCTGCAGCAGAGGCAGGGATTATATCGAATATTATGGTCATCATTGTCGCTATTACAGCCATCGCCAATTTTGTATCGCCCACTTATAGTTTTGCTGCAGCAGCAAGGCTGTTAAGGTTTCTCTTAATTATTGTGTCGGCCATACTGGGCTTGTATGGCGTCCTGATTGTACTTGTTTTTATTGTGGCCCATTTGAGCTCTCTCAGGTCTTTTGGCATTCCATATCTTTCTCCGGTGGCCCCGTTTATCATTGAGCAGCAGAAGGATGTATTTTTCCGATTCCCGATCTGGAGCATGAGGAAGAGGCCGGCTTATTTAAAGACGCAGAATCCGGAAAAGTTTCCAAAGACAGGGTCGCCTTCTCCTCCTCCAATGAAAGGAGATCAGCCCAATTGAAAAATTTTGGTGTAATGTCCGCCATTTTATTAGCGGCAATACTGCTGTCCGGATGCTGGGATCAGAGAGAACTGGGTGAAATTACTGTTGTGACAGGAATGGCTGTCGATAAGGGAGAAAACGATAAGTATATTCTGACTGTGGAAGGCATTAATGCAACTGAATTGAATAACCGTACCGCCAGCGGTTTTGCTCCATCCATTGTTTACTCTGCGGAAGGGAATTCTCTGGCAGAGCTGACCTATAGAGTGAATGAAGGGATGTCCAGACATCTGATTTATTCACACATGCGCACACTGATTATCGGAGAGGAGCTTGCAAAAGAGGGAATTATTGACTTCATTGATTTTCTGGAAAGAAACCGGGAAATCCGTGATGATTTTAATATATTGATTGCAAGGGAAGCTAAAGGTTCCGATATTCTAAAAGTGACGTATCAATTTCAGAAATCTACTTCATTAAAATTGCACACTCAGCTGGACACGATGATGAAGGATTGGGGTGGAGACCCGGGAGTGAGGATGAATGACGTCATAACAGCCTGGACTGCTCCGGGCCGTCAGCCTGTTATGGCCGCTGTCAGAATCAAGGGTGACCCGGATGCTGGCTCAAGTGTGGAGAATATGATGAAGGTCACCCCTGATGCGCTTGTTGTCCTGGACTCTTTGGCTATATTCAAAGGTGATAAGCTGGAAGGATTTCTGACACTGGAGGATTCAAGAAATTACTTATGGATTCAGAATAAAATCAATAAAACATCCATTACCGTAAAATGCAGCGAAAGTCAGTATATGGGGCTTAGAGTATATGATACAAGGACAAAAATCAAAGGGGAACTCGAACATGGAAAAGCAAGACTTAATTTAAAAATCAGAGCAGAGGCATATATTGACGGGACTCACTGCAACGATCAGTTTGATAAGGCGAAGACATATGAAGAAAATGGTGAAATTGCCCAAAAACAGATTAATGCTATGGTTAAAAAAACGATTGAGAAGGTTCAGCAGGAATATGGCACCGATATTTTTGGTTTTGGCGAGGTTGTGCTGAGGCAGGATTATCAGGATTTTAAAAAGGTCCTGAAGAACTGGGATGAAAAATTTGCTGATGCGGATATAGATGTAGACACAACATTAATCATTCGGCGGACGGGCATCAGGACTAAAAGCTTTCTGAAGGAAGTCAAGTAGAATAGAGATCCTTTCATTCATTGACGCATAAAAGCTGTATTGATATAATTTTTTATATATTCAGCTAATTATCATTAAGGTCTGGGCATGTTTCCAGACTTATTTCTTTTAAAGGGGAAAGGCCATATGAATTTCGAGACTTCTGTTCTGCATAGAAAAAATAGCGGCAATCGCACTATTAAAAGTAAAGTCACACCCATCTATCAGACCTCCGCTTTCGCTTTCAGCGATCTTGAAGAGCTGGAGGGGTTTTATCAGGGTAACGGCAACTATCTTTATTCCCGGGTCGGAAATCCGAATACAGATGAGCTTGGTGAGTTAATTGCCGGCCTTGAAGGAGCGCCGGCCGGGACAGCTGCCTCCTCCGGTTTATCTGCCATCCTCTCGGGAGTACTTGCTGTGGTCAAAAGCGGCGACCATATTGTGGCAGCTGATGACCTGTACGGAGGCAGCTTCCATTTAATCAAGGAAGAGCTGACACAGCTCGGTATAGAAGTAACCTTTGTGCCATTTTCTGATGCTCAACAGGTGGAGGGAGCCATTAAGGAGAATACAAAACTTCTATACTCAGAAAGCATCACAAATCCTTTATTGAGAGTGGAAAACCTTGAAGAAGTCGTCCGCCTGGCGAAGAAGCATCATCTTGTTACCCTGATTGATAATACATTTGCCACTCCGTATCATTGCCAGCCCTATTTGAAAGGCATTGATCTAGTCGTCCACAGTGCAACCAAATACATAGGCGGACACAGTGATATCACCGCAGGTGTCCTCGCTGGAGATGAAGAACTGGTTGGAAAAGCGCGCGGCAAAATTGTAAACCTCGGGGCAAATCTGAGTCCGTTTGAAGCCTGGCTGACCTGCAGGGGAGCGAAAACGCTGGCTCTCAGAATGAAGCAGCAGTCAGCCAATGCCAGAAGAGCGGCAATCGCATTAGAACAAAATCAGGAAGTAAAAAAGGTCTATTATCCTTTTCAGCACGGTGAAGAAGGGTTCGGCGCCATCGTCACGATTGAATTGTCTGAGAGTGCTAATGTGAATAAATTTTTCAAAGAGCTTGGATGGATAAAAATTGTGCCGACACTTGCGGGTGTTGAAACGTCCGTATCCCATCCTCTGACAACATCCCACCGGGCATTGCCTCCTGAAGTGTGCAGGGAGCTCGGCATTACTAAGCAGGTGGTAAGGATATCCATTGGCATTGAACATGCGGATGATATTATTGCACAGCTGAATGAGGCTGTTAATCGGAGTCTGTGAGGATCTTAGACGCTCTCGAGCTGGTCAAACAGCCAAAACTTCAATAAAACCAAAAAGATAACAGTTAAGATGAAGTTTTTCAGACTGAATGTCAACTTGCCATCCCTGGGCAAAACAATGCCCAATGAAACCAAGTACCAGAACCACTTCTTATTGGTCAGCCTATTTGGATTGGAGAAATGCCCCTGCTGTTTCTTTTTATTTTCATGACGGGCCCAGAGAAGTACAACGATGATATCAAGACAAGAGCCGATGGAAATGGCTGTGATCATAAACGTATTGGATGGCTGCCATTTCTCTTCGTTCTCAGCTGCCTTCTTTTCCTGATTGTGCTTTTGAATCTGGAGTTCTTTGGAGAAAGCAGAAGAAATTTCTGAAGGCTGTTGAAAAGCGGGTTTGAATGAGACAGCCGCAAAAATTAAACTGCCTAATAACGCAATATAAACGATAAAAAACATTAAAGCCTGATTGCTGGAACGGTTCTTTTGCATATGGAAAAACCTCCCTTAATCATCATCGTAACATTTCTAACATCAAAATATTGAAAACTATTGTTGCGAAACGTTGAACAAACGAAAAAAATTGATTGTACAGTTTTCAGGAATGAAGTGAATCCTTCCATTAAATACTAAGGTAACAGTATTTTAGGAAGGAGCTGACACCATGCCTGAGCTTCCGGAAATGGAAACCTACAGAAGGCTGTTAACGGAGAAACTGGTCCGTAACGTCATTACTGATGTAGAGGTGAACCGCGAAAAATCAATAAATGTGCAGCCTGCCCAATTCGAAAGTCAGCTGATTAATGTGCAAATAACGGAAATCCAAAGAAGGGCCAAGCACCTGATTTTCAAGCTGAGCTCCGGGAAAAACCTGCTGCTGCACCTTATGCTTGGGGGCTGGATGTATATCGGCAGCGAAGCGGACAATCCTGACCGAACCAAACAGGTTATTATTTCTTTTGGTGATAAAAAGCTTTATTTTATTGGATTAAGACTTGGCTATCTGCATTTGCTGACAGATGCAGAGTTGGATAAGGAGCTTTCCCATCTGGGACCGGAGCCTCTGGATCACACATTGGGATTTCCGGCCTTCCGGGAACTGATCGGAAGCAGAAGAGGAATGCTGAAAACGACATTTGTCAATCAGAAGTTTCTCTCCGGAATCGGCAACTGCTACAGCGATGAAATCTGTTTTGAGGCTGGACTGCTGCCAATGAAAAAAGCGCATGAATTGGATGAGGATGAAATAAAAATCCTGTATCAGTCCATGAAGGGCGTATTAACCCGTGCCATTCAGTTTGGGGGGTATATGGAAGAGGTCTTATTTAAAGGAGATGCCAAAACCGGGGGGTATAATGAGCAGTGCAGGGTCTATGACAGAGAAGGAGAACCATGCCTCCGCTGCAGCAGCCCTATAGTGAAAGAAGAAATATCTTCACGAAAAACGTTCTATTGTGCAAACTGTCAAAGCTAGAAAAGAGGCTGCCAATTCCGGCAGCCTCTTTTCACTACTCTTTCGAATCACTCTGAATCCTGTCAACAGTCGTGGAATCGCGGGAATCCATTGCACCCTTTAGAAAATGGACAAGCATAAATCCGACCAGCCCCAATGAAACAATAAAACCGATTGTAATAGCCCACATTAAAGCCATCCTTTAACCTCCCTTTTCTATTAGCGCAGAATGTCCTTACTAAAAGATATATGCCTGAAATCTGCAATCTTTCCCTTTCGATTATGAAAAAAGGAAGGGAACAGGCTGCTGCATATCGAAGTATTGAAAGATGGCATAATGAGGTTTACAGCCAAAAGTGCTAAAGGAGGAGATCTCTTTTGGATTTTAAAACGGCAGACTTATGTGATGAACACAGCCAGGAGCTGCGTATTTGCCAGCAGGAGTTTAAATCTTATGGGCAAAAAAGAAAGTTTTCCGGCCCCATTTCTACGGTTAGAGTGTTTGAAGATAACGTGCTGGTCAAAGAGTCGCTGGAGTCCATTCCGGAGGGAAGTGTCCTGGTGGTGGATGGCGGAGGTTCAAAAAGATGCGCACTAATGGGGGACAGGCTTGGTGAGATAGCTCAATCAAGAAAGCTTGCCGGTGTGATTATTTATGGATGCGTTCGGGATACTGTGGAGCTTGGAAGACTGGATACAGGCATCCTGGCACTTGGCTCAAATCCTTTGAAGAGCAGAAAAGAAGGAAAAGGGGACCGCAGCATTCCTGTTACATTTGGCGGGATTGACTGGAAGCCGGGTGAATATGTATATGCAGATGAAGATGGAGTGATTGTCTCTTCTGTACCGCTTATTTAAAGTTGAACACCCGCTTATGAGCGGGTGTTTTCTATCTTTGGCACTTTCCTGCTTAACACAGAATACCGTATCTAAAGGGGGTGCACAGCATGATTATCATCTTTTTGCTTTTATGGGCAGCCGGCATTTATCTTTTGTTCCGCAGCAGGAATGAGGAAGAAGAACACTTGGTGCTGAAGCTGATTGGTTATTATCTATTAGGAACATTTACTTTTAGTTTTAATGGCATTGTTCTGCCGGTTGGTTTTGTGATCAGTTTATTCCTGAAGCCCCGGCAGAACAGGAGCGTGAAGCGAGTCTCTGCTATATTTGGGCTGGTCATAATGCTCCTTGGTCTATTTTTATAGACTGTAGTAATTTCGAATGAAATAAAGTCTTTCAATCCTCCTTAACCGCTTCCTTTTCAATGCTGATTTCTTCCGGCAGCATTGTTGAAGCCTTCGGGACCTGGCGGGGCTCATAGTCTATTTCATCAGATGAGTATACTCTGATCACCATCTGGCCG
Organism: Cytobacillus sp. SAFR-174; assembly: GCF_051964675.1. NCBI lineage: Bacteria > Bacillati > Bacillota > Bacilli > Caryophanales > Bacillaceae > Cytobacillus > Cytobacillus sp. SAFR-174. Next base: position 57,630 of record NZ_JBQCMZ010000004.1, on the reverse strand, counting down.
TGCAGGGCTTTTGCTCTTATAAGCAGGGGAAAGCTGTAACGGTTCTTAAAGGTGAAATCAGGACCATACCAGCTTACTGTTGCATCCCGGCCGGGCGGTACATATGGAACCTTCTTGCTGTGGGAATAACGCTCGAGCACCTTCACGCCTGCCCTGTCAACTGCATTGAACAGAGTGGAGGAAACCTGGCAGATCCCGCCGCCGATATCTTCTGACAACTCCCCTCTTACGATCACCGGAGCGCGCATATAGCCTTTACCCGCCGTTCTTTTGCCGACAGCACGGTTAAAAGAAAATATTTCATTCGGAAACACAACAGTATTATCAAGAGCTTCGGCTGCAAGCTGAATATTATGAGAGCGTGAGGTGTTATTCGGATTAAAGTATGTAGCATACTGGCCGATCATTTTAACCCGGATATGGGAAAGAAGGTCCCGGTCGACTCTTGGATAAACGGGGAGCATCGGAATCTCAATTCTGCCCGGCCCTTTATGATAAAAATAGGAATAAAAAATATCTGTGAATGCTTTACGGTGCAGTATTCTGCCGGGTTTCTCAGCAACGATCCGCCCGCTATCGCCTATATAAGCGTTCATAGGCGGAATATACGTCTGACGATCCAATGTCTCAAGCAGCTGAATGAACCGTTCACTATCTACCAGAGGAAGCCCGGGAAAAGGTATTTGATAGTCTATTCTGCTGATAGTTGAAATGGATTTGCCGTCGTTTTCGATGGATAAATTTTCTGGGGGTCCAGCAGTCTGTGTTTGTGCTACTATCATAATCCCTAATATCCATGAGAAATACATATCACACTTCACCTCCGCCATTAGTATTGGCAGGAAAGAATTCTTTCATGTGCCGAAAGAACTGTTTATCAGGCAATTTCAATCAGCATTGGCCGCTTGCTGCAAGAAGCAATTATGGAATGAAACACACACAAAAAGGAAGCTCCGGTGATTGGGGCTTCCTTGTGAATGCCTATTATCTTTTTTCATCAACCAGCTGGCAGTCTGCTGAGGAATCATCTTCATTTTTATCAACCCAGAGCTTGTACATGGCCTTCCCGTCACTAAGCGTGCCATCTGCCATATCCATTGGCAGCAGGGCGAAAAAGACATAATAAAAAGAAAAATAGACGAATTGGTACCACAGCATATTAGCATCCAGAATACCAATTCGAATCAAGTAATTCACAAGAAAAATACTGGCAATGTTTAAAATGGATCCTCCTAAAAAGATAAGAGATTTGGTCAGTTTATTGTTGTGTGTTAAAGATGTATACTCACATCCCCCATACCAGAAGTAAAACCGCCTAACCTCCAAATACCTCGTTGAAAACAGGATTTTACCTGTGCCAATAATAACCCGGATTCCTTTCCCGCCAAAGATGGCTGCAAAGAATATATGACCCAATAGATGAATGAGTGTCACTATAGGGAATACCACAAAAAAAGCTTGCATGAACTTCATAAAATCATCATACCCAAACATGGGAAGACCTCCACTTCAATAGATGTATATCAAAAACTGCATATTGCAGACATCATTATTATTTGTTTGCATACCCCATGTGTACCCCCCGGTCTGTCGTTCTAACGTACATTCTTTTTCCAGATTTCCCAGCTTTATTGAAAGAGGCCGACAAACTGCTACGTCTCAGGTCTTATTTGAAAATAAAGCTGAGGCTCGTTATAGCATTTACGTATAACAGGTAAGATGAAATCAAGAAAGGAGGAAACGAAAAATGAAAAAACTTGGATTATTGATTGCAGGTGGTATTGCGGCGATGGTGCTGATTTCAAACCTTGGCCCGATCGTGGGTCTGGCAGTAAGTGCTGCAATTCTATACTTTGTGTTTAAACAATTTTTAAAAGCAGAAAGCACGATGGCAAAGATCGGCTATGGAATCATCGGGTTCATTGCTTTGATGGCCACAGCTTCCAATTTCCCGGCAATCCTGGGGCTTGCAGCTGCATATGTTTTATATCTGATCTATAAAAAATGGAACGATTCAGGCTCACGTGTAATGGAAGAAGATAATGACCCTTTTGCCAGCTTTGAAAAGCAGTGGGCAGAATTAAACAGAAACTAAAAAGAGGAGAGATCGATATGGCAAACCTATTAACAAGAATTAAAGATACAGTAATGGCAGACCTTCACGATGCATTGGATAAAAAGGAGAAAAAGAATCCAATTGCCCTTTTAAACCAATACCTTCGTGATTGTGAGCGTGAAACTGAAAAGGTCCGCAAGCTGTTGGAACGTCAATATACATTAAAGGAAGAATTCACCCGGGAATACGAGCAGGCGAAGAACCTTGCAGATAAACGCAAACGCCAGGCAGAGGTTGCCTCACAGGCAAGTGAAGAGGAACTCTATCAGTTCGCCTCACAGGAGCAAATTCAGTATGAAGAGCGTGCCGGCCGTTTAAAGGATCTCCTAAACCAGGCAGTACAGCAAATGGGTGATCTTGAAAGAAAATACGAGGAAATGAAGCACAAACTAAAGGATATGCACATCCGCCGCATGGAGCTGATGGGCCGTGAAAACATCACACGTGCCAACCACCGGATGGATAAGGTGCTGGATCAAAACAATGATAAATCCTTTACAAAGTTCCAGGAAATCGAATCCTATCTTGACCGTCTTGAGCATCAGGTGAAAAGCTCGTATCACCGCAGCACAATCGATGCCCGCATCGCGCAGCTGGAAAAAGAGATGGAGAAGAAGCCAGTATTGTAGCGGTTATTTCGTAAGCAGCAATCCAAATTAACGAGAGAGTAAAATAAACCCTGTCTGTATAATCTTTTTCCCAAAAAAGATAAAAACTCTTTCTACTTAATGAACAAAAAATGGTATTCTAAAAAGGCGTAGAAATACTGCGCCTTTTAATCAATCATTCCAAATACACAAAGGGGGATGCCTAATGAACACAAACAACAAAAGCGATTATATGAGCTGGATCATCATATTGGGCATTGTCTTTCTCTTTGTGGAAATAGCCTTTTTTAACAGCGGCGTGGTATTCTCTCTTCTTGTGCCAATTGGAATGGTATATATCGGAAGAAAGTGGATGCCTAAGAGCTCCGGTAAATGGCTTTTCTGGCTTGGACTAATTTTTCTGCTCATCAATATTTTCAGCATGATGACGCTGAAATTTTTCCTGCTGGCGATTCTGGTTCACCTGCTGATTCAGTTTTGGCAATCCAAAAAAGAACCTAAACGAATTCAGCCGGAATTAAAGGAACCGGCAGTCAATCTCCAGAAAGAAACGGTCATAAAAAAGAATCCTCTTTTTTCCAATATATTTGTCGGCCAGCAAAAAACGCCTGAGCAGGTGTATGAATGGAACGATATCAATATCCAGACCGGCATAGGTGATACGGTTATCGACTTAAGCTATACAGTTATTCCAAAGGGAGAAACCGTCATTTTCATCCGGAACTTCATTGGAAATGTACAGGTGCTTGTTCCCTATGATGTGGAGGTTACTGTCAGTCATTCAGCGATAGCCGGTAAGGCACGGATATTCGAGTACGAAGAATCAAAGATGTTTAATCAGCATCTTCACGTTCAGACGCCTGGCTATGAACAGTCAGGACAGCGCGTTAAAATTTTCACTTCTTTTGCAGCCGGGGATATCGAGGTGAAGCGCGTATGAGTATCATTCAGCGGCAAATTGCATGGGGAGCGGGCATGTCCCTCCTCATTCTTGCTGTCCTGACAGCCTCTTTTTTTACGATGTTCCCCATTCCCGGCTGGCGGGATCTTTGGGAAACGGAAATACTTGATATTCCATTTATCTTATTTGTGCCGAGCGTAAGCCTGGCCATAGGCCTGATTTTTGGTCTGCTGTCAGGCATTTACTGGCGCCGGCAGCTTTTTGCTGTAGACACTATGCTCCACCAGGTCGAAGAAGGCAGGCAATTGGATGTGCCGGAAACGGGTAAAGAACTGCATTCCATAGCAGTCAGAGCCGAGAAGATTCAAAAAAATATAGCAGAACAGGCAAAGATCTCTCAAAAGCTGGCAAATGAAAAAGCGGAAGATATCGAGAGCAGGATGCAGGAAATCGTTTCACAGGAACGGAACAGGCTTGCCCGTGAGCTTCACGACTCTGTTAGCCAGCAGCTGTTTGCAGCATCGATGATGATGTCCGCCATTACTGAAACCCAGCAGGATCCGGAAGACAGGCAGGCAAAACAACTGAAAATGGTGGAGGAAATGATCCATCAGTCACAGCTCGAAATGCGTGCCCTGCTCTTACACCTTCGTCCGGCTGCACTTAAGGGCAAAAGCCTTCAGGAAGGAATTGAAGAGCTTCTGGTCGAATTGCTTCAGAAAGTTTCCATGGAGATTGAATGGAAGGTGGAGAGTTTTCCGCTTGATAAAGGGGTGGAAGACCATTTATTCCGGATCCTTCAGGAGGCAGTGTCCAACACACTCCGCCATTCCAAATCGCAAAATCTTGAAGTGCTTCTAATTCAAAGAGATGATTATGCCATACTCCGGGTGGCTGATGATGGAGTCGGGTTTGATGTAGAGGAAACAAAGGCAGGCTCCTATGGTCTGCAGAATATGTATGAACGCGCAGCGGAAGTTGGCGGCAGCATGAAAATCATCAGTGTGAAAAATAAAGGAACCCGCCTTGAAGTAAAGGTTCCGATTATGTAAATATTGTCTGCTTGGGCAAGACTAAATTCTGAGGGTGAGGCCAATGATTAAAGTACTTTTTGTGGATGATCATGAAATGGTTCGGATTGGAGTGTCTTCCTATTTGACGGCACAGCCGGATATTGAGGTTATAGGAGAAGCGGATAACGGAAAAACAGCGATTGATATGGCACTTGAATTGCGGCCGGATATCATTCTGATGGATCTCGTTATGAAGGAAATGGACGGAATCGAGGCGACCGGAAGAATCATCGAACAATGGCCGGAAGCTAAGATCATCATTGTGACAAGCTTCCTGGATGATGAAAAAGTGTATCCGGCTTTGGAAGCAGGGGCGACAAGCTATATGCTGAAAACCTCCAAAGCCAGTGAAATTGCAGAGGCAGTCCGCTCGACCTATCATGGACAGTCAGTGCTTGAACCGGAAGTAACCGGCAAAATGATGGTGAAAATGAGGCAGAAAAACCAGCTGCTGCCCCATGAAGAGCTGACAAGCCGTGAGATGGAAATCCTCCTGTTAATGACAGAAGGCAAAACGAACCAGGAAATCGCCGACGAGCTTTTCATTGCCTTAAAAACAGTCAAAACACATGTGAGCAATATACTAAGCAAACTGCAGGTGCAGGATAGGACCCAGGCTGTCATATATGCCTTTAAGCACTCGCTTGTTAAATAATGTCTTTGGAGAGCTAATCATGATATTAGCTCTTTTTATTTTTGCTAAAAATGATTCAGAATCTGCTGATGAGGGTAAAAATAAAACCAAACAAAAATATTTGGCGGTGATGTAATGTCTGTGATTGCTTTATTGAAAAAAGGAAACAAATCATCGGGAATGGCAGCAATCGGAAATACGGCACTCGCAATTGCGAAAGGCCTGGCAGCTTTTGCAAGCGGGAGCGGGGCCATGCTTGCCACGACCCTTCATTCTCTTGCAGATGCATTGAATCAGGGGTTTGTGTTCTTTGGCAGCGCGCTTGCGGAAAAGGCGCCAACCAAAAGATTCCCAACTGGATTTGGCCGGGTGATCAACCTGTTTGTATTAATTGCTGTTATCGTCATTTCCATCATGGCCTATGAAACTTTACATAAAGGCTGGGAATTGATTCAGCATCCAAAGGAATCAACCGACCTCTGGCTCAATGTGGGAGTAATGATACTTGCAGTTGCCGTTGATGGATTTATTTTAGTAAAAGCCATGAAGGAAATCGGCCATGAAACGAGGAATCCTGCTAAAGGATTTGGCATTATTCCTGTTGCCTTTAAAAATGTCAGGCTTGCCTCTCCTCCAACACGACTGGTTTTTTATGAAGATATTATCGCGACATTTGGTGCGCTGCTTGCCCTTGTTTCGATTCTGATCGCTCATTTTACAGGGCTTTACTTCCTGGACGGAGTGGGCACGATTTTAATTGGGCTGCTTCTGGTGGGCATTGCTGTGAAAATTGGATTTGAAAATACGCTTGGCCTGATTGGAGTGGCCGCGCCAAAAGATATCGAAGACCGTATAGCCGATATTATTCTTGGTGACCCCCAGGTCGTGGATATTAAACAGCTGCGTCTGATTCAGGAGGGAAGAAGATATCATGTGGAAGGGTACATTGAGCTGGTTGAAGGCCTGACCCTTGCGGATGCGGATGATATAAAAATCGGTGTAAGGAATCAGCTGCTTGATGACCCTGATATTAGTGACGTAACGCTCGGTATACTTGAAACAGACCAAATCCAGACATGGAAATGATGAAAAAAGGAAGCCTTGTGATGAGGCTTCCTTTCTGTATGTTTTACCTTTTTTTCCTGGTCAGCAGAATCCCTGCCGCTGTAAAAAAGGCAGCGAAGTAAGCGGCAAAAGCCACATTTGGGTCGTTTTCCATATTCCTGACGCCAATGCCGATAAATGCCCAAACAAACACAAGCGGATAAACCCAGTCATTATTCCTAATTCGGAATACAAGGGCGAGGGCGGTGGCCACTGCGAGCATGATGTATGTCCACAAACTATCTTTAAGACCCCATCCATCCCAGCCTATATAGGTAAGATAAAAGCTGATATTTGCAATCGCCGCTACAGAAATCCAGCCTAAGTAAACAGAAAATGGGGCTATATCCAGAAACTCAGGATCAAATTCCCTGACATTCTTGTATAAAAAAATGAGAGTAAAAAGAAGTGCAATCATAATGAGTACGGATAAAAGAAAATATTCGTAGTGCCAGGCAAAAATCCATAGACTGTTTAACATGCAGCTCACAATAAACAGAAGACTGGTTTGCCTGTAAATGGGCAGGCTCCTGCTCTTCTTTGGAATTTGCCTTGCCAGCCAGACACCCAGCAGCAAATAGATAAATCCCCAAATGCTGAATACATACCCTGCCGGCGTGAAAAGAACCTCCAGCTTGTTGGATATCTCACCTGTTGTCTGCCCATTCAAAGGCAGAATGTTTGCCAGCGCATTTGCTGAAATCATGACCAAATAGGCTGCTATTTCAAAAAATAGAATCAAAAATACCTCTCCTTCCCCTTATAAGAGTATATATTCCACTTTTAATGCAGCTATAATCTTTGAAAGTTTTTATTTTATTTTTATACTTATATACGAATTTTTATTAATTTATTCCCTCAGTATCTTTTCATTTCCACTAAAATGATGTATAGTCTTATACAAATCTGAATAATTATTTAAATTTGAATAATCTAAGGGTAAATCTCCTGAAACACAACAATTTATTTTAGAAATATGATTATTCAATAATGAATAATCTGCGGGAGGAACTAGATGAACAGCTTTTTCATGGACTGGAATAATGACAGAGAAGTCATATCTTCAATGGAAGAAGACATTATGGTCACCAATGCAGACGGCATAATTATAAAGGTCAGTAAAGGAAGCGGTGTGCATTATGGCATCGAACCGGATACTCTGCTTGGTGAATCTGTATATGAACTTGAAAGAAGAGGCGTGTTTAAGCCTGCGATTACTCCAGAAGTATTAAAGAAAAAGAAAAAAGTCATTCTGGTGCAAAAAGCCGGCTCAGGCAAAAAGATCCTGGTTACTGGTATTCCTGTATTCAATGAAACTGGGAATATCGATCATATTGTCAGCTATTCCTACGATGTTTCAGAACTTCTTGTTATAAAAGAATATCTGAACAGTGTTGAAGAAGAAATGGCCAGGGTGAAGAGTGAACTGAATCTCCTCCGCAATAAGAGCATTAAAATGGATGGCATGATAGCAGACAGCCTGGCAATGAGAAATATTGCCGAAACCATCAGAAGAATCCGCGATGTAGATGTCACAGTCCTGCTCCTGGGTGAGTCAGGAGTCGGAAAATCGGCTCTCGCCAAATGGATTCATCAAAACAGTACACGAAAAGACGGCCCGTTCATTGAAGTAAACTGCAGTGCGATTCCGGAATCCATCTTTGAAGCTGAGTTTTTCGGGTATGAAGGCGGTGCTTTTACAGGGGCAAAGCATAAAGGCAAAATGGGATTTGCTGAAATGGCAAAAGGAGGCACACTATTTCTTGATGAAATTGGCGAACTCTCAGCCCATCTGCAGGCAAAGCTGCTGAAATTCATACAAGACAAGCAGTTTTATAGAGTAGGAGGGACAAAGCCTGTTCATGCAGACTTTCGGCTCCTGGCAGCGACGAACAAGGATCTTGAAAAAGCAGTGGAATCCAGGGATTTCAGGCAGGACTTATTCTTCCGGCTGAATGTGGTGCCCTTAAAGATTCCGCCGCTCAGGGAAAGGAAAGAGGATTTATTTGCTCTCATTCATTATTTTCTCCACTCTATCTCCAAGCGGCATAATCGGGAAAGGCGCCTGGACAAATCCCTGGTCGATCACCTGCTGCAGCTTGAGTGGAAGGGAAACGTAAGAGAGCTTGAAAACCTGATGGAGCGGCTTATCGTAACAAGCACCAGCCTGATGATTACGAAAGACGACCTGCCTTATGAATACCATATGCAAGGAAAAAAAGAGGGTTTTATAGATTATGAGGGACAAACTCTTCCCGCTATATTGAAAGATGTAGAGAAAAAAGTATTAAACAATGCAAGGAAACGTTACCGGACCACTACTGAAATAGCAGTTGCCCTGGGGATCAGTCAGCCTTCAGTAGTAAGAAAATTAAAAAAAATATGATTGTTAATACATACTTTGGCATGAATATTGCATTAAAGAATAGCAGAGAAAACATAACCATTACATCTATGCAGTATTCAGGAGGGAAAAGTATGAACGGAGAAAATTGGAGTCATCTTGTCGGAAACATTTCAAACCTATTGGCGCCAAGCATGGCAAAGGATCATCCGAATTTGCCGGTGGTCAAGGCGGAAGGCTGCTATTACTACGGTGTCGATGGAAAAGAGTATTTGGATTTTACATCAGGCATTGCAGTGGAAAATGTCGGGCATCGTCATCCAAAGGTTGTACAGGCCATTAAAGACAGTGCAGACCATTTGGTGCACGGCCCGTCAGGCGTTATCATCTATGAATCGATTTTGCGGCTCGCAGAGGAGCTTGGAAAAATTACACCGGGAAATCTGGATTGCTTTTTCTTTGCGAACAGCGGGACTGAAGCAATCGAAGGAGCTATTAAGCTTGCAAAGTATGTCACGCGGAGGCCCTATGTTGTTTCCTTCACAGGCTGTTTCCATGGAAGGTCGATGGGAGCGCTGAGTGTATCCACATCCAAGAGCAAATACCGCAAGTTTCAGCAGCCGTCCTGGCTGACCTATCAGCTTCCATATGCGGATGAGCGGGATTGTCCTTTTGGCGAAGATCCTGAGGAGTACTTCCCAAGAAAACTGGAAAAGGACGCTGAAACACTCTTCAAGCATCAGGTTGACCCGGAAGAGGTTGCCTGCATGATCATTGAACCGGTTCTCGGGGAAGGCGGCTATATCATTCCTCCGAAGAAATGGCTGCAGAAGATCAGGGAAATTTGTGACCGGCATGGAATCCTGCTGATATTTGATGAAGTGCAAACCGGCTTTGGGCGTACTGGGGAATGGTTTGCCGCCCAGGCATTTGATGTGGTGCCGGATATCATGGCGATTGCAAAAGGAATTGCGGCAGGACTGCCGTTAAGCGCAACTGCAGCTTCGAAGGAATTGATGGAAAAATGGCCGCTGGGTGCCCATGGAACAACCTTTGGCGGCAATCCGATTGCCTGTTCTGCAGCATTGGCCTCTCTTGAAGTCCTAAAAACGGAGAATCTTTTGGAAAACGCAAAGCAAATGGGAGAGTATGCATTACAGAAATTACAGGCTTTGAAAGCCGAACATCCTGCAATTGGCAGTGTCAGAGGTCTGGGGCTGATGATCGGCATTGAAATCATCGACCCGCAAACCGGAAAACCGGATGGAAACGCGGTAATGGACATCCTGAATTCTTCTCTTGATAAGGGAGTCCTCTTTTATCTCTGCGGAAATTCAGGGGAAGTAATTCGGATGATTCCGCCGCTTGTTGTGACAAAGGAGCAAATTGATCAGGGTCTGAGAATATTGGAAGAAGCACTTATGGAACATGAAGCAGTTGTTTCCAAATCATAAGGAGGTAATAGAATGAAAGCTGAGACAAGGGTTAAGCCGCAAGCCGTCACAGGAGAGTATTGGAAATTTATTATCCCATCTTTAATTGGGTCGCTCCTATTTCTGGTTCCAGTTAAATTTCAGGGAGACGTCACGATTGGTGTCGGTATTTTAGCCTCTCTTTTAGGCAAAGCGTTCAGTGAGCAGATGCCTGCCATTATCATTATTATTTTAGGATTATCCGTTTTTCTATCCATCCTGGCAAAAACAGCAAAGCCGGCATTTATACTGGATAATAAGTTTTTAAAAGGGTTATTTGATACCGGGAAATTTGGGTTGACCATGAGAGTCCTCGGATTCGCAGTGGGAATCATGACTTTTTATGAAATCGGTCCTGAGTTTATCTGGTCGCGGAATACAGGCGGAGTGGTTCTCTACGACCTGGCTCCCGTTTTGCTTACGTGGTTCCTGTTTGCCGGCATCCTTCTGCCGCTTTTAGTGGAGTTTGGTTTAATGGAGTTCATTGGGGCGCTTGTCCAGAAATTTATGAGGCCATTTTTTACACTTCCCGGACGGTCCTCCATCGATTGCCTCGCGTCCTGGATGGGTGCCGGAACAGTCGGTGTATTGGTAACAACGAAGCAATATGATGAAGGCTTTTACACAAAAAGAGAAGCAGCGGTCATTGCGACAACCTTCTCGATTGCGTCTGTGGCTTTCAGTCTTGTCGTTGCGAATGTTGTTGGCCTTGGCCATTTATTCATCCCTTTTTACTTAACCGTTTCTGCCGCATGTGTCGTGGCAGCATTGATTATGCCAAGAATACCGCCATTATCCCGGAAGCCGGATACTTATTATGAACCGGTAGGACAGCAGATAGATGAAACCATTCCGGAAGGGGTTTCGAAATTGAAATGGGGATGGGAGCAGGCAATTGATAAAGCAAGGAATGCTCCGGGTCCCAAAAAGCTTTTAACCAATGGCATTGAAACTGTTCTGGATATTTGGATGGGCCTGATTCCGCTTGTGATGAGCCTGGGAGCAGCGGCCCTGATCATTGCGGAATACACGCCTGCATTTAAGTTTATTTCTTACCCGCTCATTCCGGTATTAGAGTTTATGCAATTGCCGGAAGCAGGTGCTGCGGCGCAGACTATGCTTGTCGGCTTTGCTGATATGTTCCTTCCTGCTGTTATAGGAAGCGGAATTGAGAGCGAGTTGACAAGATTCGTTGTGGCAGGCCTGTCATTAACGCAATTAGTATACATGTCGGAAATCGGGATTCTGATCCTGCGTTCAAATATTCCCCTGAGCTTTATGGATTTATTCGTTATTTTTATCGAAAGAACGATCATTACTTTACCTGTTATTGTACTGATTGCACATGTTTTTGTATTTTAGTTGAGAGGGGGGGCTGCATATTGCCAGCTCTCCTTTTCGTTATATTAATTTTCTTAAAAGTTCCAAAAGGGCAATATATTATCGGGGCATGTCTCATATCTTATATAGAATCTGCATTATATAAGGAGAGGCGCAATGAGTAAATTCTTCAAAGGAGTCATATTGCTTGCACTGGCTGCTTTTGCAAGCGAATGTATAGAGTTTGTGGTGAATATGGTGCTCGCCCGGGAACTGGGGGAGAGGGGACTCGGCATGTATATGTCGATTTTGCCGACCATATTTCTGATCGTGCTGCTGGCCAGTTTTGAGCTTCCGATCTCGATTTCCAAATTCATTGCCGAAAAAGATAAAAGGTATCATCTCAGCATGCTTCATCATGTCATCAAGCTGACCATTATCTTTACAGCCGTTTTGGTGCCGGCTGCAGCGATTATTATTCCGTTTATCAGTGTATTTAACGAGTACCACCCTCTCTTGAGATGGGTTGTGATCGGCTTCATTCCCATCGTGTCCTTTTCCTCGATTGCCAGGGGTTTTTTCATGGGCAAGCATCAAATGGGAAAAATTGCAGCATCCAATTTTCTGCGCAAATCCATTCAGCTCCTGCTGCTCGTTGTGCTTTATCAGGCCTTTCAATTTGATGTCAATACAGCGGTCTTTATTGCTTTTTGTACGTTTGTAGGAAGTGAGATTGTTGTTTTTCTATACTTGCTGAATATGTTTATTATTCAGTATCAGCGGATTAAAAAAGAGCCATCTGACTATGTCAGCGGAAAAAGTGTGAGGCAGAATCTCATCTCTGTGTCTGTTCCGACAACGGCTTTAAGGGTCTTTCATGCCCTGACACATGCTGTTCAGCCATTTTTAATCAAGGCGGCTCTCTTAAAAGCAGGAGTGCCCGGCGAAGTTGCAACAGAACATTTTGGGATGCTCGCCGGTGTCGCCATGACCATTGGTTTTTTTCCATCCTTTATAGCCCATTCCTTTTTAATCATGCTGATCCCGACAGTCTCCAAAGAGTATGCTGATCATAATCTGGGGGAGCTTCGGAGACTTCTTCAGCAGGTGTTTTTTGTCACCTTTTTATATGGGATTCCATCGGTTGTTTTTTTCTATTTCTTTGCACAGCCGCTGACCGAGATGTTTTTTCACTCCACAGATGCAGCCGTATATTTACAGCTGCTTTGGCCATTCTTCCTGCTCCACTTTTTCATTATCCCGATGCAGGCCTATTTAATCGGACTGGGTCTGATGAAGGATGCGTTCTATCATTCCGTCTGGTCAACCGTTGTTTCTTTCTCGGCCATGTTTGTGCTTGGCTCGATGCACAGCCTGCAGATGGACGGAATTATTGTGGGAATGAATATGGGCGCTGTTCTCCTGGCGATGATGCATTATGTAACAGTATGCAAAAAAATTGGTCTGACACTCTATCTGTCGCCGGCAAAGCAGTTTAACTGAAGCGGCAAAAAAGCATCTCCACGATGGGGATGCTTTAATCTTCTTTATCCTGTTTAGGACCAAACTTATCCTCAATTGTTTGTTCTTCTCCATATAAAACAATATGGTCGCCTTCCTGCAGTTCCGTAACAAGCCGCTCTTTTCTGATTTTTACATCGCCTCTCTGGATAAATAGCACATTAATATCTTCATCCTCGTCGATAATATCCCCCAGCTCTTTACCAATAAACTCACATTCTTCGTCAATAAAATAGTCCAGGACATGATCATTATCTTCCGTGAGAAGAGCCTCCCTTATCGGAAGATCACGAAAATCATAATGTTCTTCGAGTTCATGCTCCAATTTACCTGGAAGATAATCCCGTACCTTGGGGAGCCTTAAAATAATGATAATTAGGACCAGGGCTGCTGCCACGAATGAGATCTTGGAAGTATAAAATTCATCTGAAAGGATATTGCTGATTGCAGAAATAATGACTGCCAATGAAAAGGCGCCAAATAAAATTAGAAAAGCTCCGAACCTTCTGCGGATCGGATGGTCAATGATGAGTTCCGATTCCCCGGTTGTAAAGCCGGTGCCTGTAAGCATGCTGATCACCTGAAATCTGGCAATATGCTTATCAAGCCCTGTATAGGTGAAAATAAGAGTATGGATTTCAATAACAGCTAATACGATTCCCAAATAAATCAGGATGAAAAGAACACCCATCTTGCTTCCTCCGAAAATTCAGATTTATGTAAAAAACCTAAGGAGTTAGTCCTTAGGTCATTGCTGAACAGTTTCATTATAGTAATTTACTGAATACATGGCACCTTCATCAACCATTTTATTATCTTCAATATTATGAGGGTCCGGGTGACCCAGCTTTTCTGTTGGCACTGTTTCGTTTAAAAAGCGTTCAGGCAGCATGCCTTTCATTTTAACTGCAAGAGACTGAACTTTATTTCGATTGTTTTTGCTTGCTAGTAATAAAATGCTTGTAATTCCAACACCGGCTAACAGATATGGATTTAATGGACGAGAATTCATGTTTATGCTCCTCCTCTAAAAAATTTGATTGTCTTTCTTGCTCTATATTTACCCGGCATAATCAGAAGCAAACATGAAGTACTTTTAACATTGTTTCCAATACTAGAAGAAATTACTCTTTCAACAAGGTTTTATTCAGCCTTTAAGCAGGGAAGTATGATGATATAGATAAAAGAGCGTTTTAGGAGGAAGATGGGATGGAAAAAGAATATAATGAGGATAATTGGACATGGCACCGTTACGATCATTTGGATGAAATAGACTTTAATGAAGCTGGCGACTATAAAGAAGCATTGCAGAAATGGGCCAAAAACACTTCCGAGAACAAAACAAATGTAATGGAAATAGATACCTGCGTCCGCAAAAAGGAGTTTATCAGCGGCTCACTCATTTATCAGCAGACAACGAACGAGCAGCATGAAAATAGTTTGTTTCACTATTTTCTGACAAGGGATTTTCTCCTCACTGTGGACTTTGATTCGACTGTCATTCAGTCTGATGAATCACTGCTTTTAAATAAAATGGATTATACGAACAACGCCATTGATGGATTTTTTGTGATTTTAGGTGAAATCCTGAGCGATAACATTAAGAAGATTGATAAGTTTGAAGTACGTTTAAATGACCTTTTATGGAAAATAAAAGATAAGAATAATATTAATCGCCTGGAAGAAATCTATGAGCTGCGCCACCAGATTCTCGTGTGGAAAAATATTATGATTCCTGTTAAGGAAATCAGGCTTGGTGTAGAAGAAACCTTTGGTGAAGATGTTACAGAAGGAACTGAATTTAAAAGAACCTGCAAGCGGATTGAAAGAGGGTATACGCTGGTGCGTGAGTTTCAGCAAGAAATTGATGACCTCGTGAATTTTGAAGAGATGGTATCCATGCACAGGGGAAATGAAATTGTGAAGACACTCACTGTTATTACCACTCTTATGACTCCGATTGCAACCTGGGGAGCGCTCTGGGGCATGAACTTCAAAATTATGCCCGAACTGGAATGGAAGTATGGTTATTTGTTCTCCATTATCATTATCATTGCTTCTACCGCAGCCCTTTATATCATGCTCGTGAAAAAAGGCTGGATGGGTGATATCCTGAGGGGAAAGAAGAAAAATTCATTCTTCAAATAAAGGAATGCCGTTAAACAACGGCATTCCTTTCGTTTAATAAATGATCCAGTGTCATTTTAATTCCAGTCTCGTATGGTGTTTGAGGGAGAGTGCCGATTCTCGCTTCATATTTACTGCCGTCCAAAATAACAGGAGTCTGATTCAAATACATCAATTCCGTATATTCCCTCATCATGGGATCAAAAACACCGATGGCACGAATCATCCACTTATGGACAGGTGTGAAGGTAACGCCTCTATTTAGATGGCTAGAAACAATACTGGCTATTTCTTCACCAGTTATGGTCCCTGCACCAGGGATATTCCAGACTTCGCCGTATGAGGTTTCATTTAATGAAAGTTCGGCTAAAGCTTCTGCTCCATCCTTAATATAGATGAATTCTCTTGGAATATCGGTTTTGCCGACAAACATGCCTTTATTTTTTTCAATAATCTGGCTGAGTGTATAGTGTAAGAGTGTGTTTCCTGTATGTGGGCCGTAAAAGTCAGGGAAGTGGGCAATGATGTATGGCACGCCTGAGTTTTTTATCATCTCAATTAAGGTTTGGCGCAGCTTGCCTTTTTTAGTGTGCGGATTCTTGGGAGAAACTTCGGCAGCAGGGCTGGATTGAAGGCCATAGGAATATATATTATCAGCATAAATAAAAGGCTTTTGATGTTTGCGGCATGCGTGCAGGATATTATCTAATATAATTGAGAGTGCGGGATCCCAGTCAGGGTAAGGAATATTGATGGTATGAAAAACGGCATCCGCTTCTGACACTGCCTTTTCAATATCCTCTGGATTCAGTGCATCCCCTGGATGGATAATCGCACTTGGTCCCCAGTCTTCCTTGAAGTTAAGCAGGTTTTCTTCAGACCTGGCAAAGGCAATAGTTTTTATATTTCTGCGGCATAATGCCTCTGTTAAAGCATAGCCCATTCCGCCTGTTGCTCCTAACACTGCAGCTGTTTTTATCATTCTTCATCATCCTTTTTAATTTATTAACCACTGTTCAATTAAAGGGAAAAATTAAAGAAATGGATGTCATTTCTTTAATAAATGGCTTTTATTAAAAATTGCGCATGTGAAGAGGCGAGTTCCTTCACTTCTTCAAATGTCGTTTCCGATCTGCAATAATGCGTGACAAAGCCGTGCAAGCTTAAAAATACAGACCAAATATCCTTTATGGAAAGAGTTTTTGGAGCGAGTGAATTAATCGCTTGCGCAAAATGCAGGTAGCTTTTATTTGGCCCTTCATTCAGATAGCTTTTCACATCATCATCCCGAATTAAAAACATCAGCTCATAATGCTTTTGATGGGTCAGGCCAAATTGAATATAACGGTAAAAAATGCTGAAAAGCTTCTGTTCATTGGTATCTGCAGATTCTTTCAGCACACTGTCGAGGACCTGGTCGAGCTTTTGAAAATCGGCTTCAACCATTTCGTAAAATAATTGAGCCTTATTTTTGAAATGATAATAGATGGCACCATGGCTGCAGTGAAGGGTGTCCGCAATTTTTCTCATGGATGCTGCGGCATATCCTTCCTGAACAAACAGATCACGTGCTACAGAAATAATTGCTTCTTTTGTTAGTTCGTCTTGGGCTGATTTTCTTGGGCTCATGGAATCACCTTTCGTTATTGAACACTGGTCAATAAAATTATATGATAAAGAGGGTATTTTTGGCAATATTTTTTTAATATCTATCCAAATTATTTTTATTAGCCATCAGCTTTTGATATGCTTTATTAAAACAGGAGGGAACAACATGAATGAAACAAAAACCTGCAGAGAATCTTTTACGGTAAAAACAAGCATCGTGCTTCCGCCGGACACGAATACATATGGAACATTATTTGGCGGCAAGCTAATGGCTTATATTGATGATGTGGCAGCCATCGCGGCGATGAGGCATGGAAGAAGAAATGTCGTAACCGCATCTACAGACTCTGTTGACTTTCTTCATCCGGTTTATGAAGGCAATTCAGTCTGCCTGGAGGCGTTTGTGACCTATACAGGCCGGACATCTATGGAGATTTTCGTAAAAGTAATTGCAGAAGACCTGCTGACTGGCGATCGAAATGTGTGTGCGATGTCCTTTTTGACAATGGTTGCGGTTGACGAGAATGGAAAGCCTGCTCCGGTGCCGGCAGTCGTGCCTGAGACAGACGAAGAAAAGAGCTTATATGAAACAGCAAAAGAACGGGCGGAATTCCGCAAAAAGCGGAGAAAGGACAGTGAAGCCAGAGCAAAGACATATGGTGCAGACCTGCCCTGGTAGATAACAAAACCTATAACAGAATATCGGGGGGAGCGTTTCTCCCCGATTAAAAACTGCCCCCTCATATTTTCCCATCCGGAAGAATAATTCCACCTTTTTACACACCAGCATCTAGTAAAATAGACTTAACTTTCAGAATATTAACTCTTATTTCTTGATTATCCTTTTCCTTCCTCTTAAGTTAGACGTGTAGAACCATACTGAAGGAGGAAGATTATGAAAAGATTTTTGAAAGCTAGTATTCTCATGCTTTTAAGTATTTTACTGGTTGCCGGAACCATACCGTTAACCGGGCAGGCGAAAAAGCCGAAGCATGATGATGGCTATGGCGGATATAGCCAGGTTGATGTAGGCAGGGATGGAATGGTGGCTTCAGCTCATCCGCTTGCCTCAAAAATTGGGGCAGATGTTTTGAAAAAGGGCGGTAATGCCATCGATGCGGCTGTCGCGGTCCAGTTTGCCCTCAATGTGGTGGAACCGATGATGTCCGGAATTGGCGGCGGGGGCTTCATGATGGTCTATGATGGAAAAACGAAAGAAACCACCATCATTAACAGCCGCGAACGTGCCCCGGCCGGAGCCACACCGGATATGTTCCTGGATGAAGACGGAGATCCGATTCCATTTGCGGAGCGATCAACTGGCGGTACGGCTGTCGGTGTGCCAGGCACATTGAAAGGGCTGGAAACTGCTCTTGAAAAATGGGGAACACGCCCCATGCAGCAGCTGATCGGTCCTGCGATTAAACTGGCAGATAAAGGCTTTCCGATTGATTCTGTATTAGCCGATGCGATTGCCGATAATCAGGACAAGCTTGACAGAACGGCTGCCGGCAAAGTGTTTTTGCCTAAGGGTAAACCTCTTGAAGAAGGGGACCGTTTAGTACAGAAGGATCTTGCCAAAACGCTTAAAATGATTCGTTCTGGCGGAACTGACGCGTTTTATAACGGGAAAATAGCAGACGCTCTTGCAGGTGTGGTGCAGGATTTTGGAGGATCGATGACACCGGAAGATCTGGCAAAGTATGATGTAACTATTGACGAGCCTATTTGGGGAGACTATCAGGGGTATGAAATTGCGAGCATGCCGCCGCCAAGCTCTGGCGGAGTATTTTTGCTGCAGATGCTGAAGATTTTGGATGACTTCAATCTATCACAATATGATTTAAAATCCTGGGAAAAATATCACCTGCTTGCTGAGACCATGCATCTTGCCTATGCAGACCGCGCTGTCTATGCAGGGGATCCGGAATTTGTAAATGTCCCGGTCAATGG
This sequence comes from Cytobacillus sp. SAFR-174, assembly GCF_051964675.1. NCBI lineage: Bacteria > Bacillati > Bacillota > Bacilli > Caryophanales > Bacillaceae > Cytobacillus > Cytobacillus sp. SAFR-174. Next base: position 38,849 of record NZ_JBQCMZ010000004.1, on the reverse strand, counting down.
GCTCCTTCACCCGGATTACATTAAAGAGCGCCAGGAACTGATCAGCCTGAATGAAGTGAATCCAAATCCTGAAGCAGGCGATCCATGGAAATATGAGGACAGTCAAGCCAATTATGAGGCAGCTGAACAGCCGAATGACCGCCAATACGGTGAGACTACCCATTTTTCCGTAACGGACAGATGGGGAAATGTTGTATCATATACGACAACCATTGAACAGGTATTCGGAACAGGAATCATGGTTCCGGGCTACGGGCTGATGCTGAATAATGAGCTGACAGATTTTGATGCCGTGCCAGGCGGGGCAAATGAAGTCCAGCCAAACAAGCGTCCTTTAAGCTCGATGACACCGACGATTGTCTTTGAAGATGGAGAGCCTGTCCTGACAGTCGGTTCACCAGGCGGCCCAACGATTATTACATCAGTACTGCAGACCATCCTTTATGCCATTGAATATGATATGGAGCTAAAAGCAGCAGTTGAGGAACCGCGGATCTATACCAATAACCTGAATTCCTACCGCTATGAGGAAGGCATTCCGTCAGAAGCTATTAATAGGCTAAACGGAATGGGGCATAACTTCGGTCCGAGTCCGACCACAATTGGAAACGTCCAAAGTATTTTGATTGACCGTGATAAAGGTATTTTCAAAGGTGTAGCAGACTCCAGCCGCAATGGAGCTGCCATTGGCGTTGATTTGAAAGGGAAAGGGAAAAGAAAATAGAGTTTATGAGAATAGCACCTTGCTGATAAGGTGCTATTCTTTTTATCCTGCGGGGAAGCTGCCTCTTATATTATAAAAACAATGCCATCAGGTCCTCATCAAAGTACTTGCCATCAATCTTCAGTGCATGCCTCTCCTTGCCGTAAACCTCGAAGCCGAAAGATGCATAAAGCTTTTTAGCAGGCATATTTTCAGACATGACGGCCAGGTGGATTTGTTCCACCCCGTCCCATGAGCGGGCTTTTTCCACAGCCTTGCTGACAAGGCTCTTGCCGATACCATTCTTTCGGGCGGACTCTGTCACGTACATCGCATATATATTGGTGCGGTGCTTCATTTTTAACCCGGTATCTCTCACTAGACTGACAACACCTATAAGCTTCCCGTCTTCAAATGCGCCGTAGTGAAAGGAGTTTTCTGTCTTAAATCTTTCTCCATACACTTCAGGAGGCCTCCCCGCTTCCTCCTCATAGCTTGAACCAAATGCTTCCGGATTCTTTTTTAATCCCTCTAATCTTAACTCTTTGTATATTTCAGCATCATCCGGGCGCAGAAGCCTAATTTCCATCAGGTTCACTCCTTTATTTTTTCCTCATCCTTAGATTCTCTTTACTGTGACGAAATCCTTTAGCAAAAATTGTTTTTCTTTGCTGTGATAAGGGAACAGGATAAAAAAGTACAGGAGGGATCAGTATGACACAGGATAACAACAAGGACTTAAAAGAGATTGTAAAAGGGCAGGATTCCCGGCAGCAGCAAGAACAGTCGTTAAAAGATCAGGAGCGTAAGCCGGATCAGCAAAACCGTTTGAAGGACCAGGAGACTATGAGGAAGTAATTTTTTAGAGGGAGCTATGAAGAGTAGCTCTCTTTTTTTAGGGCTGAATTGTAAGCAATGGTTCACGCATATTGAATATACATATAAAAAGGGGGAAGCAGAATGGGAGTGCTGTTTGGTTTAATTATTGCGACTCTGGTTTTCGCCTATTGCATTGACCGCAGAAGAAAGAAGATAAAGTGAAACTTCAATCAGTGGGGGTGTTCCTTATCCCCCACTGATTGTTAGTCGCGTTCTAGTGTCGCTAAGATCTCCACTAGCGCTTCAATCAATCGACACTACGAACCCGATTGGTTCAACTAAGCCTCTGCTGCGCATCGGCAAGTTTCACTGTATCTCACCAATCGGGCCTTTACGGGCAGTTTGACCCCCGCTTTCCTCCTTTGATTCCTCTGAGTCTTGAAGTGGGGGTCTTACTGCCCGTTAGACTGCGATAAACAATACAATGCAAAAAGGGATCAGCCCAAGTGAAAAACCGGGGGAGAGCTCGAATTATACGATGGGTGATAATCATTATACCGGAGGGGGACAATAGCCATTGCGATTTCAGCAAGGCTCTTCTTTTTTTCCGGATCATGCTTTCTTAACCTGAAAATGGGAAAAGCTAAGGTTGCCTGGTTTCTATATGGCATCAAAAAGGGTATAAGGAAAACATACATATTGTAACCTTTTTAGGAGAAGTGGCCTATGAAAAAAAGAAGAGTGGACTCTTTATTTGTATTTATCCTGATTGCATCAGTGTATATGATATTTTTCACGGATGCCGCCTCACCCATTAAAATCGGTGCTGTCCTGCTTTATGCAGCTGTTATATTTATCAGCGCTATTTCCTTGATGCTCGAGAATCGCAGCCCTAACCAGACCTTGCTGTGGATGTATGTGCTGGTGTTTTTTCCGGTTGCCGGTTATCTGTTTTACTTGTTTTCCGGACAGCTATATTTGAAAGGCTATTTATTTAAAAGCAAAAGAAGCCGGGACAGGGATGAATGGAAAAGGCTGATGAAAAGGGAAGAAACACCTGATATTTCATTCCTGCAGGACAGCCAGCACTGCTTTGCTAAATTCGCCAATAATGTGGCATTGACCCCGCTGAGCACCAATTCACGGGCAAATATTCTTAAAAATGGCGAGGAGACATTTAATGAAATCAAGAAAAAGCTGCGTGAAGCAGAAGAGTTTATCCATATGGAATATTATATTTTCCGGTCTGACAGGCTTGGCAAGGAAATCATCAATATCCTGATCGACAAAGCCAGGCAGGGAGTGGAAGTGCTGTTTATTTTTGATGCGGCAGGCAGCATGGGAATGACATTGGAAGATCTGCAGTCCATGGAGGATGCAGGCATTAAGGTAAAGCCATTTTCTCCGCTGAAGTACGGTTTTTTTAATCAGAAATTCAACTTTAGAAACCATCGCAAAATTGTTGTTATAGATGGGAAAGTCGGCTTTGTGGGCGGACTGAATGTGGGAGTTGAATACCTGGGCGAAAATGAAAAAATCGGCTTCTGGCGTGATACTCACATGCTCCTCAAGGGGGAGGCAGTGTATACATTGCATACGGTTTTTCTCCTGGACTGGGAATATGTCAGCAAGGAAGATGTGCTGGAGGAATACCGGGATGTAAAGTATCCGATTGATGATGATGTGCTTGATGGTGCGGTGCAGGTGGTGGCCAGCGGTCCTGACACACAGCAGGGAATTATGAGTGATCTGTATTATTCAATGATTTCCTGCGCGACACGGTCCATTTGGATTGCCACACCTTATTTTGTCCCTGATGAATCGATTCGTACGGCGTTGAGGGTGGCGGCGGCTAAAGGAGTGGAAGTGCGCATCCTGGTCCCTGAGATCAATGACAGCTTCCTGACGCAATACGCAAGCCGGTCCTACTTTGCGGAACTGCTTCGATATGGTGTCGAGATCTATTCCTATAAAAAAGGCTTTCTCCATCAGAAGATTATTATCGTGGACGGAATCCTCGCTTCCATTGGAACGGCAAACATGGATATGCGCAGCTTCCACTTGAACTTTGAAGTTAATGTCTTTTTATACGGCACAAGCTCCATCCGCGATCTTGTCGCCCACTATGAAGAGGACCTGGAAGAAAGTGTGAAATTAAGTCCCGTCCAATATTATAAACGGGGATTGGCGGAAAGGTCGAAGGAATCATTTGCCCGGCTGTTTTCAGGGGTGTTGTAAAAAAGTGCCATTGATGTGGCACTTTTTTTGTGTGGAGGGGTGCTGCTTTTATAATCTGCAAATAGAAGAGGGGACTTGCAAATAGAATAGTGGAATTTGCAAATAGATAGGTAAAATGCAAACAGAGATCCGGAACCTGCAAATAGATGAGCAAATTTGCAAATAGTCCAGCCGAAATTACAAATAGATGAGCGAACTTGCAAATAGACCAGCCCAACTTGCAAATAGATAGGTAAATGCAAATAGAAACCCGGAACCTGCAAATAGATGAGCAAGCCCGCAAATAGACCAACCGAAATTACAAATAGATGAGCAAACTTGCAAATAGGCCAATCAAACCTGCAAATAGATAGGTAAATGCAAATAGAGATCCGGAACCTGCAAATAGATCAGCAAATTTGCAAATAGACCAACCGAAATTACAAATAGATGAGCGAACTTGCAAATAGACCAGCCAAACTTGCAAATAAATAGGTAAATGCAAATAGAAACCCGGAACCTGCAAATAGATGAGCAAGCCCGCAAATAGACCAGCCGAAATTACAAATAGATGAGCAAGCCTGCAAATAGACCAGTCAAACTTGCAAATAGATAGGTAAAATGTAAATAGAGCCCCGGAACCTGCAAATAGATGAGCAAATTTGCAAATAGACCAACCGAAATTACAAATAGATGAACAAGCCTGCAAATAGACCAGTCAAACTTGCAAATAGATAGGTAAAATGCAAATAGAGCCCCGGAACCTGCAAATAGGGACCCGGAACCTGCAAATAGGGACCCGGAATCTGCAAATAGATGAGCAAATTTGCAAATAGACCAACCGAACTAACAAATAGACCAACCAAACCTGCAAATAGATCCAGCACTGGTACAAGCAACCCCCCCATTTACGTCTCCAGACCGAGGCATAATCATCCTCCTTATTGGTCAAAAAAGGAAAAAATCATACTAAAATAAAGTTCAGTACGGTATGATTAGAATAGTTTGAAAAGTTAGACAGAAGGGGGTTCACTATGCTTTCACAATCAGTCATTCATGATGTAATTATGGCAGCTCTGGCCACTGGCGGGGATTTTGCCGAAGTATTTGTTGAGGATCGTTTCACCAATAACCTTGCGCTTCAGGGCGGGAAAATTGAGAGCAGCTTATCAGGCCGGGATTATGGGATCGGCATTCGCGTGTTTAAGGGGCTGCAGAGTGTGTATGCTTACACAACGGATGGGTCGAAGGAAGGTTTGCTGAAAGCTGCGGGCAATGCTGCCCAGGCGATCGGTGGAGAAAAAATTATTCAGCCCGCACAGCTGCAAAAAGAAATGATTCCGGCAGCACATCCTATATCTCTGAATCCGCGCGAGGTGGAGAAGCTCCGCAAAGTAGATGTCATGAAAAAGGCATATGAAATTGCGAAGAACTATCACAGCAGCATCCAGCAGGTTACGGTCAGGTATTTGGATGAAGAACAGAATGTGCTGATAGCAAACTCCGAAGGTAAATTTGTTGAAGACCGGCGGGTGCGAAGCCGCCTTGCCATACAGTCGATTGCGGCAGAAGGAAACCAAATGCAGCCTGGATTCTATGGACCTGGAGCCCATAAAGGCTTTGAATTTATGGAAAACCTGAACTTGGAGCATTACGCCAATGAAGCATCCCGCATTGCCGTTACGATGCTTGGGGCAGACCCTTGTCCAAGCGGGAAGTTCCCTGTGATCATCGATAATGAATTCGGCGGGGTTATTTTCCACGAAGCTTGCGGACATGGCCTTGAAGCTACATCTGTAGCGAAGGAAAACTCTGTTTTTGCAAACCGGATCGGCGAAAAAGTGGCCTCGAATGTCGTTACATACATTGATGACGGCACGCTTGCCAATGAGTGGGGATCGATTACGATCGATGATGAAGGCGAAAAGGCGCGTAAAAATGTCCTGATTGAAAATGGAATTTTAAAAGGTTACTTGATTGATAAATTCGGCGGACGCAGGATGGGCATGGAATCGACAGGATCGGGAAGGCGGCAGTCCTACCGCTTTGCACCGACTTCGAGAATGACCAATACGTACATTGCAAACGGCAAGTCCACTCCGGAAGAAATCGTCTCAAATACAGAGTATGGAATTTATACTAAATACATGGGCGGCGGCCAGGTCAATACCACAACGGGCGATTACAACTTTGCCGTCATGGAAGCGTATCTCGTAAAAGACGGAAAAATCGGCAAGCCGTTAAAGGGTGCTACGTTAATAGGGAATGGCCCGAAAACACTCCAGCTGGTTGATATGGTGGGAAATAACCTGGACCATGGTGCTGGCATGTGCGGTTCACAGAGCGGAAGCATTCCTGTCAATGTTGGCCAGCCGATGATCCGCGTAAGCGAAATGACTGTTGGCGGAACAAAGGGAGGCGAATAATATGAACCTGCAGGAATTTAAGGAAAAGCTCTTTCAGCTTGGCGGGCAGCATGGTTTCACAGATATGGAGCTTTATTATGAGAGAGAGGAAAAGTTCGCCTGCGAGCTTTTCAAAGGGGAAATCGATTCTTACGACACTTCCGAAGTGTTCGGAACCTCCTTCCGAGGCCTTTACGAAGGCAGGATGGGCTATGCTTTTACGGAAAAACTGGATGAGGAATCCCTGTCTTTTCTGATCGGGAATGCGAAGGAAAACTCTCAATTTATTGAGGATGAAGTACAGGAAGAAATCTTTGCCGGCAGCGAAAAGTATGAGTCTGGAAGCTACTATTCAAGCAGTCTTGCGGAAGTTACGATTGCTGAAAAAATAAATTTGCTTAAGCAAATAGAAAAGCACATCTATGCCTATGATGAGCGGGTAACCGGGACCGATTATTTCATGCTGCGCAGCGGTGAAACAGAAAGGGTTCTTCTCAACAGCAAAGGCCTGCATCTCAGCGAAAAGAACAATCATGCCGGCATTTATGTATCAGTCATCGTAAAGCAGGGAGATCAGGTGAAAAATGGTGAATACTCCAAGTTTACGAGAGACTTTTCGATCTTGAATCCGGAGGAAATAGCTAGGCATGCAGTAGAAGAAGCATTATCACAGCTGGATGCCAGGAGTGCTGAAAGCAAAAACTACCCTGTTCTGCTGAGAAACGATGCCGCCGGCGCCCTGCTGCAGACATACATCCCGATTTTTTCAGCGGAAAACACCCAAAAAGGGCAATCGGCTCTTAAGGGGAAAACGGGTGAAAGCATTGCTGTGGCATCATTGAATATCGTAGATGACCCATTTTTAGAAGAAGGTCTGCTCAGTTCTAATTTTGACAGCGAAGGGGTTGCCACTGCCAGAAAAGATATTGTGAAAGACGGCAGGCTTATTACCTTGATGCATAACCGCAAAACAGCACAAAAAGATGGTGTGGAATCGACAGGCAATGCCTATAAAGCTTCTTATAAGGGCACTTTGACGGTAGCTCCAACGAATCTTTACGTCAATCCATCCGATCAAAGCTATGATGAGCTGGTATCTTCGCTCTCAGAGGGTATCATCATAACCGAATTATCCGGCCTCCATTCCGGTGCCAATACCGTATCAGGGGACTTTTCCATTGCGGCTAACGGCTATTATGTCAAAGATGGAAAAGTGCAAAATGCCGTAAACCAAATGACGATTGCCGGAAACTTCTATGAGCTGTTAAATAATATTGAAGCCATCGGTTCAGACTTGGAGTTTTCGTTGGGTTTCATGGCCACAGGCTACATTGGCTCCCCATCTCTATTAATCAGGGAGCTGGCTGTGACGGTTGAATAAATAAACGGGATGGCACACCACTTCGCAGGTGGTGTGCTTTCTTCATTCTGCGGGATGCAGGATAAACTATAAAACATGTTAGATAAATCTTAAGCAATGTTAGATAAACCTTAAGAGATGTTAGATATATCAAAAGGGTTGCAAGATATATTTAAAAATTTGTCAGATATAAATAATAAGCTGAAAAGTCAGCAGGAAAAATAAAGGATTTTCTTTTCGGAAAATAGAAACTCTGCTGATAAACAAAAATAGGAGGCAAAAAGATGAAAACCCTCGAAACCAGCCGCCTGATTCTGCGCAGCCTTACCCATGATGATGCAGCCAGGGTAGAAGAATACGCAAGTGATTATGATGTGGCAAAAACGACATTAAATATTCCCCATCCTTATCCTGAAGGGGGAGCAAGGGAGTTTATTACAGGCATCCTGGAAGCAGAGAGAAACGGTAAGATTGCGATTTTCGCTATTACGAGAAAGGAGGATAATGGCTTAATAGGACTCATCAATATTATAGGCACTAATGCTAATAGAAGGGCGGAGATCGGCTATTGGATCGGCAAGCCTTTCTGGGGCAAAGGGTATGGTACAGAGGCTGCCAGGGCAGTTATTAAGTACGGATTTGAAGAACTGAACCATAACCGGATTTATGCTCTTGCCTTTACGGACAATCCTGGATCATGGAGGATTATGGAGAAGTCAGGAATGAAGCATGAAGGGATTTTGCGGCAGCATGCAATAAGAGATGGAAGGCCGGTGGATTTGACCTACTATGCCATTCTGCGTGAGGAATACACCGGGTAAGGGAGCCGCTGTTTGAATCTCACTCCACAATATGTTTCAATAGAAGCAAATCTTTTTTATCATGGAGGTTCATGTGCGGATCATTGCTTCCCATCCTTTTTTTACAGTCAGCAGGAAGATCGACTGGAATCAGCAGCAATACATTGAACAAGAACTTTTTCTTCACTTATTTGAGGATCACATCCTGTCGCCATCAGAAAAGTTTCTCCTTGATGAAGTTTGGGATATGTCATACAGAAATTCCAGTTGTGAATTTGGTTTCCTTTATCTCCATACCAATCGGGGGGTGTTTTCTTTTCAAGTAAAGTCAGACCCGAATCACTTTATAAACCTATATAGAGATCTTAAAAAGTAAAAGCCGGAATTGTCACGAACAACAATTCCGGCTCCATTATTATGCCTGCTCTGTCAGGCGTACAAGCATATGTGCGAGCTTATGCCTTTCTTCATCATCTCCGACTTTCCATAACTCCTTCAGCAGCTGTTCTTCACGGTTTTTGGGCTCCACATTTTCAGCGAGGTAGCCAGCCACTTTTTCCGCTGTTACGGCAAGCTGTTCCTCATTTAATCCCAGCTTTTTGCCAAGCTCAATTCGTTCCGCCAGATAGCCCTTAAATTCATCGAAGCTGCTTAAAATATCTTCTGCTCGTTCATTGGACATCTTGTCCATTGCGCTTTTAATATTTTTTGTATCCAGTTCACCATCTTGTTTGATTACATGTTCTTGTTCATTCATTTCAGTAGACCTCCCAAAGGATTGTTTGTTTTCTTATTAAATATCCTTTCAGAAGGAGAATTAAACTCTTTTAGATTTCACTGGATGGTGTTTCTTGAACAGCTTTCAGTTTCCTGAATTTCACTTTTGACATGATCACGCCAATTTCATATAGCCCGATAAGAGGCACGAGGACTAGAATCTGTGAAAATAAATCTGGTGGTGTAATGAGAGCTGATACAACGGCCATGATCAAATAAGCGTATTTTCGCATTGAACTGAGCATAACTGGGGTGACAATGCCGATCGTTGTCAGAAACAATAACAGCAAGGGTACCTCAAACAAAAAACCAAAAGGAATGGTTGACATCAGGAGAAACGAAAAATACTCCCTGGCTGTGATCATCATCGCAAAATGTGATTCACCCAATAGCATTAAAAACTGATAAATAGCAGGGAATATAATAAAAAATCCGAAGCCAAGCCCGCCGATAAAGCTGAAAAGAATGGCCGGGAAAAACATTAGAGATACTCTGCTTTCTTTTTCCGTTAAAGCTGGCTTCACAAACAGCCAGATCTGATAGGAAATGAAAGGAAGCGAAAGCCCAAGGCTGATGCTTCCTGCAATTCCTGTGTACAGCTTAATGACATCAAGCGGTCCAAGCATAACCAGCTCATGATCGTTTGAGAGCATAGGGATCAGCCGGTTGATGAAAAACAGACATAGGGCAAAGCTGACAATAAAGAAAATCAGAGATCGAATCAGCACTTTTCTCAGGTCTGTTAAATGCTCTATAAGGGTTTGTTCGTCCGTTTTCATTCTAAACCCTCCTGTTAAAGCGGTTTATCCTTCCGATCAGCCGTTTCAATTGAACGTGCTTTTGAATCAGGTTCATCGTCATCGCTCATAATTTCTCTGGCTGATTTTTTGAATTCTGATAAGGTCCTTCCAAAGGCAGACCCGATCTCAGGAAGCTTTTTAGGACCAAAGATAATTAAGGTGATAACCAGTATGATAATCAATCCGGGTATTCCAATATTTGAAAGCCCCATGGAGTTCACTCCTTCGTGAAAAATTTCTTAAAAGGTAAGTTAGTATTAGCTTGAACTTCGAGAACTGTCCAGCTCCAGCGCCTACCCCCTCGAGGTCACAAGCTTGTCTTGTTTCGGCTCCTAGGGACTCGAGACATAAGCCAATCCCTTCCAGAAGGAAAGGACACCTTCTTGCAGGGCCCGTCTTATGCTTGTCGTCCCTAAGCAGTCGCCTCCACATTTCCGACAATCCTCCCAAAAAGGCAAAGAACGCCTTTCCGGGAGGCTCGTCTTGTGCTTGAGGCCCACAGGATGTGGGTCATGCAGACGTTGCCACAGGACGTGGCGTTCTTAGTCTGCGTTCCTTCGTAACCAAGGCGCTTGCGCTTTTCTTATGCAAGCAGGCCGCCTTCTTTGCTGTATTTGATGATTCCTTCAGCAGCACGATAGGCGAGTGCCCCTACAGTTCCTGTCGGATTATATCCTCCGTTGTGAGGGAAAGCGGAGGCACCAACGACAAAGACATTCTCTGCATCCCACATTTGGAGATAGTTATTTACGGCTGATGTTTCAGGCTCTGCCCCCATGATGACACCGCCTGTATTGTGTGTCGTCTGGTAAGGGACGATATCGTAATGCTCCAGCTGCTGCCGGTCGTTAATTTTTGAAGGTCCCATTTCCTTCATGATGTTGTCTGTGATTTTTCCAATATAGTTATAAAGATTCTTATCCTGTTCAGTGAAATCGTATGTCATACGAAGCAGCGGAAGCCCGTAAGCATCTTTATAAGAAGGATCCAGATCCATATAATTGTGCTGAACAGGCATGGATGCCCCCTGGGTGCCAATGCTTAAAGCCCGTGTGAAATACTTAATGGAATTCTCCTTAAACTTGCTGCCCCATTTCGGTGTATCAGTCGGAACCATATTATATTGAATCGGACGGTATCCTGACTGGTTGATAGATATGGAGCCGCCATGGATAAAGCCAAGATCCGAGTGGTCAAAATTGTCCCCATTGTAATCATCCACCGTTGCACCGAGGGCACCGGCACCCATAAATGTGTTAAATTGTTCTTCATCAAAAAAGCCCGCTGACCCGGGAAGGATCTGATAGCAATAGTTCTTCCCGATCACCCCTGATCCTGTATCAGGGTTGTATGGACGTCCCAGTTTGGATGTCAGAAGAAGGCGGGTGTTATTCATGACATAGCTGGTCAGAATAACCATTTCAGCCGGCTGAATGAATTCTTCTTTTGTCTGGACATCCACATAGCGCACACCGGTTGCTTTTTTGCCATCGTGAATAATTTCCGTTACATTCGCAAAGTTGCGGATATCCACATTTCCCGTTTCTTTGGCAAATGGAATAACGGCCACAGTCGGATCAGCTTTTGCTCCATATTCACAGCCGAATCGTTCGCAAAACGCACAATACTGGCATGGAGCCATCTTGGCGCCATATTGGTTTTCATATGCCTCGCTCATATTGCCGGATGGCATTTGGTAAGGTTTCATCCCCAATGATTTTGCTGCCTTTTTAAATCTGGCTGTAATGGGTGTTTCCTTCATTGGAGGGTTTGGGAACGGATCCGCTCTTTTTGGCCCCAGCTCAGCTTCTTCTCCGCCAATACCTGCCGCCTTTTCAAATTCGTAAAAATAAGGCTCCAATTCATCGTATGTAATGCCCCAATCCTGAACTTGAAGACCTTTGATCTTGGCTTCGCCATATTTTTTAACTGTCTGTGACTTGATTTCAAAGTCATAAGGCAGAAAGCGGAAAGTATGCCCATTCCAGTGAACACCGGACCCGCCTAAGCCTTCGCCCAGCAAAAAGGACCCAAGCTGGCGCATAGGAAGGGCACGTTCCTTCCCATGATTGCGGAACGTAATCGTTTCTTTAGAAAGATCCTGCATTAATTCATAGCGGATTCCATAACGCAGTTCATCATGGACCACATAGTAGTCCTTCACGCCGCGCTCTTTTCCACGCTCCAGGCCGACTACTTTTAATCCCTGTTTCCCAAGCTCAGCCGCAATGATTCCGCCGGCCCATCCGACTCCTACAATGACTGCATCCGTTTTTGGCAATGTTTTCGCCATTTTTACCACTTCCTTAAAAGATAGTACTATTTCGTATATGAATGGAGACTGTTTGGTTTAATTTTCACAAATTTTTCAGACTCAATTTGATTGATATAGCTCATTTGATGGCCAGGAAAGTCTTTCATTTTCCAGCCTTCCATATTTTTGTTTCCGGCGTAGGCAGGGTCTGCATATACACCTTCAATGGTGGCGGCCCGGAGAATATTAAAGAACGTCCTTGCAGTAACACCCCGGAGCTTCACTTTATCCTCTTCAAAGGCTGTAAGAATTTCATCCTGCTGTTCGCCCTCCAATTCAGCAAATGGCTTCTTGAACTTTTCATTGCTGTAGGTCTGCAGGGCAGCAAGTCCGACATCAAATATTTCATGCCGTTTTAAAGGGGATTGGTAACCCTGAAAGTTCGACCCTGGGAAGAACGGACCCTGCATATATTCCCTTGTATTGTTGCCCCATGAGCCCGCAAGCTGATGGTCGATAAAAAATGGAACATCCAAATCATTCGCACCAGGGCCATTTTCATCCTTTGGATAAATTCTCTCAACGGCAGCCTGCAGGATTCCGAATGTCTCGGGGTTTGTGAAATATAAAGGCGACTGCTGATAGGCAACCTGATCATGCCCGTTTGTATGGGCATTCTCTTCCGTTGCTGTACCGTCTTTGTTCATGTTTGCACCAATTAAGCCGCCAAGAATACCGCCTCCTACTAAACCGCCGGCAACTAACCCGGAATTGCGGATGAATCTTCTCCGGGACATGGTTGATTCTTGTTTTTGTTCATGTTCAGACATCTATATGGAAACCTCCTTTTATTTGCCATTATGGAGAAAAATATACTTGTCTAAACAGTTTGATAGGAATATTTTTTGGATTGTGAAAAGAAGAGAGGAGATAAGGGGGTTTTTATCGCAGTCTAACGGGCAGTAAGACCCCCGCTTCAAGACTCAGAGGAATCAAAGGAGGATAAGCGTGGGGGGGGGGCAAACTGCCCGTAAAGGCCCGATTGGTGAGATACAGTGAAACTTGCCGATGCGCAGCAGAGGCTTAGTTGAACCAATCGGGTTCGTAGTGTCGATTGATTGAAGCGCTAGCGGAGATCTTAGCGACACTAGAACGCGACTAACAATCAGTGGGGGTTAAGGAAAACCCCCACTGATTGAAGTTTCACTTTATGGCATTAAAAAAGATGCAAACCGATTGGTCTGCACCTTTTTTAAGTCCGAATGACGGACAACCTGGAGATTACGATTTGCATAGGGCCGAACCGATTTTAAATATATCGGTTATAGACGAGAGTGCCTTTCGAACGCTCTGCAAACCCTCCCTGGTTTCTTGCAATGCCAATGACGAACCTTGAAGTCGCTGTTACGCTTTTCATCGTCAACCAGTCCCTTCCGTTTTGTTATTGGCCTTGCATTATTTGTTTACCCCGTATACTTGTGTTAAAACCTGTTTATTTAAAAAATTGGAGTTTTTTTCTTTAATAGATAAAATGAAAGAAAGGAAGTGAAACACGATGAAAACGAAGAAAGAAATCCGTGAGTACATATGGAATTTTCTTGAGGAGAACAAGCTTGGCCGCTTTCCGTTTCCTTTAACGAATAGAATTCCCAATTTCAAAGGAGCTGAAAAAGCGGCTGCATTTGTTTTTACTATGCCTGAGTATAAAGAGGCTAAGGTCATTAAGGTAAATCCTGATTCTCCGCAGCTGCCGGTCCGCACCCAAATTCTGAAAGATGGAAAAACATTGCTGGTTCCGACTCCACGGCTGAAAGCAGGTTTTATTATGGTAAAGCCGGAGTGGGTACCGCCCGGGGAGGAGCGAAAAGCAGCGAGCCTTAAGCATATTCACTCATACGGGAAAGAAGTTCCCCTCACAGAATTGCCGAAAATTGATTTGTTTTTTGCCGGATCAGTGGGGCTTCACCGGGATGGCCGGCGGGTCGGAAAAGGGGAGGGCTATGCTGACCGGGAGTATGCGATAATCAGGGAACTGGGGAATCCTGAAATCCCTGTGATAGGAACAGTTAACAGCGCCCAGGTGACAGAAGCAGATATCCCGAGGGATCCTTATGATATGACTGTCGACTGGATTGCCACTGAAAAGGAACTGATCAAAACCAATACGCCCTATCCAAAACCAGCCGGGATTCAATGGGATCTTGTCACGGAGAAGGAAATGGAAGAGATGCCGGTTTTGCGTGAAATATGGGAGATCACAAATGGAAAGGCAGCCAAGTAATTGACTGCCTTTTAAGCTTTAACTTCGTCCATATTCTTTAAAACATCATCAATCATGGCGTGATTTTCGGGGGATTCATCAATATGATTCCATAAGATTTTTCCCTGAGGCGAGAAAAGCCACGTCCCGCCCTGAATGTAGACATCCTGAGTTTTCATTGATTTCATGACAAACTCCTTTTGTTTTTCATCCTTAGGGATAAAGCCGCCAACTTTTCCTGTCATAAACCCAAGTGCTGCCTTTGAAAGAAGCTTCCATTTTGGCATGGTTTTATGTCCCGTTCCTCTATAAGCTTCCCGGGAAGGGTCGCCGAGGATCGGAAAAGGGAACGGACCGAATTGCTCAAGGAATTGACTGATAAAGGTTCCTTTCGAAGGAGCAATGACAATGACTTGAAAACCTTTTGCTTCTACTTCATTTATGCGCTCGCGCAACTGCGCAAGATATTCCCGGCAGACCGGTCAGCCAAGATGGCGGACGAAGACAGCCATTGTGTATTGGCTGCTGATGGCCTGTTCAAGCGTAATATTTTTATCAGGATTTTGGGTTTCTAAAATATATTTCATGAAATATCCCGCCTTTCGGATTTACATCTGATCATACCTAATTCTATTGAAGGAATAAAGAATTGCGGCTTGCACATAAAAAAACAGGAGTTCGCACTCCTGTTTAGTCCCGGCTCCCCAATATCCCAAAAATGCGAAGGATATTTATGAACAGGTTGATAAAATCAAGGTATAGAGCCATCAACGGTACTTCTTCCGGTGACACTCCATACTGTTTCATGCGATTGAAGTCGAATAGCACATATCCGCTGAACACAAGCACTCCGATGAAGGAGAATGCTAGCATCGCGTTAGAGCTTAACGGCCAGATGAGGCTGAAAATTCCGATCGCAATAAGGGCGAGCAATGCCGCAATCAGCATGCCGCCAAGGAAAGATAAGTCCCGCTTCGTTGTCGAAGCATATACGGCTAAGCCCGTGAACACAACCGTGGTCGTAGCAAGTGCTGTTAAAACAGGGTTAGGTCCAATAGCAGCCAGGTAGTGGGCAACAATCGGGTAGGTCGTCATTCCTGAAATAAATGTAAATACATAAAGGAATGTATACCCAATAGCTTTTTTGCGGCGGAGCAGGAAAGCGAAAAGCAGCATTCCAAGTTCAAGAAGCATCAGCTGCAAAAAAAGGGCTGGAGGGATGAAAACACCCGCCATCGTTCCGATAAATGCGATCCCCAATGATAAGGCAAACGCCCGTAAGACAGAAGGCAAATAACTGTTATTTGCAGTATGCTGTACATACATTTTTTCATTTCTCCTCTAAATTCATTTTGTATATGTATATACGACTGAGCTATTATTTAAGTTTCATTAATTATTTATTTTTTAAAAGGTCTCTTATTTCAGTTAAAAGCTCGATATTTTTATCCACAGCTGGTGCAGGTGCTGCTTCTTCTTTCTTTTTGAAACGATTGTTAATAATCCTGATAAAGACGAAAATGGAGAATGCCACGATGAAGAAATCCACCACATTCTGTATGAATAAACCGTATTTTACCTGTGCTCCGCCGACTTTCACCATCAAATCCGTAAAGTTAACTCCGCCCATTAGCAATCCGACAAGCGGCATAATGATATCATCTACAAGGGAAGATACAATCTTACCGAAGGCAGCTCCGATTACAACCCCAACCGCCAAATCCAGGACATTTCCCTTTAGAGCGAATTTTTTAAACTCATTCCACATAACAAGTCACCTTTCTTTGAAAATTACCGTTATTATACTATGAAGAAGGTATGAAAACCAGATAGGGAAGGACCTATTGACAGAAACAGGCTTTTTCTCTATAGTAACTATGACAATTATATTTCTATTATTCCCGTGTGAGCGGGAGAGGTTCATAGCTTCACCCTCTATAAAAAACTATGGCTTTGATTATAATAATCAACCATATCCACGAGAGGATATGGTTTTATTTTTCAAGCTGTACTTTTCGGACCTCTCTTTAGGATCAGCGGGATCATATAAAGGGAGGCTATTTTTATGTCAGGAAGAAAAGATGAGGAATTAACGGATATTACATTGTTGGGAAATCAGGGTACTAAATATCTTTTTGAATATGCTCCTGAGATTCTGGAGGCTTTTGATAATAAGCATCCAAACCGCGATTATTTTGTAAAGTTTAATTGCCCTGAGTTTACGAGCCTTTGCCCAAAAACAGGCCAGCCGGATTTTGCGACCATCTATATCAGCTATATTCCGGATCAAAAGATGGTAGAGAGCAAGTCATTGAAGCTATATCTTTTCAGCTTCAGAAATCATGGCGATTTCCATGAGGACTGCATGAATATCATTATGAATGATCTTATCGAATTAATGGATCCCCGCTATATTGAGGTTTGGGGCAAGTTCACTCCGCGTGGAGGAATCTCCATCGATCCGTATTGCAACTACGGAAAGCCGGGGACGAAATATGAAGAAATGGCCGATTACCGCTTGATGAACCATGATCTATATCCGGAGACAATTGACAATCGCTAAACCATAGCTTGCTTAAAGTTCATTTTTAAAATAATATCAAAAAAGGCAGAGGAATCTGCTTTTTTTGTTGCAGAAAATATACATAAGTGGGATTATATTTAGGGAATATTCTGTATTTTAATAGAGCAGTACAATAATAAAGCTCTGAAAGGGGATATAATGAAGAAAAGCATACATAAAAAAGATCCTCGCTTTAAGATTGCAGAGAAAGAAGCGTGGATTGGCATTGGTCTGGTACTCTTTAATTTTATTTGGTGGTATGGGTTTGCCTATGGGCTGGGGTCCGAACCTGCCGATGAGTATACATTCATCATGGGGATGCCTGCCTGGTTTTTCTGGAGCTGTGTAGCCGGATTTGTTGTCATGGTGATACTGGTATCAGCAGCTGTAAAATTCCTGTTTAAGGAAGTTCCGTTCGAAGAAAACGGGGAAGGGGGAGAATCCGAATGAACTGGCAGGTTATTGCTCCTCTTCTTTTCTTTTTAGTCATTATTTTTCTGGTGGGTCTATGGTCCAGCAGAAAGATTGATACGAGCAGTTCGTTTCTTCAGGATTATTTTCTTGGAGGAAGGCAGCTGGGCGGTTTTATTCTGGCCATGACCATGATTGCAACATACGGCAGTGCCAGCAGTTTCATTGGGGGTCCCGGTGTTGCATACACCCAGGGGCTTGGCTGGGTATTGCTTGCCATGTCACAGGTTGTTACTGGTTATTTCGTCCTCATGGTTCTTGGGAAAAAGTTTGCGATTACAGCAAGAAAGTATAATGCTGTAACACTCATCGATTTTCTGAAAGAGAGATATAACAGCAAATGGGTTGTCTGGCTATCCTCGCTCAGCATCATTATTTTCCTTTTTTCCGCCATGGCTGCCCAATGGGTTGGCGGAGCAAGGTTAATTGAATCACTGACAGGATTAAGCTATTTATCTGCTTTGTTTATTTTCGCGGCTTCTGTCATGGTCTACGTTGTCATTGGCGGCTTCCGTGCAGTTGCCGTAACGGATGCCGTCCAGGGCGGAATTATGTTCATCGGCACCATGATCCTTCTGGTTGCTGTTATTGTGGCAGGTGGAGGGATACCGAATATTATCAGTGATCTGTCTTCAGAAAACCCGAATCTGATTACACCGTTTGGCTTTGATGGCGGATTGACCCCTTTATATGTGTCCTCATTCTGGATTTTGGTTGGAGTGGGGGTTGTAGGTCTTCCTCAGGTTGCGGTAAGGGCCATGTCCTATAAAAATGCCAAAGCCATGCATAGGGCCATTATCATCGGAACAATAGTGGTCGGCTTTATCATGCTGGGCATGCATTTAATTGGCGTGTTTGCCCGGCCGATTCTTCCGGGAATTGAGGTGGGGGATAAAGTTATGCCGATGATTGCCATGGAAGTCCTTCCACCATGGCTTGCGGGAATTGTGCTGGCTGCACCGATGGCTGCCATCATGTCAACCGTGGATTCCCTGCTCCTCCTGGTCAGCTCTGCGATTGTAAAAGATGTGTATATTAATTACATTAAACCTGATGCTGAAGAAAGCACGATTAAGAGAATGAGTTTTGCAGTCACAGCTCTGCTGGGAATTCTGGTATGCATTATGGCGCTCAGTCCGCCCGATTTGCTGATTTGGCTGAATCTCTTTTCTTTCGGAGGACTGGAAGCAGCGTTCATATGGCCAGTTGTGCTGGGTCTTTATTGGGCGAAGGGGAATAAATATGGTGCGGTGGCCTCCATGATAACCGGAACGGCTTCCTATATTTTATTCCATACTTTTTATCCCAATGCTTTAGGCATGAATACAGTCGTATTGCCTATTGCTTTATCACTGGCCGCCTATATAGCTGTAAGTCTATTTACCGAAAAAACAGCACCTGCAGCAGCAGAAATTTAACCAAGAGGCTCCGGAGAGGTATTCCGGGGCCTTTCGTATTAACCGGCAAAGTGCCTATAGATCAGGCTCTCTCCACTATAATCAAACGTTTGATTGAAGCAGGAGAAGAGTCATATATAAAGGATAAGGGAGGAAACATGGGTTTTTGTAAAAAAATGAGCATATTGATAGGTTTGTAGAAACGATCCCTATTTGTTACACTTAATTAGTTGAAACGTAATTGTAACATTTGACTTTAAATGGAAATGTTTTTTTACATTAGGGAGAATATAATGAAAAATTTTATAAATATGATCATAATTGCCATGCTTTCATCCGTTATAGCAGGCTGTTCAAGTGAAATAAATGCATCTTTAAATACAGAAGAAATAAAACTTGAAAAAGAAGATAAAGTAGAAGCAGAAGCTAATATATCCGTACAAGAGGCTGGAAAAGATAAAAAAGATACGGTTTGGCTTGAACGTAAGTCACTTTTCCAGATTGACGCAACAGACGGGATCATGAAATATACGGTCTACCTTTTTTCGGAAGACGAAAGAAGAACCATTTTGGAAGAGGACAGCGCGAAAGGAAAGAAAGGCGATTCCTATTTTACAGGACATTATTCAGTATACCTGGCTTTGAAGGGGTCAAAAGAGGCGTATAAACAAGCAGCTCTAAATGACAGTTCTGAAATGTCCTTTAATCCTTCAAAGGAACAGGTTTACACTCAGAAAATGAGGAATAAAACCATCATCTCGATCTTTCAGTCCAAGGGGGAAAACTTAGTCAAGGGCCAGCTGCTGGCGATTAAAGATGGAGAAGTGCAAAGAATCAGTACGGAAAAAGACATGACCACTACCTCCAAAGCGAAAATAAAAACGATTAATCAAAAGTATCTTCAAACTGCCCAAAAAAAGAGTGATGGATGGGTTATTTCAACATGGCTTTTTAATGAGGAAGCCCATTCAATGAGCCTGCACGACCAAATCGAGCTTTCAGAAGAAGATCATTCTGATATCGACTGGATGAACCTGTGGCTGAAAAAGGAAGCCATTTACTATCCTTTTAAAAACCTGGCACTCAGCGGGGATGCCATTGAGAAAGCAAAACAGGGAATCCCCCTCGGAAGTCCATTTCCGATTGGCACAAACATATCTGAAATTAAAAAGTCAGATCCAAACTTTGTTGAAGAGGGGTTTGAAGGTGGAAGCCCTTTTGTGATGTATCCTGAAATCACCTATTATTATGAACGGGAAACCGGGAACGTAACAGCTATTTCCATTCCTGGACAGCGGGTGAGAACGTCAATGGACGAGATTACTGCCATGTTTGGCACTCCAGCGGAGGTTAGGGAAGAGAAGCTGTCAGGTGAAACTATCTCCACCTACCCGGCAGATAAATATTCTATCGATATGGTTTCTGATTTAGAAGGAAACGTCAGTGAAATTGTATTAAGGAAAATAAAAAATCATGCGGGTCAATGACCGCATGATTTTTTATAGTCATGAAAGGGCGCTTCCGCTTTAAAATGCCCAATCACCTTTTCTGAATACAGGTTCAGCGCTGCCGTCTTCAGTGATTCCGTCGATATCCATTTCAGCGGAACCGATCATGAAATCAACATGTGTTAAGCTTTCGTTCAAGCCGTTTTCACCCAGTTCTTCACTGGACATTTTCTTGCCGCCTTCAATACAGAATGCATATGCACTGCCGATGGCAAGGTGGTTTGAAGCATTTTCGTCAAATAAAGTATTATAGAAAAGTAGATTGGACTTGGAAATTGGCGAGTTGAAAGGAACCAGTGCCACTTCTCCAAGATAGTGGGAGCCTTCATCTGTCTCAACCAGCTGCTTAAGGATTTCTTCTCCTTCTTCTGCCTTCACATCGACAATGCGGCCGTTTTCAAATGTCAGGCTGAAGTTATCGATGATGTTTCCGCCATAGCTTAGCGGCTTTGTGCTCGAAACTGTACCGTTCACACCTGTCTTGTATGGTACTGTGAACACTTCTTCAGTCGGCATGTTCGCCATGAATTCGTGCCCCTGTTCATTCACACTGCCTGCCCCGACCCATAAATGGCCTTTTGGAAGCTCGATTGTCAGGTCTGTGCCTGGAGCTTTATAGTGAAGCTTCTGATATCGCTTGCTGTTTAAGTAATCCACTTTTTCATGAAGTGTTTCATCATGCTTTTTCCAGGCTTCAACCGGGTTATCCAGGTCAGCGCGAGTGGCTTTAAAAATAGCGTCCCAAAGCATTTCAACCCTGGATTCCTCCGGAGCTTCAGGGAATACCATGTTTGCCCATGCTTGGGAAGGCGCAGCAATGACTGTCCAGCTCACTTTATCCGACTGGATGAATTTGCGGTATTTTGCAAGCGCCTGTCCGGCTGCTTTCTGGAAGCTTGAGATTCGCTCTGATTTCACGCCTTTCAGCAAATCAGGGCTTGCTGAAACGATTGACATGAATGCCGCACCTTTTTCAGCTAAATCTTCGACTTCCTTTGCACGCCATTCAGGGTATTCGGAGAAAGACTCATCCGGTGCTAAATCGTATTTCGTGCGTGTGACCGCATCATCGCTCCAGTTCACAACAACGTTATGAGCTCCTGCTTCATATGCCTTTTTCACAATAGTGCGAACCAGTTCAGCTGAATCAAGTGTTGTGTTAATAACCAGCGTCTGCCCCTTTTGTACATTTACGCCGACCTTCACTGCAAGCTCTGCGTATTTCTCTAAATTCGTTTGAAATTGACTCATTATGTATTCTCCTTTTGTCAGAATCTTCATTTTCATTGTAGCGGTTCTGTCCGGAAAAAGAAACCTATTGAACTGAAAATCATGCTGCAGAACTTCAGGGCTCCATCTCCGGGCGGAGACATAATTAAAAAGGAATCTTAAACAGATTCCTTTTTTGCATGAAATGCTTTATTCCTTTCAGGCAAAGCAAACATCAGCCAATACAAAAACGCACTTATACCAGCCAGCAGTGCCAATATAAAGAATGTCCAGTCATAGCCGATCCAGACTGTAAGGGGGATAGAGATCGGCGCAATGGTTTTTCCGACTGTAAATCGAAGGGAGGCAGCTGCAAAGTACTGACCCCGCATATGATCGGGAGCAATCTTTGATACAAAGCTCTGCTGGAGGCCAGCGGTCATTAATTCGCCCATAGTGAAAACGGCCATTGCCAGAATTAATCCCCATATCCATTGGGTTTGTCCAAACAGTATGATGGCTGCTGCATACGTAAGAGATGATAAGATAAAGACATTCCTTTCCTTGTACTTTATCATCATTTTGGTGACAGCTACGGTAAATAAGGCGACAAGGAAGCCGTTCTCGGACAGCAGAATGCCAAAAGCCTGTTCCCCCTGAACGGTAAAGGACCAGTCCATCCATTTAAAAAGCTGCTGGTTATGAATCACTTCATTTGTATAGACAGGTATTAACAGATCAAGCTGCATAAAAGTCTGTGCAGCCAAAACACCTGCCAGGATAAAAAGGAGAAAGGTCCTGTCCCTGAAGATAATGCCATAATCTTTGGTTTGCTTTACTAAAACATGATGCCATTTACTGTTTTCACTTGACCCATGTATCTGCGGAGGTAAAGTTTCCCTTGTCCATCGGAAAAGGATGAAAGCTAACAGAATACAGATAATGCCTGCGGCCATAAGAAGCTGAAAACGGTAATGGACATAGAAAATGGCTCCTAAAATGGGACCCACCACAACCGCAATATTAATAGAAGTGTAAAAAATAGCAAATACCTGGCTTCTGTCTTTTTCCTCCACCACATCGGCAACCATTGCCTGGCTTGCCGGCCAATAAAATGAGCCGAAGATTCCCACAAAAGCAAAGCAGATAAAACCAAGCACAGGAGATTCCAGCCAGGGTGAACTGGCAAATCCAAAAATAATAAATGAAAGTCCCTGGCCGAAAGCAGAAAGAACCATCATTTTTTTGCGGCCAAAGCGGTCAGCTGTATAACCGCCCATTAAGTTGGCAAGCACTGAGAATACCTGAGAAAAAATGAGCAATAAACCAGCCTTGTCTTTTCCGAATTCATCCGCGAAATAAATCGTTAAAAACGGGAAGAACATCCAGAATGTAATATTCATAAGCGCTTCCCCAAATAACCTTACTTTTAGATTCTTATCCCAATCTTTTATTTTCATGCTGCGTCCCCATCTTCAATCTCAGAATAACGCTATCATACTACCAAATTTAGAAGAAACACAAGAAGACTTTTTGTTCAAAAAAGCCAAACCTTGATGAAGGTTTGGCTTTTCATATCAATAGACGAAAATCATCAAAACAGTGGTAACAATGCCTACCCATATGGCCAGCAATGCACAGTAGCCCATAATATGACGAATATGAAGGCCGACTACACTTAAAATAGGAAGTGCCCAGAAAGGCTGGATCAGGTTCGTCCAGGCATCACCCCAGCCTACAGCCATAGCCGTAATGGCGGGATCAACCCCCAGCTGCAGCCCGGCAGGAACTTGAAGAGGCCCCTGTAAAGCCCACTGCCCGCCGCCTGAAGGGGCAAGAATATTGACGATGCCAGCGGCCCAATAGGTAAAATATCAAAGGTGTCTTTACTTGCTATGGACGCCATTCCATTGATTATCGACTCTGCCAGCCCGGAGCTGCCAAGAACGGCGATAATTCCGGCGTAAAACGGAAATTGCAGAATGATAGGGGAAATGGCAGAACCCGCTTCTTTAAAGGCATTTGCGTATTGCACAAGCGATTTGTGCAGGATAAGGCCCAGGGATAGAAAGGTAATATTGATAATATTCAAGTCAAGGTCACGCCCGTTTATGAACTCGAAAATGACATAGATTAACCCGATTAATCCGGTAAAGATGCCGAGAAAAGGTGTTCTTTCAAGTTTTCCGGCGGGCGTTTTTAAAACTTCAACCGGTTCAGCTTCTTCCTTGGACATCTTTGGCGGAACATATGAGATAATATTTTTCTTGGGTGCCATGAGCACGATGAAAATTGGCATTGTAACAATAAGGGCAATTAATATTGCGATTGTTCCCGGATGAAAAATCGTCTCTGAAGTTGGAATCACCCCAGCAATATCCTCCAGAAAGTGCCCCTTTGTCGAAACAGTCAGACCGATTGAACTTGACAAGCCAGCTGTATATAGAGCTGTAGGTGCATAGGCTGCAGCCACTAATAGCGGGAAGTGTGCGTTCTGATTTCTTTTCCCGACTTCACGTGCAATAATGGCGCCAACGACAACAGCAAGGCCCCAGTTAATATAATAAGCAGCAGAAGAAATGAGAAAAGTCAGTACGTAGGCCTGGTTGGCCGTCTTCGCTTTGGAGGAAAGCTTTTCAAGTATACGCTGTACAGAAGGAACAGAAGCAAGCGCCATGCCTGTCATCAAGAGAAGCACCATTTGCATGGTAAAAGCAAGGTATACCCAGAAGCCGTCACCAAAAGATTTAAACAGCTGGGCAGGTTCAGAAGGCTTCATGAAAAATCCGGCTATGAAGACAAACAGAGTCATAAGTACAGCAATGACAAAGGCGTCAGGGAGATACCTTTCCACAAGCTTGGAGAAACGATCTGCCATTCTGGTTAACATCCTGTCACTCTCCTTTCAGTATTAGTACATGCTATGGAGAGGACAAGCTATGTATGCCAGTTCATATAGAAAAGCCCCGGCAGCAGCCAGGGCTAAACTTTAATCTTTATCTTCCATTGCGGCCTTCAGCAAATCGCCAAGGCTTGTTCCAAAGGACTCTTCCTTCTGGGTATATTTCTGAACAAGTTTTCGTTCTTCGCGTTTGTTGACGGCTTTCTTTTTGTCCTGTGCTTTCTCCACCACATTGCATGGGCGGCACTGGAAGTAGGTGCCTGCCTTGCCCTGGTGGATCTCCATTTTTTTTCGGCACTGCGGGCAGCGGCGGTTTGAAAGCTTTGGATCCTTGCGCTTTCGGAAACTGCAATCAAGGTTCGAGCAGACAAGTATTTTCCCATCCTTTGTATTCCTTTCTTTCAGGAAGGAATCGCATTCAGGACATTTTGAGCCCGTGAGATTATGGGCACGGTACGATTTGTCACTCTTTTTAATTTCTGAAACCAAGTTTTGAGTCTGCTTGCGGATATTCTGGAGAAACTCTTTTGGATCTGCTTTTCCGCGTGCGATTTTCTCCAGCTCCTGCTCCCATTTGGCTGTCAGTTCCGGTGATTTCAGATCTTCATTCACCAGGTCCATCAGCTGTTTGCCCTTTTTAGTCGGAAACAGGCGTCCATTTTGCCTTTCGAGCGCTTCAGTCTCAAGAAGCCGTTCAATGATTTCCGCTCTTGTCGCAGGCGTTCCGAGGCTGTATTTTTCCATCTGGGTCAAAATGTCAGCTTCTGAATAGCGAAGAGGCGGATCAGTCAGCTTTGCAGCGGATTCGGCATTTTGCAGTGTAAAGCTCTGTCCTTTCGAAATGTTCTTCAGGCTCTGTTTTCCTGTCTCTTCTTCAGTATTCCGTTCCACCTTGCGATAACCGAGGTCGATAACGGCCGTTTCCCTCGCTGTGAATTTCTCACCATTAACATCGATAGCAGCATGGATGGTTTCATACTTATAAGGGTTATGGAAAATGGCCAAAAATCTGCGCAAAATCATTTCGTACAGCTTACGCTCATCAGGGGACAAATCACCGAGATGTACACGTTCTTCAGTCGGAATAATCGCATGATGATCGGTTACCTTTTCATTATTAAACACTCTTTTTGCGAGCACCCTGCCCTGATTCGCAAGGATTGGCTTCACTTCATCCTTATAGGAAGCAGCGATTCCATGAAGGCGATCCATCATGGTTGCTTCCATATCCTTTGTTAAATAGCGTGAGTCTGTCCGCGGATAGGTGACAAGCTTATGCTGCTCATACAGTTTCTGCAGTACATTCGAAGTTTTCTTGGCAGAAAAGCCAAAACGTTTATTCGCGTCACGCTGCAGTTCCGTCAAATCATAAGGAAGAGGCTGAAGCTCTGTTTTTTCCTTCCGGTTAATGGACTGGATAACCGCTTTTTGCCCCTTTACTTTGGAAAGAACTCCATCTGCTGCCTCTTTAGAGAAAATGCGCTTTTCACCATTTTTCTCCCAGTCAGCCTGCAGTGGGCCAATGTGGGCGCGAATCGTCCAGTACTCTTTTGGAACAAATTGCTGAATCACTTTTTCCCTTTCCATAACGAGCGCCAGAGTCGGTGTCTGCACCCGGCCCGCAGATAGGGGATCCTTGTATTTAGTCGTCAGAGCCCTTGTGACATTTAGGCCGATGAGCCAGTCAGCCTCTGCCCGGCACACGGCGGATTCATACAAATCTTCAAATTGTTTACCGGGCTTAAGGTTTTGAAAACCGTCACGGATAGCGCGGTCCGTTACAGAGGATATCCATAAGCGCTTGATTGTCTTGCGCCAGCGGATTTTCTCTAATATCCAGCGAGCGACAAGCTCCCCTTCACGGCCTGCATCGGTTGCAATGATTATTTCCGTAACATCCTTCCGCTTTGCCAGGTTTTCAATAGCTTTATACTGGTGGCTGGTCTGCTTCATCACCTTCAGGCCCATTTGGTCAGGAATAATCGGCAGATCCTCCAGATTCCAGTTTTTATATTTGCTGTCATAATGCTCCGGCATCTTTAATTCGATTAAGTGGCCAAGAGCCCAAGTGACGATATATTTATCGCCTTCCATATAGCTTTTATGAGATTGCCGGCATCCCAGCACCCGGGCGATTTCACGGGCAACACTGGGCTTTTCAGCAAGAACAAGTGATTTCATAATGACTCCTTTCAAATCCATTCAGTTCCTTTTGTATCCTAACTAAGTATAGCGGAAAATCATTCATATTTGTAATGGGATACGTTATTATAGACAAAATCAGACAGATGCCGATTTAAGGTGTATTACTTTTCATTAACTCCGATTCATTTTACAATGAATATAACAGTTTGCTGACAAATAGAAAGACAAGGTGAAAATAATGCATGAAAAGAATCAGCGCTTACTTGATTACATTCAGGAAAACTCAATAAACATTACAGACATGTGGCTGTCCTTAAGGGAGAAACAGAAGGGCTCCATTTATTCTGCGGATGCAGACCCAGCTTATGAACAGCTCCTGAGAGAACAGAATGCTTTTACCAACCGTACCGTTTCAACCGCTTTACTTGATGACGAAGCAGTGTTTATTGAAAATATGGAGGAGTGGGCCAGGACTGTAGCTGAAAGCAGAGTGGACACGAGTACTCCCATTTTTCAAGTGCTTGGTGCTTTAAGCACTGTAAGGGAAACCTATTGGCATTTTGTTGAAAAGTTCATTAAAGAAAACCAGTCTGAAGTGACAACAGATGATGTATTAAAATGGAGCAAGACCATTAACAGAGCTTTCGATAAACTGATCAATAAATTTTCGGAAAAGTATTATGAACTGACCACCAGAAGGCTTGTTGCCCAGCAAAGTCTGATCAATGAACTTGGCACTCCAGTCATTCCTGTTAAAGATGACACAGCTGTTCTGCCGCTTATCGGCGATATTGACACCGAGCGTGCGCAAATCCTGCTGGAGGAAATTCCGAAAAAATGTGCAAAAGAAAATATTGAGCATTTATTTATTGATTTATCTGGTGTAGCTATTATCGATACGATGGTTGCCCATCAAATATTCTCTTTAACGACAGCTCTCAAGCTATTAGGGGTCAAATCCACCATTTCCGGCATCAGCCCCGAGGTTGCCCAGACTTCCATTCAGCTCGGCCTGGATTTCACGGGTATTGAAACATATGGAAAACTAAAACATGCTTTAAAAAGACAAGGTGAAAACTTAAAGTAGAAATAAGAACGAAAAGCCGGCAGAACTGCCGGCTATTTATCGCAGTCTAACGGGCAGTAAGACCCCCACTTCAAGACTCTGAGGAATCAAAGGAGGATAAGCGGGGGTCAAACTGCCCGATCTAGCTGCGGCTCCTAGGGGCTCGAGGTCATAAGCCAATCAGCTGATGGGAAGAAAAGCACTCCCCGCCATCTGCTCGTCTTATGCTTGTCACCCCAAGGCAAGTCGCCTCGCTTTATAATGTAAAGGCCCGATTGGTGAGATACAGTGAAACTTGCCGACGCGCAGGCAGAGGCTTAGTTGAACCAATCGGGTTCGTAGTGTCGATTGATCGAAGCGCTAGCGGAGATCTTAGCGACACTAGAACGCGACTAACAATCAGTGAGGATAAGGAACATCCCCACTGATTGAAGTTTCACTTTATATGGATATAATAAAATACGCTTTACTGTGTTACCATTCTAACAATCTAACTTGTTAAATAATGGGAATTTATTGTTGACATCCCTCCAATAGGAACATAAAATTAATTATATTCAGAAAATATAACAAAAATAGGCTGTGATAAAGATGAGACATCTGACAACAGATACTGCAAATAATCTTCTAAAAAAGGCTGTATTTCAAACCTGTGTTTGAGATACAGCCTTTTCTTTATCTCGCTAATGTACCGGGGAGGATATAAAATGGAAAAATTGACAGAATCGATGATGACTTTAACTCACGGGGAGGAGAACAAGGTGGTTACTTTGAATGGAAATACCCTTACTTTGTCTGAAGTCAAACGGGTTCTTTTTGAAGGAGTAAAGGCTTCGGCATCAGAGGAAAGCATGCTTCGTGTAAAAAACAGCCATGAGGCCGTAAAGAGAATTGTAAGTGAAGAAAAAGTCATATACGGAATAAACACTGGCTTTGGGAAATTCAGCGATGTAAGAATTGATCAGGGAGATGTCGAGGATCTTCAGCTGAATTTAATCCGTTCGCATGCCTGCGGAGTAGGGGAACCGTTCCCTGAGTCTGTCTCAAGAGCTATGCTTCTTTTAAGAGCAAATGCTTTATTGAAAGGATTCTCAGGTGTTCGTCCGGTTGTGATTGAAACTCTTTTAGCACTTGTGAATAAAAGTATCCATCCTGTCATCCCGCAGCAGGGCTCTCTTGGAGCAAGCGGGGATTTGGCGCCTTTATCCCACCTGGCATTAGTATTAATGGGAGAAGGGGAAGTTTTTTATAAGAGGGAAAGAAAGCCTGCGCTTGAAGTGCTTGTTCAGGAAGGAATAGAACCTGTAACCTTACAGGCGAAGGAAGGGCTTGCCCTCATTAACGGTACACAGGCAATGACGGCAATGGGCGTCATTGGTTATCTGGAAGCGGAAAAAATCGCCTATCAAAGTGAGCTGATTGCAGCACTTACAATGGAAGGACTAAACGGCATAATTGATGCGTTTGATGAAAACATCCATCAGGCAAGAGGGTATCAGCAGCAGGTGGATACAGCCAGAAGAATAAGGGAATACCTGTCAGGCAGCAGCCTGATTACAAGACAGGGGGAAATCCGGGTGCAGGACGCCTATTCCATCCGCTGCATCCCGCAAGTGCATGGAGCATCCTGGCAGGCTCTTGACTATGTAAAAGAAAAGCTTGAAATCGAAATGAATGCAGCCACAGATAACCCGCTGATTTTCGAAAACGGGGAAAGCGTTATATCAGGCGGAAATTTTCATGGGCAGCCAATCGCTCTTGCAATGGACTTCATGAAAATTGCGGCAGCGGAATTGGCCAATATTTCCGAGCGCCGTATTGAAAGGCTTGTCAACCCGCAGCTGAGTGACCTGCCGCCATTTTTAAGCCCGGAGCCTGGGCTGCAGTCTGGTGCGATGATTCTTCAATATGTTGCAGCGTCCCTTGTTTCGGAGAATAAGACACTCGCCCATCCGGCAAGTGTGGATTCGATCCCTTCATCAGGGAATCAGGAAGACCATGTGAGCATGGGGACAATTGGGTCGAGACATGCTTACCAAATCATCCAGAATGTCAATAAAGTGCTGGCAATTGAACTGATCTGCGCACTTCAGGCAGCCGAGTTCCGCGGTTCTGATAAAATGGCTGATAAAACAAAACGCTTTTACGAAGAAGCTAGAAAAGTGGTGCCTTCCATCACAAAAGACCGCGTGTTTTCAAAGGATATTGAAGCATGCGCAGCCTGGCTGAAAGAAGTTGAAATAGACGCAATATAAGAAGGAGGGGTCTGAATGTTCTTCAGGCCCCTGACTTATTAATCCTTCGCTCTTTCCTCAAGTTCCTTTGCCTCATCTTCTTCAAAGCGGTTTTTAAACGCTTCCTGCGTCACAATAAATTCCTCATCTTCCTGTGCCTCAGTTGTATGGCGCTCAACCATTGTGTGTTCAGGAAATTCTCCCGGGTGATGCTTTTTTTTATGATTAAAATGGACTCCGCGTGACATAATCAGGCTCCTTTCGTAGTTGAATTTGCATTCTTCCACTATTTTTCCCTCCGGCATCAGGACTATGTACAGCTGGTTCAATCAATATTTTCCGTTTGTTCGCATAAGTATATAGAGCAAAGACGAAACAGAAAAGGAGGGGGACAGCCGTGATTGATCCGAATGCTTCCGTGTTCTGTGCGGGACGGGGAGACCGTGCGCCAGTTTTTATTGCCGATGCTGTCATTGATCACCAAATAAAAAAAGTCAATCTGGAGAACTATATTGGAAAATGGGTGCTGCTGTTTTTTTATCCGAGTGATTTTACATTTGTCTGACCGACAGAATTAGCGGCGGTCGCCGCTGTGAACCCTTATTTAAAAGCCTTAAACTGCGAAGTCATGTCCATCAGTACGGACAGTGTATATGCACATAAAGTATTTAAGGAAACATCTCCGTCATTAAAAAACGTGAATTATCCAATGGTCAGCGACCGGACACATCAAATAAGCAGAGCTTATAGGGTATTGGATGAAAAGTCAGGAGCCGCCATCAGGGCGTCCGTTTTTATCGATCCCAATGGCATTATCGCGGCAAAGCTCATTTACCCTGGAGAAGTCGGGAGAAATCTGCATGAGCATGTCAGAATCATGCAGGGAATTCAATATGCACAGCAGACAGGGACGGGTGTGCCGGCAAACTGGCAGCCCGGCCAGCAAGGGATTAACAAGGATCCAAACTTAATAGGTAAAATCTAAAAGGAGGAGGCGCAAGCTTTCTCTTCTATATACATAATTACTTTAATATGCAGCGCCGAAAATATATAATAAGTACAAATGAAGTGGAGGAGGAGCTTAAGTGGACTTTTTTTCTATACTTTCTGAAGATCGCATAAAAAAAGCTTACAAGGACGGCGAGTTTGATAATCTGCCTGGATATGGGAAACCGCTGCCGCCAGATGATCTGTCTTCCGTCCCTGAGAACTTGCGCATGGCCTATCGCATCATGAAGAATGCCGGATTCACTGATGAAGAAAACCAAATAAAAAAGGAAATGATGACGATTGAAGACCTGATGAAGAAATGTGAGAATCAGGAAGAAAAAAAGGCACTGCAGAAGAAACTAAACGAAAAGCTGCTCCGCTATAACAGCATGATGTCGAAAAGAAGACAAAACACCAACTCATCCCTTTTCAAAAACTACGAAGAAAAAATAAACAATAAATTATTCTAATGAATTAGATGATTGGAATTGAGGAGAACACATGAATAAAGATGAATATATAAAGGTCCTTGAAAAAAGAGTCGAGGAATATGAGGCAGCCATAGCAGATATGACGGCACCCATAATTCCATCGATCATTCCCCAGACGTTTCTTGTGCCAATTACAGGGTTGCTCATGGCTGAAAGATTCGAAAAAATTACGGCTAAGATCCTGAACCATATTAAAGACCATGACACAGAATTTGCCATTATAGATTTTACCGATATTACGGTCGACCGCTTAGAGCAGATGTGCCTGTCAGAGCTTGGGGAGCAAATCCGCAGCCTGACTGATTCCATTAACCTCATGGGAGTTAAGCCTTACTTTGTCGGAATGACCCCGCAGCTTATAAAAGAAATCATTTTATCCGGCATTGAATTAAATGCTGAAACACATGCCAACTTCCAGGCGGCTTTAAAGCATCTAATGAAAATACACAATCTTGTCTTTCAAAAAAACTAAATTCTCAAGACCCCTCTCCTGAACAGGATAGGGTTTTTTTACTTATACAGGCACATTTTCTTTCCGATTGGGGAATTGTCCATGCGAAAACCTCCTGTGATACATATTCTATAGTATCCATGAGAAAGGAGGTAGACTTATGTCGAGAGATTGGAGAAGAAGATTTGAGATTAATGCAGATGAAGTAGAAATCAGAGCCGAAAGAGTTATTGTAAAAGAAGAAGATAATCGCCGCCGTGATGATGTGCGTGGAGCGGAAGACCGCCGCAGGAAGCACCGCCGAGATGACGATGTAGCAGGAATAGAGGACAATCGCAGAAGACATTGTGGCTGTGGAAGAGACAGTGTTGGCGGAGCAGAAGATGACCGCCGAAAACATCGCCGTGACAATGTGCGTGGTGCTGGTGACTTATGGTACAACAGAGATTTAGCCGGATCTGGCAGAGGCTGCAGATGCCGCCGAGATGACGATGACCGCAGAAGAAGAGGTTTCTGCGGATGCCGCTGGATCTAAAAATAATGATAACGAAGGCAGGGGAAGCACCTCTGCCTTTTATATATGAAAATTTTCCTAAAGAACTGTTAAAATCATCCGAAATTAATAATAGAAAGTTTTGGAGATTTTCAGACTACATAGAAGGTGTGGCATGCATGGATAAAACAACGATTATAGGAGTAATATTAGGAATCATAGCAGTTGGAGTAGGGATGGTTTTTAAAGGGGTTTCCCCATCTGTTCTGATTAACCCTGCCGCTATTCTGATCATTATCTTGGGTACGGCAGCAGCAGTGAGCATTGCATTTCCAACAAATGAAATCAAACGGGTGCCAAAGCTTTTTGGCATTTTATTTAAAGAAGAGAAGCTGATGAACCCTTCTGAAATGATTAAGATGTTTTCGGATTGGGCTCAGCTGGCAAGAAAAGAAGGATTGCTTGCCCTGGAAGTCAAGACGAACGAAATTGAAGATGCATTTTTAAAAAACGGCTTATCTCTGGCTGTTGATGGGCAAAGTGCCGATTATATACGGGATGTATTAAGTGAAGAAATCGAAGCGATGGAAGAAAGGCACCAGGCAGGAGCGCAAATTTTCAGCCAGGCAGGTACGTATGCCCCATCCCTTGGAGTATTGGGAGCCGTAATTGGATTGATTGCAGCACTTGGAAATATGGCGGACACTGCCAGCCTTGGACATGCCATAAGTGCGGCATTCGTAGCGACTTTACTGGGGATATTCACCGGTTATGTGTTCTGGCATCCGTTTGCCAATAAGCTAAAGAGAAAGTCCAAGCAGGAAGCAAAAATTAAAAGCATGATGATCGAAGGGATTCTTTCTATTTTAGAAGGGGAGGCTCCTCGAGTAATAGAACAAAAGCTTGCTTCCTACCTTCCTGCAGGAGAACGCCGTAAATTCCTTGATGAAAGCAGCGTGGCAAAGGATGAGTAGGAGGAAAAAGAAGCAGCATCATGAGGAGCATGTAGACGAATCCTGGCTTTTGCCGTATGCTGATTTATTAACTCTGCTTCTTGCCCTGTTCATTGTCCTCTTCGCCATGAGCTCAGTAGATGCCCAGAAATTTCAGAAGCTATCAAAGGCATTCAATGATGTCTTTTCAGGGGGAACGGGCGTCTTTGAATTCCCAAGTCCAATGCCGGAAGGACAAATGCAATCTACTGATGCAGTGTCGGAAAAGCCAAGCAAGGATCTCGAGGAAATGGCAGCGCTGGATGAGTTGGAAAAAGAAAAATTGAAGCAGGCTGCCGATCATGAAGAACTGGCAGAGCTGCAGCAAAGAGTCAATGCCTTTATTGAAAATCAAAACCTGGCGGACAAACTGGAAACCTCATTAACCACGGAAGGACTGCTTGTGTCTATCAGAGACAATGTTCTATTCAGCTCAGGAAGTGCGGAGGTCCGAAAGCAGGATTTAAAAGTGGCTGGTGAAATAGCCGGGCTTCTCATTATGGATCCGCCAAGAAATATTATCATCAGCGGCCATACAGACAATGTCCCGATCCGCAATTCAAACTTCGAGTCCAATTGGGAGCTCAGTGTCATGCGGGCGGTCAACTTTATGAAAATCATCCTGAAGAATGACCAGCTGGACCCGAAATGGTTCAGTGCCAAAGGCTTTGGGGAATTCCAGCCGGTTGCCGAAAATGATACGAAAGAAGGCAGAGCGAAGAACAGACGGGTAGAGATTTTAATATTGCCAAGAACGGGGAATCAGCCTTAGCGGGCTGGTTTCTTTTTTATGTAACAAATAAAAAAAGGCTATTAGCCAGCCGCTTTCCCGGGATCATTCATTTGCTTCCTGTTCCGTGCCGTCCGGTTTGCACATGCGGTCGACCATTACACCAAATAGAAATACACAGGCGATTGGAATGGAAAAATTCAAAATATGAACAATGGTCATCAGCGAACCTCCCAAAATATATTAATTACATTATATGCCAATGTTCACAGAAAAGACAAACAATTTTCAGAAAATATACACAAATTAAGATTGACAAAGAAAAAGAGCCGCTGGGGGCTCTTTATAATGGAAGATCTGCTTCTGAATGAATGGTTCTTGGTTCTGTCTTTTTTCCATGAAGCAGGTAGTATACGAGCAAGCCAAACAGTGCTACTCCGGCAAGCATAAAATATAGCGAAGGGAAACCTGTTTTGACCGCAAGTATTCCGAGAACATAGGATCCTAATCCGATCCCTGTATCAAAGAGGGTGAAAAAGGTCGAGGTGGCAAGACCGCGTTTCGCTGGATCGGCCTGCTTGATGGCAACGGTTTGAAGACTCGGAACAATCGTGCCATACCCCAATCCGATCACTGCACCTGACAGCAGAAACACAAAGGTGCTGTTGGCCTGGCTGAGCAAAAACAAACCTGCCGCAAACAGAATAATCGCTGGATAGATCACTTTATTTTCTCCGTACGTATCAAACCAGCGACCTGTAAATGGGCGGGACATAATGATGAAGGCCGCATATACAACGAAGAAGAAGCTCGCAGCTTCAAGTAAATCAAGCTCTTTCGCATAAACCGAAATAAAGGAAAGAATTCCTGAGTACGCGAAAGCAAGGATGCCTGCTGATATTGCAACAGGAACGGCATTCTTTTCGAATAAGCTTGAAAGTGTGAACTTCGGATGCTTCACAGAGCTTTCTGCTGTTTGCGCTATTCTAACAAAAGCACCAAGCACTATCGCAATAAATGATAAAACTGTACATAACGCAAAAATCCATGTGAAGCTTGCGTATTGGACAATCGTCAGACCGGCAAATGGGCCAATCACCATAGCCAGATTCATGAACATCGCATAATAGCCAAGCCCTTCGCCTCTCCGTTTATCCGGCACAATTTCAGCAACAATCGCTCCAGTCGCTGTGGTGGCCATGCCAAAACCTGCACCATGAAGGAATCTTAGAGCTAATAGTGCAGGCATAGTGTCAGCCCAAAAATAAAGAAGAGATGAGACAGCAAACACAATCAGGGAAGCAAGCAGAATCTTCCGCCGTCCAACCTCGTCAATCCATTTCCCTGTAAAAGGCCGGCTGATCACGGCAGCAATCAGAAAGACCGAAATAATCAGGCCAACCTGTGTTTCGTCCCCTTTTAAATCATCCAAAATATAAAGGGGAAGCGTTGTGAGCAACACATAAAACCCCATAAACAAGAAAAAACTTGTAACAGAAATACTCAAAAAATCCTTCGTCCATAATGGCTGTTTCTTCATGTTGTCCTCCTAACAATGAAGGTACCAGGTACCTATACCAATTTCGTGAACTGGTCTAGGTGCCTGGTACCATATTTTCTCTCATTTTTGCCATAAGTCTGATCATTGTGCTGATTTCTTCTTCCGTAAAATTCTGCAGGACATTGCTTTCGCTTGATCTTACTGCAGCAAGCCAATTGTCATATTCCAGAATCGCTGCATCAGTCAGTGAAATCAGTTTTTCGCGTTTGTCCTTTCCGGCTGTTCTGGTGATCCAGCCTGATTTCTCAAGACGGGCCAATGTCCTGGTCATGGTCGGAGCTTCAACGCCCAGATAAGAAGAAATCTCTTTTTGGGTGCTCGGGCCTCCGGTTTTCAGACGGTAAATAATCGTCCATTGAGCCGCATATAACCCAAGCGGCACCAGACTTTCATTAAGTACTTTGGAAAAATGGCGTGTAAATTGGTTGATGGAATGAAAAAATTCACTTTGATTAGGGTGCATTGTTTTCACCTGCTTAAAATAGTTACCTAGGTAACTATACATGGAATTTAAGAATTTGTCTACCTCGCATATTCTTTTGCTAACTAAGTGTTTAACTGGCAAATAAAAGGGAATGGAATAACAAGGGCAACTGTGCATAACTATAAGGGGGAAATTTTTTTGGATAAGTTATTAGAAGTCGTAGGAGATATTTCAGGATGGCTGTGGGGATATCCCATCATCCTATTATTAGCCGGAACAGGGCTGTATTTAACCTTTTTGCTGGGTTTCTTCCAGTTCCGCTATCCGGTATATATTTTTAAACAGACATTCGGAAGTGTTTTTAAAAAGCCGAAGGGAAAAGGAACCGTTACACCGCTGCAGGCACTCACATCTGCACTGGCCTCCACCATTGGAGCGGCAAACATTGTAGGTGTGCCGGCAGCTATCATGTTTGGCGGTCCTGGAGCAGTCTTTTGGATGTGGGTCATTGCGCTAATAGGAATGTCCATTAAGTTCTCGGAAAGTGTATTGGCTATTAAGTACAGAGAGAAAAATGAAGATGGAGAATATGTGGGCGGCCCTATGTATTACATGACAAAAGGTCTGAACATGAAGTGGCTTGGTGTGATATTTGCCTTTGCGCTCATGATCGAATTAATCCCAAGCATCATGGTTCAGGGTAATGCCGTGGCATCTGCAGTCACCGAAACCTTTAAGATTGATGGACTTTATACAGGAATCGCTGTAGCGGCACTGGTTTCCTTAGTTGTTTTTGGCGGGATCCAGAGAATTGGAAAGGTAACCGAAATCTTTGTTCCATTTATGGCACTCATTTATGTAGGTGCAGCGTTAGTAGTCTTATTTATGAATCTGGGCAAGCTTCCTGAAGTGTTGGAATTAATCTTCACTTATGCGTTTCAGCCAATGTCTGCAATAGGCGGATTTGCCGGTGCGGCAATTGGCGAAATCATTCGCTGGGGATTTGCAAGAGGATTATATTCCAATGAGGCAGGACTTGGAACGGCACCGATAGCTCATGCTGCTGCCACAACTGATCACCCGGTGCGCCAAGGCTTCTGGGCGATTGTCGGTATTGTTGTGGATACGCTGATTGTGTGTACCGCCACTGCATTTGTAGTGCTTTCATCAGGTGTGTGGACAAGGGAAGGGGCCATGAAGGATCCTTCAGCCCTGACAGCAGCGGCATTTACAGAGTATTTTGGTTCCTTCGGAGGTATTCTTGTTGCTGTATCACTCGTATTCTTTGTGGTTTCCACAATCATCGTAGTCGTCTTTTATGGTTCTAAAATGGCCGAGTTTCTATTTGGCTCTTTTGCCGGAAAAGCCATCAAAGTCGTTTACATTGCTGCCATTGTTCTTGGCTCAGTGGGTGCAGCGCAAACCATCTGGCAGTTCCTTGATCTGGCACTTGCCATGATCTTGATACCGAACATCGTGGCTGTCCTCCTTCTAAGCAAAGAGGTTAAACAGCTGAAAAACGAGTTCTTTACTTCAGATAAGTATTATTTAAAAGATATTAGAAAAGACGATAAGGCAGCGTAAAAATAGTTCTCCCGCTAATGGCTAAGTAGTTCAGTTTTCGTGGAGAAATAATGTAATTGGCATATGATTTAGTATAGCTTTTAGCACAGTAATTAGATTGGTTATTTTTGTTGATTTTTCAACGTTTTATAAGTTAATACAATAAAATAACATAGCAAATAGCACCCTAAATAACGTCTTGACAATGGATAATGTCTTCGTGAGAATTAGGGTGCTATTTTACTTGTTATTTGAAGTGCTACTTTAAAGATGTTCTGAGAAAACTCAAGATTTTTAGCATTATATAGTAAAATAAACTTGAAGACTGAAAAATTCAGTTATTCAATTAACGGAGCAGTTATCTTTAATAAGAGGGGGAGAATTTGTTGTTTTGGGGGTTGTTTTCATTATCTGTTGCTATTTGTTTACCAGGCATATATTTTATGTTTCAAACTGAGAAAAGGATGCCAAATAATGATGATATTTCAGATAAAGAGCGCTTGATTGCTCACTTTATAATAGTTGGATTATTTGGTGCAATGGGAGCTTTTGTAGTACCAAAAGTAAGTATTCTTACAACTGAATTTAATGTGAGTTTAATTTTAAAATTTGGACTTGTTTTTGGTGTGATTTGTTCATTTGGAAATATATTGATATATTATTTTTACTTAGTGAAAACTATTTCAAATAAAGACTACATTGCTATTGAAAAACATTACTATAGTATGGGAATTTTAAGTCGGACTTTTTATGGAGGATTTGTTGAAGAAATTATTTTCCGTTGGGGAATAATGAGTTTAATTTTATGGCTATTACAATTTATTATTGAACCGCTAAATTTTACTGCTGTGGTCATTGCTATTGGTATATCAAGTATACTTTTTTCCCTAGTACATATACCTTCAATTAAGATGGTATCATCGGAACCTAAACCATCAATGTATGTCTATACTATTGTTGGAAATATATGGGTTGGGGTTTTTACTGGCTGGGCGTTTTTGGAGGCTGGCATTTTTTCTGCAATCATTGTACATATTTTATTCCATATTGGGTGGTATCCGATTCAAATAAAGTTAACTGGGGCTTTAATTGAAAAAGAACAGCATATTTAATAATAAAAAGCTTGGGATGTCCCAAGCTTTCAGTTTGTAGACAAAAGGGGTTCGGAATAGTCTCATTCCGAACCCCTTTTTGTGTGCCAGGCATGTTCATTAACTTGGCGGTGAAAGTCCGCTATGGGCGTTGGGATATGCGAACCATTAGC
>NZ_JBQCMZ010000003.1:200110-320921 GCF_051964675.1 Cytobacillus sp. SAFR-174 | reverse complement strand
TCAGCTAATGGTTCGCATATCCCAACGCCCATAGCGGACTTTCACCGCCAAGTTAATGAACATGCCTGGCACACAAATAAAACCCCGGGCTATTCAGCCCAGGGGTTGTCCAATTATCGGGATACAAATCCTTTTAATATATATTTCCATTTTGTCTTATTTTTCAGGCTGCTGATCTGTTTTTTGCTTAAATGTTTGGTTTTGAAGGAGGTTGCTGCTTCTGTTCCATCAAAATCTTTATGAATGCCTTTGTCCATTACAATCCATTCGCCCTTTTCGAGGCCATCTTTAATTTCGGTTCTCCCATTTACCTGCAGTCCGGTCTCTATATTTCTTCTCTCAAGCTTCCCGGTATTTGAGATCACCCACAAAGAGGAAGCATTTTTGTCTTTTTTTATCACTTTGGAGGGTACTGTTACTGCCCCTTCAATCTCATCTGTAACAATTTCGATCTGAACCGGGGTCCCCTTTAAGATCTCTGATGCGTCCTCATTTAACTGAACCGAGAACGGATAAGTGCTTTCCTTATTCAGAGAAACTCCGCTCTTTGGAAGGGATGCCAGGTTAATAATGGTTCCTTCTCCTTTAAAGTCCTTTGCTGAGACAAGTACTTTAAGGCCAACAGAAGTTTCCATTCTCTCATCTAATGTTAGTTCACCATTAATTAGTGAAGCATCTGAAGTAATCGTAATAATAGGATTTTCAAGGGAGCGGTCAATCTCACTGATTGTTCCTGAGAAATTGCTCTGAACGGTTACACTGCCTGTCTGATCTTCCAGGTAATCCAGCTGGTTTTCAGTCATTTCAAGCTCCCGTTCCAGCAGGCTGACCTGCAGCTCCTTTTCATAGATGTCTCTATCAAGGCTGGAAGTCACCGCTGTTTCGCTGTCTTTCTCTTCTTCAGCAAAAATAAGCGTTCTTTTATATGTTTCCATATCATCAATATGACCTTCTAAGTCCTCTATTTGGTTTTCAAGCTTTTCTGCTTCTGCATTCAGTCTTTCTTTTTCGGCATCAAGGTCTTCAGGCTGATATTCAAACAAACCCGTTCCAGGTGTAATCGCATCTCCCTCTTTAACCAAAAACTGATTAAAAACCCCCTGCCGCTCATCATAATAGACCTGGTATTCTTCCGCAGGTGATACCACACCTTTTTTCGAAAAGGAATCTATAAGGTTCTCCTTCGAAACGGCCTGCCATTTATCTATGTATGCTGTCTTATCCACTTTGCTTCCTGGCTTTAAGGCCAAATAAAGATTTGCAGCAATAAAGATTCCTATACACACAACCAGGATTCTAAGCACCCAAGCTCTTTTCACAATAACACCGCCATTATATAAGTTTCTCAAATTCAAGATAGTAAATGGTAGATGTCATGATCCATCCAACCAGATTAACGATTATCACAATCAGCAGGATCCATTTGGGGCTTCGCGGCGAAAATGCTTTAAGATTCATATATTGGAAGAAAATTACCCAAATTTGAAAAAGTGTGATGGTGCCAGCCAGTTGAATAAGCAAACGGTTATCTGTCAAATATTGCACCATTACGCCCAAACTGAAAGGCGAGGACACTCTCTCAAGACCAAAGCTAATCTGAAGAACTAGCGTTAACGCTTTTTCTATTAATAAAACAGCTAACACAAATAGCTGCATAACCAGCAGTTTCGCAAATTCCGTATCCATTACAGTCCAATAAAAAATGGCTGGGACAAAAAAGATCAGCAGAGAAAAAACGATTCCCCATACTACTTTCCCAATGCCTAAAAATAGCTTTTTCGTTTCCAATTCCTGCTGGGATACATTTGATATTTCATTCGATACAATATCCATGCCATATCCTGTATATGCTGCCGCCAGATATAGAATGGCTCCGGCAGCCATGAGCAGCAGGAATCTTATATAAAGCCCGGTAATTTTCTCTGCTTTTGTCAATTGATAAAGGTATGTATTTGGACTTAGAATTCCTTTTATAAGCTGAACATGATAAAACATGGCTGTTTCTTCCCCCGTTAATGAACTTTCTTTTATTATATAAGAGATTGTAATAATTGCCAGTATAGAGTCGAAATTTCTAGAAATTAGTCAATTGCTCACAAGCAAAAAGAAAAGTGCCGCTGATGGCACTTTTCCCATTCGAACTAATTCTGCTTCTGCAGGTTTATATATATTAGTCTTTCTCTGCCTGTCTCTACACCGAAAACAAAGTATACAAGGTTGTCTCCCATTTTATAGATTAGTTTCCAGGTCTGGTCATCTTCAAAAAATCCTTCTCTTATAAGGGATCCGGTACCGAGCCTATTTAGTACATAAAGAGGCGAGATATCGGTTACAGAGTCAACTAAATACTTGGAAGTGAATATTTCTTTTCCGTCCGGCAGTTCAGTAAAATAAACATATTTCTTTCCGTACTGATAATATCTTGAGCCTTCGAATAGTCCTTCATCCGTTGGCTCTCCCAGCTTGCTCTTTACATCGTCAATCGTATTCTTGTTAATAATGAAATCCTGCCCTTTCAGCTTTCCGTCCGCCGCATCTGTAAGGATGTCTGGTTTTATCATGACCAGATCAGCCATTTGCCGTTTCTTTAGAACCGAAGGAGTTTTGTAAAAGACATCAGAAGAGTTCTTTACATAAACACCTGCACCTACGCCATAAAAATAGACGCCATTGATTTTTTCATAGGAATATACCCTATATGTATTTCCATTTTTGAACGTGCCGGATGGCTTGAAACTGCCATTGCTTTCTTTAATCAGCCTGCTTGTATCTTTCAGAATAGTCACCTTGCCAATTTGACCTTCTACTAATCTCGCATCATCCCAAATCACTGATGGTCTTGTATCCTTAGAGGCTGCTGAGGCTGTCTCAGAATCCCCCATAATACCAAAAAAACCAGCGGCCATAATCATGCCTGAAATCAAAGTCTTTTTCATAACCCCACTCCTTTATTACTTATGTTTCAATAATATTACAAAAATATTACAAGCGGAACCCTTATTTTGTAAAATAGGTATATACTACTATAAAAAAAGAAACTGCCTTATTTGGCAGCTTCCTCATCGTTTATTTTCCATTCAATTCTTCGAGTTTCTTTTTAGACGGAGTTTCGTACTTCACAAACCCTTTCATATTGGTAATGTAATGTCCGGACCCGACTCCGTACTGGCCGAAGAAATTGTAGTCATAGTTGTAGACACGGTAAGCCTGACCAGGCTTTAGCACACGTACAAACTGAAGCTTGTTGTCAGCTGTACGTTTCCATAGGTTAATAGGCTTTTGAACGGTAATGCGGCCGATTTGGCCTTTGTTCATCAGTACGCCATCCCAATAAACCTTAGGTGCAGGCTTATTGTCATCTTCTTTAGGATCTTCAGGAGCTTTTGCTGTAATACGGCCTTCAACTTTGGTATTTACAGTGCCGATTTTTTGAATATAGGCAATAAGTGCTTCATCGAGTGCAGGAAATTCATTGACAATCGCACTGTCTTTGAATGAGGTATACTCGTCACCGCCGCTTGCCATGAAGTCATTTGTGGCAACGAGATATTCTTTGTTCATATCGACAGGCACACCTTTGATCTTCATGTCCTGTACCCGATTTCCAGCTTCTTTAGATGCATCAATAACAAAAGTCAAACCTGAAACATGCGGGAAGGCTCCTTTAGCGTCAGGATATGAATTCACACCATTCTCAATTCCTGCTTTAATTTGGGAACCTGACAGCTTTTTTGTGACAATATAGTTACCAAAAGGCAGTACTGTAATAACATCGCCTTTTGTAATTTCCCCTTCAGCGATTGAGGCACGAATTCCGCCGCCGTTGGTAATAGCCATATCTGCACCCGTCATGTCCACCATCGCATCGGTAATCAAGTTGCCGAGATTTGTCTCTCCTGCACGGACTTGTTCACGTTCTCCATCGAGTTTTACAGCCGTTTCACCAATGACTTCAGACAGAATCTCTTCTTGAGCTGTCTGAATTTCATCGATTACTTCTTTAACAGCCGGATCTTCTTCAACGGCTGCAGTTTGTTCTTTTGTAATTAAACCGGCTGTTTTGCCCTTCAGTTCATTATTCTCAAAGGTCAGTTCCACCACGCCAAGATTTTTTGTGTACTCCCCAGCACTTACAATCAGTGTATCATTTTCACCCTCCAGGCCTTCAACGAGCTTAGAGTGGCTGTGCCCATCAACAATCAGATCAATCCCAGGGGCACCCTTTGCCACTTTAATGGAAGTATCTGTACTGGACTCATCAATTCCCAAATGTGTTACCGCAATTATCATATCAACGTTTTGAGCTTTCAATTCCGCCACCATCGCCTGTGCCTCTTTTACCGGATCAGT
This sequence comes from Cytobacillus sp. SAFR-174, assembly GCF_051964675.1. Classification (NCBI taxonomy): domain Bacteria; kingdom Bacillati; phylum Bacillota; class Bacilli; order Caryophanales; family Bacillaceae; genus Cytobacillus; species Cytobacillus sp. SAFR-174. Next base: position 316,571 of record NZ_JBQCMZ010000003.1, on the reverse strand, counting down.
GAAAGATAAGCCTTCAACATTTTTTGGATGTGTTTTATAATGAGTCTCTGGTGTCGACAGTCCAAAGATCCCCAGTTTCAAACCGTCAACCTCTTTTATTTCATAAGGCTTCAGAAGGAGATTCCCATCCTGCTTGCGAACATTCGCGCTTAAGAGCGGAAACAGCATTTTGTCTTTCAGCTCTATTAATCTTTCATAGCCATAGTTGAAATCATGGTTTCCCGCAGCCATGCCATCATAGCCAACTTTATTCATCACATTAACAATGCTTTCTCCCTTGCTCAGCGTGGCAAAAGTGGTCCCGTGCAGGGTATCACCAGCATCTAAAAGCAATGTATTGGGATTTTTACTTTCATATTGCTTTACTAGAGTGGATAGTTTGGCAAATCCCATCCCATCATATTCGCCTTCAACAGCACGGCCATGAGAATCATTGGTATGAAGAATAGTGATTTTTTTTGTATTTGCGTCTGTATTCCCTTCTGCCTTAACCGCAAATGACCCGCTGAACCCGGATGAAATAACCATGGCGGATACCACGGCAATACAGCCCTTTTTCCAAATCCTCATTATAAACCTCCTGAATTTAAAGTTTATTATTACAAAAATATTATATATTAAAACTATTAAGATTTGTTTGATAGTTTGTAAAAGAGGTTTAAAATTCCCATTCGACAAATCCTGCACGAACGCTGTCAGATTATTTTTATTAATTTTATGTTAATTAAGTGTTAAGATTTTGTAAAAAGCGTTTGAGGGTGGGGAACATGAAGTTAATAAAGAAGCATTATCCGGCCCTCCTGTCTTTAGCTTTGCTGACAGGTTTTTTCAGCTTATGCTGGGCGTTTAAAACCTTTTACTTTATCTATGAATTGGAGCTTAACCCGCATAAGAAACTGATATTATTATCTTCTGGCGGTCTCGGGGCTGCAGTCTCAGGATTGATTTTTTTCAGAAAAAAAAGAGTCCAGACCGTTCTGGCCTTTATTGTTTACCTGCTTCTCTCGTTTCTTTTATATGCAGATGTACTGTACGAACGTTATTATGATGCCATTCTTCATATCCAGCTGGTGCAGCAGGCCAATCAGCTCGGAGATGTAAAGGACTCGATTGCATCGCTAGTTTACGTTAGTGATCTCTTTTATTGGATAGACATCCCTGCCATTCTTCTGGCTCTTTATGTTTTTTCACGGAAAGAAAGAAACCTGAGGCACCCTCTCATTGGATCAGCCATGTTTGCTGCAGGCGCTGCTTTTATCTTATTTGCGGCCTTTTATCCGCTGAAGGATACCTTTTCTGATCAATATAAAGTTTCCCTCACAGGTATCCTGCCAGCCCATATCTATGATCTTTCGAGAACTTACCATAACCATGCTGCAGCCAAAGAAATAACTGCTGAAGAAAAGACAGAATTGGAGATTTTGAAGGACTATTTCAAAGGGAAACAGGATCTTTTAAAATCATCTCCCTATTTCGGAAGGTTTAAAGGGAAGAATATTATTGTGGTGCAGGCTGAATCACTGAATGACTTTCCAATCGGCTTAAAAGTAAATGGTGAGGAAATAACCCCGCATCTGAATGAACTCATCAGCACCAGCCACTATTATCCGAATATTTACCTTCAAATTGGGAGAGGCAATACGTCAGATGCTGAATTTGCTGCAAATAATTCTTTATATCCTATTGCAGATATGGGTGTTTATAAAACTTATCCAAAAAATAACTTCCTCTCGCTTCCGCAAGTACTAAAAAAAGAAGGATACGCAACGAGCGCTGCCCATGGAAATTCACCGGAATTCTGGAACCGGAGATTGGCCTATCCTAACCAGGGCTTCGATAACTTCTACAGTACTGAACATCTAAAAATTAAAGAAGATGAAGTAATCGGAATGGGCGTCTCGGATCGAAGCATGTTTAAACAAATGATAGATATCTATAAGGAAGAAGAATGGCCATTTTACAGTTTTATAGTCAGTCTGACGAATCATCGGCCATTTGACTTGCCTGGTAAATATCAATCTTTGGATCTCCCTGCAGAATTTACAGATACCTTAACAGGGAACTATCTGCAGGCTACGCATTATTTTGACCAGTCAATCGGTTACTTTATTGAAAAATTAAAAGAAGAACAAATATGGGATGATACGATCTTTGTCGTCTATGGAGATCATTACGGGCCTATTCCAAAAGATAAGGATGAGATTGACCAGCTTCTCGGCATCAGCTTCAACCAGAAAGAGCAATTCAATGTCCCGCTGATCATTCACCATCCAGGACAGACCGCAGCTGTTAAAAATGAGGTTATTGGAAGCCAGCTGGACATCTTCCCTACTCTTGCATCTCTGATTGGCACCGAACAGCCGCTTGCACATCTCGGGGCATCACTTGATATCAAAAAAGAAGGCTTTGCCGGTTTTGCTTATGAAACGACCCCATACTCGTACTATTCGGGGCCATATGATTATGCTGCTTCACATAATGGAGTTTTCCAGGATGGTATTTGCACAGATAACAAAACCGGGGAAAAAGTGTCCGTTAATGCCTGTAAAAAAACGTATGATCAGCTTGTAAAGGATGTTCAGCTTTCTGAATTTCTGCTGAAAAATAATTTAATTGGGGAATTGTTTAAATAATTTCGAGGGATTCCAACAAAACCTGTGTATGACAGCGCAGAATTTGTTGGAATTTTTGTTGTTTTAATCAAATAAAAAGGCGGTATATACGTAATAACTAAAAATTGGGATTGAAAATATATAAAAAGGAGTTGTTTTTCAAATGAAAATTAAAGCAGGCAGCTGGAGTTTATTAACCCCCCAGGACAAATTGTTTATTTTGGAGGCAGTGAGCAGCCGCTCGAAAAACCGGAAACAGGAAGAGCAAGCTCCATCTCAAGAATCATACATTCAATTATCATTTGATATATAAGTGTCTGTAAATTTTTTAACTATTTCCCTATCTTTGGATGCATTATTAACAAATCGATACTTTATGGTTAAAGTACGATAACATTCCGGACGGGCCCCTGTATTTCATATACGATGTAGTGGTAAATGAATTCTGTTACTACTGCAAGGATGTGAAAGTCATGGGCAAATCAAAAGCACATATCCAAGAGATTCATTATTTGCGGGCTATTGCCTGCATATGGGTACTATTGGTTCACGTTTCAGCCTCCTTCTACTTTGAGAACGGCGAAACGTATAATGAACTTACTCTTTTCATCAATCAAATTAGCCGATTCGGTACACCTATTTTTGCTCTGATCAGCGGATTTCTGCTCTTCTACCAGACCCGGACAAGAGGCTTTACTCTAAAAAAATTTGCTGTGAGCCGTTTTACGAAAATTGGTGTACCTTTTATATTTTGGAGCATTTTCTATCTACTATTTATGTATTTCGTTCAAGGTGCCAATCCGTTTGAATCAGGGAAAAGACTGTTCCTGATCAACTTTGCTTTCGGCAATAGCTTTTACCATCTATATTTTATGTCAATTGTTTTTCAGTTTTACCTGCTGTTTCCGCTCCTGCAGCTGTTCCGTTCAAAAAAGAGCTGGATTTTCTTATTAGCAGGATCAATCCTAGTTAATTTATATTCATTAAAAGCCTATAACCCGGGACAGTTCGAAGGAATCTGGCAGGTCATTCTCAGCCAGCGCGCCTTTTTGCCAAGCTGGATCTTCTTCTTTATTTTTGGGGGATTCTTAGCTTATTATTGGGAGCCGCTTAGCCAGTTCTCGAAGAAAAACAAGAAAATCTTAGGTGCGGGTGCCGCGATTATAACTGTAATGGCTGTGGTGGAATATAAAATCATCGGATCCATCCCATCAAACCGGGCGACTAATATGATTAATATCCCCATTATCACTCTTTTTATGATGGGTATTGGGGAAGATATAAGGAAGATCAGCTGGCTGGAAATATTCCTTTCAAAAGTTGGAAGCCTTTCAATGGCCATTTATCTCGTCCATCCGTTTGTTCTTTTAACATTCCAATCACTGGCACCGAAAAGCATTTGGAGTACAGTTAATTTTCCATTTGTTTTTGCTCTGATCCTGTCAGGAACAATTGGAGTGGTTAAGGTTATACAGCTTCTGCCTTATAATCAGTATTTGCTTACAGTGCCTAAAGTTAAGGACAAAAAGCCTGAAAAGGTAAAACGACTGAAGAAACTGGAAGCAGAATCGAATACGGCATGATCATAAAAGCCCTAATTCACAACTTGAATTAGGGCTTTTGCTTATCTGAAAATTTTATTTGGCACTTTTACTTCCGGCATACCGGCAGCATATGGCGCGACTTCATATTCAAAGAATTTGATGGCAATACCGCTTCCTGTGAAATAGAAAGGACGCTCATTATTGATTGTGATTTCCTCCAAATACTCAGGGAAAATCATTTCCCCTCTGGCAGCCCGATTTTTCAAATCAGTGATGGCATAATTCTTAATCTTGCCTCTTGCGGCGCTGGTTTTTGCCACATCAGTTAACTGCAGCTCAACACCCTTGATCAGGTCAAAATTATACGAGGTTACCGTTGACATTCCATGAACGCCGCCTGTGTACATGTAATCGTAAACTAAAATGCTCAGAAGGTTATTTTCGTTATATTTCACCTTATAAGATACATCATAATCGTAGCTGTACATCCATTCTTCATCTTCTGGCACGTGGTAGCCATTGTCATAGTAATAATCCCATCGATGCTCTTCCTCTTCATCCTCGAGATTTTGAGCACTTTCATAAGACTGTTCAAAATGGCTCTTAATAATTGCATTAATACGCTCTTTTGCGGCATTATCCACTAAACTGCTTATTTGCGGATAAGTGAAATCCCCAATTTTCTTGTTCGTGAAGTTAACACCCAATGCCTGAAGCTTCACCTTGGATGGTGTTTCATATTTCACTTTGTTATTGCGGTCTATATAATAGCCGCCGCCTAAACCAAGCTTGCCTGGAAGAAACGTATAAATTCTATAATTTTCTCCTGCCTTCAGTGTTCTGGACGGAGTTTTTTTAGATCCATCCCACTTGTATAACTCCGTGTTCTTTAAAACTGTTAATCTTCCAATCTGGCCTTTTTTCAGCTCTGCTCCATCCCACATTACCTTGGCGCTTGCGCCAGTGGGAATGGAGACGAAAAAAAGTAAGAAGGAAGCTAATACCATAACAGCTATTTTGGCTTTTTTCATCGGATACCTCCAGAAATTAGAAATGAATTCCTTTTTAGGATATCACATTATAGGTATATGGAACTACTAGCAACCAGCTTTTTTTCCAACTAATATTCACTATTCACCCATTTATTGAACATCTAAATCATTGTATTTATTCTGCAAAGCTTTTATTACAACAGGATCAGATACCTTCGACAGATTTGACTCAACATATAATATCCCTTTTTCAGCACCTGATTGATTTTGCGAAGTAAGATCCTCTTTGATCTGATTCAGGACCATATTCAATGTGACAGCCATCCTGGTTTCCTCAAGTATTTTTTCCGATGGGTCTTTATACTGCTTAAGAACCGCGTCTCTAGTTGTCTTTCCATGCACTTTATATAAATACTGAGCCTGCCTCTTAATGAGTGAAGACAATGAGTGATAAGAGGCTTCCATCTTATCCAGGTCCCCTGCCCTCTTGTAAGATTCCAGTTCCCTCTGCTTCACGGTAAGTTTTTCTCCGGCAGTTATGCCATCGATAAAGTTCATAGCACGCTCTCTGGTAAGTTCTATATTCTTAAGTTTTGGAGAATAGGCTTTTTTATAGGTTTGCGATAAATCAGCATAAGCTTTCTTTGCCTGAATCAGGCTATTTCCGGTTTGATTATAGGCCGCATAGGGTTTAACAGTTGCTTTTCCTTCATAGTCCACATAGATCTGTCTATAAAGTGCCGAGCTTGCTCTTTCCGCATCAGCAAGGTGCTTCAAAAATAGATTGACAGATGAATTGATATGATAGGTATGCACTTTGCCTGCCAGCGAAGATATGAACTTAACATCTTTTTTTACTGGAATTCCGGTTGTCATAACAACGAGAATATATGGCTGATCATCCATAATAATAGCAGCATCATTATAGATTAAATCCTTGGGAATGTAGCCTACCTTATGGGCGACTTTCTTTGAAGCAAGGCCGGGAGCAATTGTTTCTTTATACACTGTATTTGCAAGCAGATTCAATAGCTCATTTCCATACTGCGGGTTCTTTTCAGCAAAATTCCACACACGCTTTAGATAGACAGACAAATCGTTGGCAGTAGTGACATTCATTCCTGCAGGATAAACCGTTTTACCTCACAATGACTTTGCATAATTAATAAAATTGCTTTTACCAACTTTTTCGCGCAGCATAATGAAAGCAATATTATCAGAGTAGACGATACACTTTTTCAGCAAATCACGGATGGTATATGAAGTCCCCACCCGGTCCTTTTGAATGACACCGCTTCCCCCGTAATAGTGATGTGAACGGTATGTAAGCTTTTCACTTAAGTTAATTTTGCCTCTTGAAGCCAGATCATAAACAAACAAAGCTAACGGAAGCTTTATTGTACTCGCTGCAGGCCTTATTTTAGAAGAATTATAGGAATACGCCTCTCCAGTGCTCAAGTTCTCATAATAGATTGAAATATTGGGATACGTTTTAATTGACGGCTTAACATAAGAATCAAGCGTGCCTGCGGCTTTTGCCTCAAAAGCACCCATACTTTGAAAAAACAGCATGAATGCCAGTAAAAAACAAGCTGACTTCTTCATTTCCTCTCTCCGCTCTATACTTTTTTAGTTCTATTAAACTATAAAATGGAAAAGTTTTCTATAATTAATTTAGTTAGGCAGGGAGCTGTCACGGCCTATTTGCAAGTTACTAGTGTCTATTTGCAAATATATTGATCTATTTGCAAATCATCTTATTCTATTTGCAGAATGCCCCGTTCTATTTGCAAATCACCGTCTAAACCGCAAAAAACCGCCGATGAAAACACCGGCGGTCCGCTATAACATTTTCATTAATGATCAGCCCTGGTTATTCACATTTCATCCAGATTCTCCAGCTCCATAATCGCCTGGTCAAGCCGATTTAAAGTTTGATTAAAGGCATTTAGAACTTCATGTTTTTCCATACGGAAGGTCTGTTGCATTTTTAATAGGGGAAAGTAAGCCGCTATATATTCCTCTTTTGTAAATGACTTTAAAAAAGCTTTGAAAAGATCTTCCACCTGGGAGGCAATTTCCGTTCGCCTTTTCTCGAATTTCTGTTCTTTCACATAATCAGCAATTCCAGTTATGGAATCAAGCGCGATCGACAGGACCGCCCCAAATGTCTTGAGCGCTTTCGCCCATTTGATGGCTCCCCAAGGTTTAAACTTGATGGGCAGTTTCGCCATATCCCGAACTTTTAAGATTGTCTGCGAAATGGCTTTAGTGGAAGTGCCTGATAATGCCTTAATTAGTTTTCCTCCGGCCTTGTTTCCCATTTGAAGGAGCTGGTCCTGAATTTTATCATGAAAATGGATAGATGCTTCAATATTGTGGATGAGTTCCCTTTGAGTTTCCATTAAATTTTCGGTATGCTTTTGGATGATTGTTTCAATCTTTTTATTTAGAATATATCCTTCATCACCTAATTTTGCGGTAACCTTTGACTGCAGATCTTCCATATTTGATGACGATGCGATGTATGCCAGAATGTCCTCTCGCATATTAATCACCTCATCGGTTATGTTAAGATGCTTTTTCGTTATTTCCTTCTCAAATTTAACGAGCTCTCCTTCAATCTCAAAGAGCTGATTTTTCAGCAGTTCTCTGTTTTTTTTCACATGTTCTCTTACTTGGGAGAGTTCGGTGACAGAATGATTAATTGCATCTTTAATGACACTCATTCCGGATTTTATCAGCAGCTGCTCTTTTGAATCATGAACAAATTGATCAATGGCAGAGGTCAGATTATTCATTCTCGATAGCTTCTGATAGTTTTCTTCCTGTTCGGCCCAAAAATCCAATCCCTGTTCAAAGGGATCGGCAGCCACACAGACTATGGCCGGGTCTCCTTCTATGGAAATTTCTTCTCTGATTATTTGTTTGACAACGTCCTTCTTAATTTGGGAGTGATGCAAATAGTCTGCTTCATCCTCCAAGTCTGCAATTGCGTCCATTTTGTTCACGACAAAAATGGTGGAATCGAGCTTGCCCAAGTCTTTAAGAAGCCATTTAATGGTCGGGTGATGGCTGGCTTTCAAAGGATTGACAGAATCAACGGTATAAATGATAACATTGGCTTCAGATATATATTTTTTCGTTTTTTCCGTGTGAAGCATATGTTCAGAGAAAAGACCAGGTGTATCCACAATGGAGAATCCTTTCCCGAATTTTTCCTCATCCAATTGATATAACGTAACTTCATTTGTCAGAGGTTCAGGTGAAATTTCAATATTGTCCAATTTTGCAATGGATTTGAGAATAGTGGATTTCCCATCTGTAAAAGCACCAAACATAGCGATTACAAAGGTATCTTGTTCAATATTCTGGATCGATTGATCAATTTTCAGCACAAGGCTTCCAAAATCAAGTTCCATGTCATTAAAGCCTAATAGCTTTTGTTTTAATCCGGAAAGATTCTTTAAAACTGCCTGTTTCTCATTTAAATAACCTGTAATGGTCATAATCTCAGTCTCCTTACACCTCTTATTGGCAATGAGATGCCCTTTTGCCTGCAATCATCAAATAATGCAGATGCTGCACGATACAAAAATTCCTCATTCTTTGGAATTAAAAGATATCCTTCCCTTACCAGTAATCCGCCAATGAATGACTCTAATGTTTCATAAACATTTATTTCCTGAAGTCTATAAATGGGAAGATTCTTCAGGGGAGGACCAATTAGAAGAGCCCGTTTCAGCTTTAAATCAAAATAGCTGAATTCACGGTCCGCTCCCTCGATGAAGGATGCCAGTTCACGTGACATGTCCGTCTTGCTAATCAATAAATCCCGTATTTTCTCATCCATTGCACGGCTAAGCTGTTTTATATGGTGTATAAACTGATGAAAGCCTCCTGCCTGCTTTGCCATACTTCGCTCTAAAAGCTTCATTTCCCTATTAAGGGTACTGGTAATCTCAGCTTTAATTTTTTTCATGGTCTTATTTATCTCTTTATACGCTTCAGTCTTAGCTTCTCTTTTCCTCTTCGTCTTATCTGCAAAAAACCAGTTCCAGGCTTTTCGAACAACCGTAACCAGAGCACCTATAGCCAACAGAATCGGGTTAATAGCCATTGCGATCAGTCCAATAGCTGATAGCCCGACATCCAGAACTTCCTTCATAATATAGCGGGCATTGATCTCCAATTTTTTTACGATTTCTTTCATATTGAATTCAGTGCTTCCCATGCCTCTAAATTGAAATTCAAGGTCTACCCTTTTTTGCAATTCAGTGAAGATAGCTTCTATTTCTTCGTGAAGTTCCCGCAGCTGCCCGTCAAGCATTTGCCGTATTTCTGTTTCTGCTGTACGCTGCTTTAATTCAAGCATTTGTCTAGTAACCGACTCGCTATATTCGCAGTCAATGCTTTCATAAATTGTATTCTGAATCTCACTTTTCAATAAATCCAATCTTAGATGGACACTTGTCAGGATATTTTCACGGAACCTCTCTATTGATAATTCTGCCTTACAAACAGCATCATCTGTTTTTTCCTGCATGGATCTGATTTCACGGTCAAATTCTTTCTTGCCCCTTAATATACGTCCCATAATAGATTCAACCGTACTCATGTATTTATAAGTATTAGAAATAGCCATTTCCTGCAGACTGTTTTGAGACAGTTTAGATAATAGTTGCTCCAGCTTGGGAAGATTGCTGAATTCATATCCCTTTTCAAGGCACCCAAAGACTTCTTCGAGCTTTTGCTGATCCCGGATAAAATCCTCCCTTTTAGGCGTCCCTGCAGAAATATACCCTAAATGAGCATTGATAATTAAGTTGTCAACATAGTGCTCGCCAAGAATATCCTGGAACTTCTCTCTTGTCCTTTTCTCAACTGTTCTGACAGATTCAGACTCCAGCTCTTTCTGATAGCGGTAGGCACTTGGTTTTCCTCTGGCGTTAATGATGGAATATACCTTTGCCTGATCCCGCAGAAAAGAAGAAATCTTTTTTAACGTCTCAGACTCAGGCTCTTTATTGGTGCCTATAACATAAAACACAACATGAGCTTTCTCCAAACCCCGCTTGATTTCAGAAATAAACTTGCGTTCGTCCCCTTCAATCCCGGGCAAGTCCATTAACTGCAGGGAATCAAACGAAGAATTGGATTTAACCTTTGTAAAGTCTTTGCGGCCATCACCGATGAAAGATCCGTCTCCTCTTGTCAGCGCCTCTATCAGAGTACTCTTTCCTGCATTTGTTTCTCCAAAAAAAGCTATATTAAAAGTATCCCACTCTACATTTTTCAGTAAAAAGTTCAAGTTCATCTGAATGCGATCAATTCCCGAGGCCACCTCCCGGCTGATGCCAGATAAGCTTTCACGCAGCCTGTCGTCATCGAGATCCGCTTGAGACATTTCATGAAATTCCTGAAGGGAAGTTAGGAGCATACTGGAATTTGATTGAAAAATGTCTTTGTAATGAATTAATGTACTATCACTCATGCTGATCGCCTCCTTAATTTGAATTATACATTCTTTTCAGACTATTAACTTACTAGATTGTTATGTATTTAACCAATTGCAGATTGTAAATAATCCTTATTGGAAGAATTTATATACCTTTTTCAGTTCTATTTGCAGGTTTCCAGTTCCTATTTGCAATTTTAAGACTCTATTTGCAAGTTCTATTAGTCTATTAGTAAACCTCCAGCAGCTATTTGCAAATTCAACTTGCAGATTCACCACTCCGCCTCAACTCCTTCTTGTCATGCAGCCACTCATTCCATTTCCTAAACTGAAGCCCAATTCAATCAAACGTTTGATTGAATTGTCTTATTCTATCCAAATACTGATTTTTCCTTATTTTTCTGCTCTTTGATCCTTTCCGCAGGTTAATGGGCAGGTTTGATTCACTTCTATTAATTCACCCGACAATTCCCAGTACTACTTTGTTTGCCTCATGCAGGCGTATATATATTCAGATTTTATTTCCTCATATCCCAATAACTACTAAAAATACAGGTGACACCTCCGATAACATTAGTAAGACCATAGCACTGAATTCAAATTTCATACAAAAAGGAGGCAAGGATTTTAATAGGTATGAAGACTTTCGCTTTTCCTAACCAGGAGCCTTTTAGCTGTTCCGTGCTACTGGGAGAATTACTTTGCAATTGCAAACCACTATTAAGCACGAGGTTAATCAACAAGGACAGGGAGTTGTCTACATGAGAAAAATACGCATCTGCTCAATTGCAGTGATCGCCCTGCTGATCACAGCCTTCTTTTTCATGCCAAGCACACAGGCAGCCAGTAAAGTTCATACAGTTTCATCAAGTGATACGGTTAAATCCATTGCTGCCAAATATAAGATATCGCCTACACAGCTTTTGAAGCATAATGGATTGCCAGATGAAAAACTATATCCTGGACAAAAGCTGCAAATCAATTCTGCCACTTATAAAAGCGCCCAATACCAATGGTATGAGCGAGGCAGGCAAATTGCGAGCTTTGCCAAAACGTTTGACGGATTTAAGAAGGAAATGGGAGAAGAGTCTCCTGAAAAGGGATTTGATTCCAGCGGGCTAATTTATTGGACACTGTCACAGCAAGGGATCCCTTTGGACCGCACGACCATTGACGGATTTTATAAGCTGGGGATGGAAACGGACTCACCAAAAGCCGGGGATCTGATTTTCTTTGTTAAAAAAGATAAAGCTGGTAAGGTAACTGAGGTGCTGACGGGCGGAATTTACCTCGGAGATAAGCATTTTGTCCATTCAGGATACGGATCTTCCGCCGTTAAAGTAAAGTCCGTAACCGACAAATGGTTTAAAGATTATAGTTATGTCTTTAAAACCTTTACACCTAAAGGGGAACATGTTGTTCAAAAAGGGGAAACATTAAGCAGTGTTGCAGCAAGATATAATAAGTCGGCTGCTGCTGTAAAAAAACTAAATGGACTTCCGTCTGACACCATTCTTGAAGGACAGTTTTTGCAGGTATACAATGAACCGATATTCCCTTTCTATTCTGAAAAGGATGCTGCTTATGACAAAGCCACCGATGTTATCAAGTATGCCTATACATTTAGAGGCTATGAATATGTATGGAGCGAGGAGAGCCCTGAAGAAGGCTTTGACTGCAGCGGACTCGTTTATTATGTAATGAAGCAGCATGATCTGCCAATCAGCCGTAAATCTGCGGCATCCTACTCAAGTTGGCTTGATATGATTTCAGAGCCGAAAACTGGAGACCTGGTATTTTTCGAAAATACAGGCACCCGGACAGGAGTTACCCATATGGGGATCTATCTCGGAAATGGCTATTTCATTAATACGACAGAGAGAGCCGGCGTACATATCTCTCATCTATCATCATCTTTTTTCACAAAGAAGTTTCACAGCTACGGAGACAGCGCCTCTCTTTTTCAATAAAAACCAAAGAAGACTGCCTATACTCATCAGGCAGTCTTCTTTAATCCAACTCTTTTTCTTTATATTTCTCTGTCGCTTTTTCCAGTGCTCTTAAAAAATCTTTATAGTTGTCTGTCTGCTGCTTTCGGTTGTTCATGGCAAAATCACGGTCTTTAAAGAAGCTTTTCCTCAGCTTGGTTGAAAGCTCCAGCTGAACTCCCCCGCCTTTTTTGCCGCGGTTCACAATATTTTTCTTGCCTGTTCCGCCAAGGCGGTCAGGAGCATTTTCTACATCAAATCCTGCATCTTCCAAGGCATCCTTTACAAGCCGCTTATACTGCTTATTTCTGCCGCCAACATAGACTTTTTCGTCATTCACTTCACGGTAACCATGAATAGACAGGCTTGTTATAGCTTCCTCAGCCATTTGAACAGCAGCCGGTTCGTCATAAAGAGTGGATGTAATATGGAGGATACTGTTACCCTTCGGCTTCAGGCCCTCAAAGATATAGGTGCTGGCATCAAGCCTTTCACCAAGATCTTCAGCCAATTCGCCGGTTCCGATCTCTATATTGCCTCCATGTATCGCAAAAATGGCAACTTCCGGTTTACGTTCGTTGATCTTGATCCGGTAATCGATATTCTCTTTTTCATATTTTTTCAATTCAGCAAAGCTTCGATATTCTTCAGGTCCCGTATTGCCGGGCAGCAATGATTTGATGATAAGAACCAGAAATATGATAACGATGCTAAATAGACTTATTCGCAACATGGAAAAACTCCTTATTTTAAGAAGAAGCAAGCAGATGGTTTCCGCTTACTTCTATGACTTTTTAAGCTTATACATTTTCATACTGCTCAATTTTTTTCTGTTCTTCAGGTGTTAAAGTATCTGTACGTTTTAAAGTGTTAAGTGTTGTTAATAGCGCCCCTACAAGTACGATTGGCAGAATCCATCCTGTTACTTTTTTTACTGTGTTCATTTTTCTATTTCCCCTTTTCTTGTTGTGTTCTCCAAATACCGCTTCTCCGCGGATCGCCCGCTCCGGACATTGATTTCTCTTTTTGGCTCATAATGAGCGCCTGAACCCCCCCATAAAACATAGGGGAAACTTTATGGTTGACCTGATAATTTCTGGCCTCTAACTCTGACAATACATCTTTTGGGAATGGAGATTCCGTTTGGATTATGCTGTTTTCAAATGTAAAACGATCACGATTTACAATTTCCTGAAGATCTCCTTCTCCTTTGGTATAGGAATAAATCACCTGCATAAGGATCTGCGGAATTCTGTTTCCTCCAGGTGAACCGATGCCGATGACTTCTTCAGGACTTATCATGACGGTGGGTGCCGTAAAAGTTCTGGACCTCTTGTTGGGTGCTTGCCCATTAATTCCGCCATCTGCGAAATTTTTCAGCTGGTCATTTAAAAAGAAACCATTCGTATAGGCTCCGGAACCGAAATAATTGCTTAAGGTGTTTGTCGCGGAAATCACTGTTCCCTCTTTATCCATGACAACAAAGTGGGTAGTGCTTTCGTGCTCTTCCTCTTCCGCCTGCAGATTTCCGCTATCTTTAATCAGTTCTTTTTGAAGAAATGAAATATGATCATCGCTTATATAGTTGGAAATTTCCTCTGCTGTCACACCGTCTCCAATATGAATTCTGCGGTCTTCATAGGATGTTTTCGTGATGTCCCCCATCCTGTCGATATATTCTGCCTGATTCCGCGAATCCAAACCGGTCTCCTCTGCCAGCTTCAGCATTTGAAGCAGAGTTGTTCCGGAAAAAGGCGGGGGAGCTGTGAACACTTCATAGCCGGCAAATGATCCTTGAACCGGCTCCGAATGCCTCACTTTATATCGCTTAAAATCATCAAGCGGAATGCCGGTCTTCACTTTGACCGCCTTTGCAATTTCTCCCTGATAAAAGCCTGCACTGCCTTCTGTCTGAATCGTTCTCAGCGTTTTTGCCAGATCCTTTTGGACAAGAATTTCACCGGGCAGTATCGCTTTACCGTTAGGGTAGAAGCTGCTGGTACTATCTGAATACACCCTGTACCGTGCCGTCTCCAGCCGATGGGAAAATCCCTGGTCAACCGCAAACCCTTTTTCCGCATAGTCAATGGCCGGATCCATAAGTCTTTTCATATCCATAGTGGCGTATCTTTGATGGATCGCCTCCATCCCGCCGACCAGCCCGGGAACACCGGAGACTCCGCTGCCGTTATAATTTGAAGGAGAGGTTTCCCTATAATCAATAAAGTCAGGTTCACCTTCAGCAGGAATGACCAGCATTCCGCCGCCGCCGCCTATTCCTGACGCGAACGGTTCAACAACGCCCAATATGTAGGAAATGGCAATGGCAGCATCTGCTGCATTGCCTCCATTTTTCATGATTTCCATCCCTGCATCCACTGCAATGGGATGTGAGGCACTGACACCATAGTATGAGTCAGGTTTTTCTTTGTAAGGTGCAAGAAGATTTTTTTCAGGGGACACATTCGAACAACCGGTTAACAGGCAAACGGAAACAATCAGCTGCCAAAAAGTTCGGTTTCTCATCTGCTGCCCCCTTAAAAAAGTGATTAGTTTTCTTTATTTTGACGTTTTTTCATGTGATCAATTACATGCTTATGATTTGCAATAATTTCGATCTTATTATCCTGCTTGGACCAATAAACATTCTCTGCGGTTTCTTTTGTTAAT
Source organism: Cytobacillus sp. SAFR-174 (assembly GCF_051964675.1). Classification (NCBI taxonomy): domain Bacteria; kingdom Bacillati; phylum Bacillota; class Bacilli; order Caryophanales; family Bacillaceae; genus Cytobacillus; species Cytobacillus sp. SAFR-174. The sequence continues at coordinate 301,307 of NZ_JBQCMZ010000003.1, read as the reverse complement.
TGTCTGTACACACGAAGCTGATCAAAATAGCCAGTGGCCAGTCTTGGCGCGGCTTCCTCTATTTGCAAAGGAATCACATCGATTGTCGCTTTACCATCTTCCGTGAGGTTATACTGAACCATCGCAGAATCTTTTGTCCGGGTCCACCCCTGGTCAAATACGAAATTGCCTAAGCTGTAAAAGATAATTCCATCTTTGTAGACGTCAAACGATTGAAGCACATGGGGATGATGCCCGATGATAATGTCAGCCCCGGCATCGACCATTGCTTTAGCCAGTGCTTTTTGGCGGGGAGTAGCTTCCGTGTCGTATTCCTGTCCCCAGTGAACATTAACCACTACCAAATCGGCATTTCCATGGTCTTCATTTTTTGCTTTTTCAATCATGTCAAATAACACATCAGGATTTGCGCTCAACAAACCGTTTCGATCTTTTGTAGCGATTGTGCCTTCCACAAATGCATCAGTGAATCCAAGCGTTGCCACACGAACGCCGTTGACATCCTGATAGTTAATATGTTCTTTGGCTTCTTTACGGTTTTCTCCACCGCCGACATAATCCATGTTGTAGCGGTCAAACACATCCAGCGTGTCGCGAAGCCCTTCTTCCCCGTAATCCATCAAGTGGTTATTGGCAAGGTTCATGACGGTAAAGCCGGCATTCTTAACCGCATGGATGGCATCCATGTCTGTGTACAGATGAATGCTTTTATCCGTTTGTTCATATTTAGACGCATCATTTTTTAAGATTGGGTGTTCAAAGTTCCCGCTCACATAGTCAGAAGCATCAAAATACGGCTTTACATGACGGAATAAATAATCGGCTCCATGCCGTTTTGTTACTTCTCCAACATGGCGGCCCATCATCACATCCCCAACCATCGTCATCGTAAGCTTCTGGTTCTTCCTTGGCTCAACATCTTTCACTTCATCTGTTCTCCCGATCCAGGTGGAGGCGACCAGAAAGATGACCAGAATCGGCAAAATAACAGCTATATAGCGAAGATTTTTATACTTCGTTCTTTTGATAAAAATAAGCAGTTTTTCCTGAAAGTTTAAGGTTCGCTTCATTCCATTCACTTCCCTAGAACAAGTAGTACACGTTCATGATTCCGAACGTTAAACCGGATAACAGAAGCGTACTGCCAAGTGTTAATGGCATTCCTTGTTTTTGAATTGTGTTGGCGATTAATCCCGGAACAATGACACCGATTCCTCGGAATTCAAAGATTTCAAATGGCATAATCGGATAAAAATAATCGAGGATCAGCTTTAGGCAAATCCCTGTAATCAGCATGGCAGCAAATTTTCTTCTGCCGTACAAAATCACCCATCTGCCAATACCGTGTGTAACAATTAAATAAGTTAAGATACTAATCAATAAGACCACAACCATAAATACAGGCTGGTTAAAAACCAGTGCTAAATATCCAGGCACGACAAGGCCTGCAGGCAAGACACCTGTTTTTTCTGTAAAAATAAGACTTAGCGTTACACCCAATACAAGGGCAACATATAAATCGGCACCAAACATTCTTATCCCTCCCCCTTAACTTGCTTTTCTTTTTATGACCAATTCTTTAATGGCATCAATCAGCGGTTCTGCTGAACCATGTATATTTCCGACTCCATAAACAATTCTGTTTTCCAAATAAGGTTCAAGTTCAGCCATAATTTCTTCTGTTGTATAATCCTCCAGGTCCAAATACACTTTTGTATCCAGCTTACCTTCCTCATGAGCATCTGTAATGGGATCAGTCGTCTGACCAATTGCTACGACCACTTCTGCTTTAATATAAGGAAGAACATCGCGGGCAAACTGTTCCGTGCGATCCACTCTGTCTGCACGGCAGTTCATGATAACGATTGGCGATTCTGTGCTGTACCCCAGCGTGCTCACACGCTCCCAGATTCTCAATGTGGATGACGCATCATTGGCTGCAAAACCATTCACAAAGAATGAAGGATTTGCATCGTCGCCAAAACGGGTTATCCTCATTGCCCCCGGGTCAGGATGCGCATTCAGCATACCCCGGAATGCCGTTTCTTCATCAATTCCGAGCGCCTCTGCAACTGCCAGGGCAAGGGAGGCATTATCAGGGAACACCATGTAATCAAATTCGCGCAGAAATTCCTCTGTTATTCTGGAGTTGTCAGCTACAATCACTTTCGTGTTCCGTTCAGCAGCGATTTTCCTGAAAAGGTTCAGGTACTTACTCTCGATCGTAACCAGGTGGCCATTATAAGGAATGGTTGCTGTAAAAGCTTCCGCCACCTCATCCAGAGTAGGACCCATCACATCCATATGGTCCTCAAGCACATTCACAATTACGCCGATATTGGCCTGAATCATTTTGTTTTGAAATGTGAGCTGATAATCAGGCTGTACAGCCATACATTCACACACAAGCGCTTCTGCACCAAGCTCGGCAACCTCTTTGACGACCCGGCGCTGTTCACCAATATTGGGACCTTCCGGCCGGCGCTTAATCGGTTTTTCTTCATCTGTATGCCAGTAGATCATGCGGGCTGAAGTACCCGTCGTTTTGCCAACTGTTTTATATTCCGCCTCTTGAATCACACCAGTGATCAGACGGGTAACTGTCGACTTTCCGCGTATGCCGTTCACATTTACACGTACAGGAATTGAGTCAAGCCTCTTCTGGTGCTTTCGCTGCTCCACAATTCCATAGATTACGAGAAACAATGCACATATAATGATGAGAGCCATTTGAACAACCTCTCTTAAGATATTTTTTAACACTGTACAAGGCTACAATGTTTCAAACCTTCATACAACCGGAAAATTATACTAAAATATCATATAGGTCTTCTTTAACAACTTGTGTACTCGCGTATGGCTTCTAAACCCTTTTGCGTTAGTACTTTCAGAGGGCAATACCTTTTAAAATCTTTGGTTTTATATCTGTAAATTACATTTAATGGGATCAAAAATACTTTTTTAATATAATTTGGTTTTTATTTAAATACATTACATAAAAGTTAAATAACGGAAGGTTGACTTAAAGCTAATTTAAAGAATTTTTTCTCATTTGGAACATATACTCTTAAAAGCATTGCTATAATGTGGTAAATTTGTACTATAAAGGAAAGGGGGCCCAAGGATAATAGACTCAGATTCTGTGCTTTGGCAGTTTTTCTATACCAAAACAGAATTAAGAAGCATTAATCTATCACTACTATATTTATGGGGAGGTTATTATTAGAATGAAACGTATTTTGGGGACTGGATTTTTTGTTTTTATTTTTGCTTTCTTCTTTGGCCAGCTAACATTTGCACAGAGCTCTGGCATTTCCTCTGGTGTTCCTATGAAAGGAACTTTAGCATCAGAAGCAGCTGAGGATACATATTATTTCTCAACGGATAAAGATGGGGAAGTTTATATAACACTTGATGAAACTACTGGCGGATTCTGGATGTATCTTTACGATGAAAATGGAAGTGCCGTAACGGGCGATTATTTTAGCTCCCGCGGAGGAAAGATTGTCCTTGACCGCAAAGTTCAAAAAGGAAATTATCATATAAAAATACAAGCATATAATTGGAATGGCATTACAAGTGCAAATTATAGATTGAAAGCCACTTATCCCGGATCCATCAACCGAAATACCACTTCTTTTGAGCCCAATGAGACAGCGGAAACAAGTTTAGAAGTAAAATCTGGAGAAATCTATCAGTCAGTAAGTGAAACGGATATAGACCAGGATGTATACCAATTTACAACCAGCCAAGATGGCGAAGTATATATATCCTTAGAAAATACCACTGGCGGATATTGGATGTATCTCTACGATGAAAATGGAAGTGCTGTAACAGGCGATTATTTCAGCTCTATAGGGGGAAAGATTGTTCTAGATCGCCAAGTTCAGAAGGGCACTTATTTTGTAAAAATCCAGCCTTATAACTGGAATGGCATTACAAGTGCAAAATATCAATTAAAAGTCACCTATCCTGGTTCCATTAACCGTAATCAATCCACATTTGAACCGAATGAGACTTTTGAAACGGCACTGCCAATCAATTCAGGTCAAAACTATAACTCTAACAGTTATTCAGATATAGATCAGGATACGTATCAAATTAAAACCAATCGCGACGGAAATGTCAGAATTACTTTGGATAACACTAAGGGCGGATTCTGGATGTATCTTTATGACTCTTACGGCAATGCGATAACCGGAGATTATTATAGTACTCCAGGGAACACAATCGTGCTTGATAGGGATCTGAAGCAAGGCACATACTATGTAAAAATACAGCCTTATAACTGGAACGGCATTACAAGTGCCTCCTATCGTCTGCATGCTTCGTTCCCGGCACCGGCAAATGCCTGTGACCGCTATAAAGGCGTTTCAAAAATCTGGTGGGATGGCATTGAGCTGAAGCCAGGTCAAATCGGACGGTTAATCGTAAAGAAAGATACAACATTATTTAAATTAAACGGTGAACAAAAGTCGCCTTCCCGAACCCTAAAAGCAGGCGAATTTTACCGCATCTATGCTTTTAAACCTGGAATGCTGAGCGTCGGCGGCGGGTATTACGTGGACCGCGATTCAAAAGTTACGTATGAAACACCGAGCAAGGCAAAACTTGAGGCGGTTAGATGCATTCAGAACCGTTAAAGTTAATAGAAATGAAAGTCCTGCAGATGAAATGACTGCAGGATTTTCTATGTTTTCAGTAAATATGGAGACGGTTCTCTCGTGTCATTTTTCTGTAAAAGGACGTCGATTCTAAGACCCTTATAGAAAAACCTTAATGGTTCTGGAGTGGGAATGGTCATTGCAATACTTGAAACGCAGGAAACTTCTTTTTTTAGAAAGTATGCCATACTTTACCCTTGCCGAATTTTCAAGAGGGTTAAATAAAATTAACCCAAACCACCAAAAAACATAGTAATATATTCATATAATAGAAATTTATTGCTAAGTACTATTTCCCATACGAAAGGTAGATTCCCTATGTCAGCAGGACAGGCAATTGAGGTATTAAATCACGCGGCCTTCAGTGATGAACTTCCCCCTTCGCAAAACCTTATGCAGCAGTATGAAAAGATGATTGTCACAACACTGCTGCGTTCATTTGCGCTCGATTTTATCATTAAAGACCAGAATGGCGGGAATGTGGACACGCCATTAACAGCAAGGCAATATGGTTTGAAGGACGAGGACGCAAAAAAGCGCTATGATCCCAAAAATCGCGGTGATTATTCGGACAAGAACGTAAAAAAGCAGTACCACAGCAATAACTTCATAGATCGAAACAGAGAAGCTTCCGAATTAAAAAAGGAAGGGAAACTTTTTGATGCCTATACAGGACAGAAGATTGCCCCGAACGGAAAATATGACCTGGATCATACTATTTCGGCAAAAGAAATTCATGATGATCGAGCCGTATACCTGGCAAATTTAAACGGAGCGGATTTAGCGGTTGCCGACTCCAATCTAAACCACACAAGCCAGTCCATTAACCGGGCAAAAGGCAAAAAAACAATGGATCAGTTCTTGACTGATTTGAACAAAAAACAAGGTGAATACGAAGCTCGAATCAGCCAGCTTAAAAAGCAGGAGAGCTTAACAGATAAAGAGAGAAAAGAATTAAACAAGCTGACAAATTTAAGCCAGGCCAATGCAGAAAAAATGAAGGAAGCCGACGCGAAAGCCCGGAAAGAGTACAATAAAACCATTACGAAAGCTTATTTAAGCGACAAAAAGACCTATATTAACGCCGGTAAGGATGCCCTGAATACAGGCTGGAAAATGGGAGCCCGCCAAACGCTTGGTCTGATCCTGGCTGAAGTTTGGATCATTGCCCGCCGGCGGTTCCCTTTCATCATGGAGAAAATGAAAGAAAAATTTTCACTAAAGGAATTTCTAATGGAAGCGGCCGGGGCATTTAAAGAAGCTTTCCAGGCAGTGAAGGAGAAGTTCAAAGAGCTGATTGCGGCTTTTGCAAACGGCATGCTGGCAGGAATACTATCCTCTATTTCAACGTTTATCATTAATTTCTTCACCGGAACAGCCAAGCACGCAGTAAAAATGATCAGGGAGTTCTGGGGCAGTATTACCCAAATTTTTGACCTTTTGGTTTTTAACCGCCAAAACCTTTCACCGGGAGAATTAGCACGGGAAATTTCAAAGGTGATCAGCTTAGCGGCAGCCGTGCTTGCCGGAACTCTTGTGGCAGAAAGGCTTGAAAGCACAGGCATCGGCGATCTTCCTGTCATAGGAGAAGCATTAACCATATTCTTAAGCGGCCTCACAACCGGGGTTATCAGCATTTCGCTCGTATATTTCATAGACCATTCAAAGGAAATTCAAAAACTGGTGGAATACCTGGATGGTTTCGCTGACCAGCTTGAGTTAAAGAGACAGTACTATGCGCAGCTCAATGAACAAATAAAACAAAAAGTAAGCGAGCTATCCAGCCTCCCTATCGATCAGCTGAATAAACAATTAGCAAATGTTCAGATTCTGACACAGCAAATGAAGCTGGCTGACACTGATGATGAGCTGAATGAGATTGTGACTAAAACAATAGGAACGATGGGCCTCGATTTGCCATATAAGGACCGTGAAGGCTTAACGCAATTCATGCAGGATAAACAGGCTGTATTACATTTTGAATAGGAGTTTCAGTTATGGGGTTATTTGATAAGTTACGGGATATAAAATTGGATGCGGAAATTAAAGCATCAGAGATTCGTTATTCTGTTAGTGATAAATTTGATGATGTCAAATACTTTGTCGGGGACAAAATGGACGATGTGAAATATTTTGTTGAAGATAAAGTGGATGATGTCAAATTTTTCGTTGAGGATAAAGTCGATGATGTAAAGTATTTTGTTGGTGATAAAACCGATGACCTGAAGTACTTCGTCGCCGACAAGGCAGATGATCTAAAGGGCTTTGCTGAAGACAAACTGAAGATCAAATCAAAAGGCGATGTGGCTGAAGCGGTATCTTATGTGCTATTCCATCAGCAGATCCCTTTAAAATTTATCATGAGTTCTGTTGGTAAAAATACAGCGGCCAGCATACAGTCAAAAAATGATCAGTTAGCCGGAAGGGTTAAAGTACTAGAAGGCCTGCAAAGCCACGGAGCAGAACTGGAGAAAAAAATACAGCATCATTTTTCCGAGATTCAATCTGTCAGCGCCCAGCTCCAGGACCAGCTGAAACTTTTTGCCGAATGCTTTGAGCGGATTCATAATCGGCCAACTTACGGGATTAAGAAAGCAGATGGCCTGATTTCGTTTGGCGAGGGCTTCGATACACCTGTATTAATGGCGGACTTCGCCAGGTTTGATGAATATTTGGTGAATCTTTATGAGGAAAATGCCGGTATTCTGCAAGGTTTGCTTCGCACCCCTGTATTTGCGGCCATATTGAAATTCCGAGAAAAAACCCTGATGAACAAAATTGATAATGTTCGGTCAGAAGTAAATGAATGCATTAAAAGCATGAGGCCTCTGGTACAATACTTAAACCAATTGAACCTGACATCTGCCAAAATGGCCAGAGAACTAAAAGCACTCAATTCCATCTTCAGCCAGCAGGTTCAAAAGCTTTCCGGCATTGTGGATGAAAAAACAGACTTTGAACAATTCAGCCAAAACGACACTGCCATTCTAGACACTACTATTAAGCTGGTCCAAATCATTGTATCACTTCTCAACACACACCTTTTTAATGTTAAGGAAGTGTCGGAGCATGGCTTTGCTAAAATAAATTCGGGTGAAGTTCTTAAGGTGGTACAGGAATCTGAAAAAGTGAGGCAGCCGGGAAACTAGGGGCGGTTCCCGTGTTTCTCTCTTATGACTCCTAAGAACTGCAGTAATCTTTATTTATTCGGCTCAAGGAACCGACGGTCTCTATAACTGGTGCTCTCATTTTCAATCAAACGTTTGATTGAATTCAATAATATAGCCGTTTGGTACGGTTTAGGCGCCAGCGTTTTCCTATTTTTGAACGATACCGCTGTAAAAACGCAAGCCCAATATCCAATTTTATCCAATTGATAATTTGCAAACTATTCCCAGTAACTAGTCTAGTATATTAATTTAGGGTAATAGCCCTAGATTAAAGATACATACTTCAGGGGGAGACAGCATTGAAAAAGCTATTAATTTTACTATTCATTTTATTTCTATCTGCCTGTTCAGCTGATGAACAAAGGGTCGAAGAGATGATCGATCGTATGGCAGCTTCAGAGGAGCTCAGTGAAATACTGGCGTTTGGGTTCGTAACTGAAATTGAAAATGATGGGACAAATGTACTTTATGATCTTCATTTAACAGTGGAAGACACCTACGATGATATGACTTATACAGAGCAAAAGGAAGTCTTCGAGAAAATCATCTCATTTCTCGAAACGGAATCCGGTAATGCAGCCGGGGATTTAGATTGCGGAGAAGATTATACTTGCGATCTCCGAAGCCTTGAACTTTCTTCCTTTACAAGCGAGAATGAATATTCAATAGAGTATGGCCCTTCTGTCTCTGCTATTTCGAAAAACGGGGAGCCTTATAAGGATGACGCCGAAATTGCGGCAGATGAGGCAGCTGAACAAGATACTGATGCTGTGACAGAATCAAGTAATGAAGAAGCTGCAAATACTTCCGGCAGCACAGAGACGGAAAGCACAGATACTGAAACATTCGCGGTAGCCGCCTCCTATCCGGACACTGATTTTTCAACAGCAGACGGTGAAGACTGGGTTCAGCTATCAGATGATGAGAAATATTTGATGGTGTCACAGGCAATTGATACCTTCAATTCATCAGGCAAGTTCGTCATTACGGAAGGACCCGAATGGTTTTTGGATGCACTTAATGCCTTTTATGGAGATGGAACTACTTCAGAGGATCAAGCCGTCTCAGCTGAAAAAGTATCAGATGTAATGCTCCTATCCGGTCTGGCCGGCGGCGTGTTTGTAGAGTGATAATTAGAGAGTATCTCTGAGCAGGTATTTAATAAACGAACAGGGGACGGATGAACCGTCCCCTGTTTTCTGAATTTTGCATAGTGCAGGACTTCCCTGTACCTGAACATCATATTTCTATGTTTTAAACATTTTCTTTAGTTTATATTGCTCTATGTCTGCAACTCACCTCCGGCTATGTAATTCTACCAGCTCATCCTTTTCTTTATTAAATTCTCTAATACTATATAATTCATCCGCTCTGTTTGTTAAGCTTTCATTGACTTATGATTTCCATGTATCTTCATCTGCATTCTTAAAAAATTCTTCATTATAATTCATCCATTTCTTTAGGATGGACTTTTTAACAAAACCCTTTTTCTGGTTTTATCGAAAGCATTATTATTAAAGTGTTTACAGATGTAATCGTTGTGTCACGAAGAGCAAATCAATGACTCCAAATCCCTTGGATAGTATGTTAACATTTCCATTCCGTCTTCTGTTACTAGTACTGTATCTGAGTGGCGGAAACCTCCTACCCCGTTTACATATATGCCTGGCTCGACTGTAAAAACCATACCCGGCTCCATGATCGTGTGATCACCTAAATCAAAAAAAGGTGATTCATGAAAAAGCAGGCCGATTGCGTGACCAGTGTGATGTCTAGTTAATTCGGTAATATTATTCTCTTTAAAATATCTTTGAACCTCTACTTCTACTGATGATAAAGGATTCCCTGGTTTGATATGCTGAAAAGCCACTTCCTGTGCATTGTACATATGCTGGAAGTATGTTTTTTGTTCACTGCTTGCTTCCTCAACAAACATAGTTCTTTCTAACTCGCTTTTATAGCCCCATATACTCGCAGCAGCTGCAGTGACTAATGTATCTCCTTTCTTTAAAGTCACATTTTGAGCAACTGCATGAGGATAAGCTGACAGCTCCCCGACCTGCCCTCTAAACAGGGCAAAGGCTGTTTCCCCATGAGGTTTGTACTCCGGACCTAAGGTTTCAATCATGGCCAAGGTTGATTCTGTACTGGCTCTGCTTGTAATTTCCAGCTCACTTATTCCTGCCTTAGAATATTTTTGCAATAAACGATGGGCAAGATTTCCCCAGCGGCAGGACTCTTTAATCAATTCGATCTCTTCGTCCGATTTAATCATCCTTAACGCTGGAACCATATCCTTTATTGATTGATACTCCTTAGCCTCCAGTAATTGGTCAATTGAGGGTCCTCTATATCCTGATGCTGAAGCATACCCAAGGCTATCAGCTCCTACCCGTTTCCCTTGAAACCCCGCAGCTATTAAATCTCCCTTAAAATACTCCATCGGATGCTTGATTCCGGGATATTCAGGGTAGGAATGTACAAAGTTTATAGCACCAGAAAATTCTTCAGCATGTTCTTTTTCTAAAAATGGAACAAATAAGTGGGTTTTCTGATTGGAGTCCACAAAAAAGGCGATCGGCCGCTCTGTCGGGTGAAAAAAGAAACCGGTTAAATAAAATATATCAATGGGGCTAAAAATGATTGCACAGTCCAGGTCCTGCTGCTGCAGATTTTCCCAAAACCTTTTCTGCCTGGTCTTAATTTCTTTTTTTGAAATGGATAATCTCATAGAAACTCCCTCTATCCTTATTGATATAGATGACAGGCTACTAACTGTCCTGGTTCCTTTTCAGTCAGCACTGGTGTTTCTGCCTTGCATATTTCCATACAGCTTGGGCATCTAGTGTGAAAAGCACATCCGGATGGAGGATTGGCCGGGCTTGGAACATCCCCTTTTAGAATGATTCTTTCTCTTTTATGGTCTGCATTCACCTCTGGTGCAGCAGAAATTAACGCTAGCGTGTAAGGGTGGAGGGGATTTGAAAAAAGCTGATCTTTACTTGCCAGCTCCACAATTTTCCCAAGATACATCACAGCCACGCGATCGGATATATGTTCACACACTGATAAATCATGGGTAATGAACATATAAGTGAGATTATACTGTTCCTGAAGATCCTGCATAAGATTAATGACCTGTGCCTGAACGGAAATATCAAGTGCTGAAACGGGTTCATCCGCAATAATCACTTTTGGATTGAGAACCAATGCTCTGGCGATTCCGATTCTCTGACGCTGTCCGCCACTGAATTCATGTGGATGGCGTTTAGCATAACTTGGATCAAGGCCTACTTTGTTCAGCAAGTCGGCTACCTTCTCTTTTCTTTCGCTTTTGGAGCCAATATTGTATACCTTCATTGGTTCTAATAGCGTTTTCTCAACTGTCCATCTTGGATTAAGGGATGCATAGGGATCCTGGAAAACCATTTGAATATCTCTTCTGGTTGCTCGGAGTTCTTCCCTTGAGATGGCTGTTAGATCTTTTCCTTCAAGCTTAATGCGGCCCTCCGTTGCCTTCAATAACTGGATAATCAGTCTGGCCATGGTTGATTTTCCACAGCCGCTTTCGCCTACAACCCCTAAGGTCTCTCCTCTTCGCAACTGAAAAGAAACATTATCAACTGCTTTCACAGCGCCTACCTGTTTAGAAAGTATCCCCTTTTTTATAGGGAAGTACTTTTTTACATTTTCCACTTCTAAAATATAGTCATCTTGCAGGTTCGATAATGCCATTATTAGTACTCCCCTCTTCATCAGGTATAAGCCAACAGGCAGATTCTTGCGCTTCACCGACTTTCAAAAGCGGAGGAAGACTTGTTTCACATTGGCTCATTGCATATGGACAGCGATCAGAAAAACGGCATCCTTTTCCCCAATTGGATGGTGCAGGGACTTGACCGGGAATAAAATGTAACCGTTTTTCTTTATGGCCCTTTTTTGGCAATGAAGCCAGTAAGCCTTTTGTATAGGGATGGGATGGATTATTCAATACCTCTTTTACAGGTCCTGTTTCTACAATTTTACCGGCATACATAACAATCAAACGGTCACAAACTTCTGATACAACACCAAGGTCATGGGTGATGAGAATCATGGACATCCCTTTTTTGGTTTGCAGATCCTTCATAAGCTCAAGGATCTGTGCTTGAATCGTAACATCCAAAGCAGTCGTCGGTTCATCCGCAATTATCAGCTGAGGATCACAAGCCATGGCCATGGCAATCATGACCCTTTGCCGCATTCCCCCTGATAATTGATGCGGGTAGTTATCATAAATTTCATCCGCCCGAGGGATCCCAACCTGTTTTAATAAATCAACAACTTTTCTTCTTCTCTCTTCACCTTTAAGCTTTTTGTGGATTTTTAACGTTTCTCCGATTTGTTCTCCTACACTGTAGACAGGATTGAGCGAAGTCATGGGTTCCTGAAAAATCATACTGATTTTGTTGCCGCGAAGATTTCTCATTTCCCTTTTGGGCAAATTCAGGAGGTTGACACCGTTAAAATCAATTTGATCTCCCGATACTTTTCCAGGAGGTTTAACAAGGCCCATTATGGATAATGAAGTTACACTTTTTCCGCAGCCTGATTCTCCAACTATGCCGAGGGTCTCCCCTTTCGCGACATGAAAGGAGATGCCGTCGACTGCGTTAAAAGAAGCCTTTCTAGAGGAGAAGGTGGTTTTTAAATTTTTGACTTCCAGGATGTTCGAATTCACGAATCTTTCCCCCTTATGAACCTGCTTTAACCCCAGCAGTTTGCTGCAAGCTTGCATCCATATATTCCACTAACTGTTGAATAATCTCATCTGAATGCGCTACTGATATGGCATGGTGGAGCAGATAGTTTGGTGAACAATAAACACCTTTCTGTGTAAATGCTGCAATAAACGCAGCATATTTTTCCTTATCACTATGTGTAGCACTGCGATAGTCTGTTATTTCCTGGTCGGTGAAGTACCAATGAAAATGACCGCCTCTTCCTTGCATTCTAGCTTTCACCTGATATTTTTCTGCTGATTTTGTGAATTCAGCCAGCAGTTTTTCTGTTCTATTTTGCAGTGTACGAAAAACCTGTTTTTCTTCATAGATTTCCATAAAGGCCAATGAAGCAGCTAATGAAACCTGATGGCCATTATAAGTCCCCACAAAAGAACATGTTCCTTTCCCGGGGGTGACCGTTTCGAAAATGGATGCTTTTCCAGCCAAGGCCGCCAGCATATAGCCATTGCTAATCGCCTTGCCGAATGTAGAAAGATCAGGTGTCACTCCGTAATACCCTTGAGCTCCCCCAGGAGAATCTCTAAACCCGGTTAATAATTCATCAAACACCAGGACAATATTTAATTGATCACAGATCATTCTTAGCCCTTGCAAGTAATCTTTTTTGGCCGGGATATAACCAATATCTATCATAGTTGGTTCGATAATTAATGCTGCAATCCGGTGTTTATTTTCTGTCAGCAGGCGTTCAGCCGTTTCCAGATCGTTAAATGGAAGGACGAGAGTACTTTTTACTACATCCTCAATTAGCCCCGATGCACCTGGAAGTGACTTTGGCTCTGACTTGTCACCTGCCTTTTGAAGATCAGGCCAGGTACTGACAAATACAGCATCGTGCCAGCCGTTATATGCTCCTTCAATTACAGCAATATCCGGTTTTTGTGTGTACGTTCTGGACATAGCCATGGCATGCATAACCGCTTCTGTTCCTGTATTGGTATAACGGATTTGTTCAGCTGTCGGAACCATGGATAAAAACTTTTCAGCCGTTTTAACACTAAGTTCTGTCTCCACACCAGTCACGATTCCTGAAGTACTATAGAATTGCATCCGTTCATTGAAATCCGGATCATTGTGACCAAGAATGACCGCCCCGTTCCCCATAATGCAATCAATATATCGATTGCCGTCCACGTCAGTCAGATAAGCCCCCTCTGCTTTTTGGTAATAGATGGGGTGTGGATTGCGAAAACGGGAATTCGAGTGCACCCCTCCTGGCACTGATTTTACCGCTCTTGTAAATAACTCTTCTGATCTAGTTAGTTCCATCCTGTCACATCCTATCTGAATTGTTTAACTGTATCTGCAGATAACATATTTTTATAAAGAAACTCATAGAAAACTGGTTTTCTATCCTCAGACAGCCTCTTATAGGTCTCTTTTACCGCTTCATTTCCTCTCCAGTAAGAATAAATAAACGGAGCTCTTAATGTATGTTTGAAAAAGCGGAGCCTGGAATGAATCCAATTTTCTTCACCAAATGCAAAGTCTCTTAAGAATGCAGAAACTTCTTCATCTGGCTTCCCCTCTGCATGGATCATATGTGCAGCATTTATTCCAGAGATCGATTTGATTTCCTGATAGACTTTGTAGATTTCATCATCCAGGGAATCCGTCCAATCAATGAAATCGATCCCATTATCACCAATCCCCTCAAATACGGAACTGCTTGCTGTATTGGTGATGACTAACCCGGCATCAAGCGGGATATCACCCGATTGAAGACCTAATTCTCTTATTCGCATATGTGTAGTATGGCCCGGAAAGGATTCATGCGTGACTAAATGTTTTAAAGATTCATAGGTATAGGACAGATCGCCATTTATATACATTTTCCCGCCAACATAGTCACAATAGGCACTATACGGCACACCGTTCACGACCACTGGAGTTACCTCCACATCTTCCATCTCTTTAAACATTTTTTGAACGACACGTTCTTTTCCTTGAGAAAGCAAATCTTTTAATACAGATTCCACCTGTTGTGAAGGAACATGCTGTGCTTGTTCCCACTTTTTCACTTTCTCTTTCAGCGTTCCTAAAAATCCCTTTTGGATTAATAAAGATTCGAGTCTTTGATGAATCTCTGTTCTTTCTGTCTCCGAAAAGGGATTTTCGTTTACATATAACAGACCTCTAACATTCTCCCTGAAAGGAATCTCTTCACCGCTCCGCCATCTTGCCAGCCTTAGAAGTGAACCGATTTGCTGCTGCATATAGTTTCTGCGAACCTCGGATTGTATAGATGAATAGCTGCTTCTTAAACTCTCTAAATCTACAAAAATCTCATTCCAGCTGCTGTAGGAATTTGGTCTTTCTCTGGTTAAGTTAATCGGTACTAATCCTTCTTGATCAAGTGAAGCTTCTGAGCAGGATGGGAGGTTTTTCCGATAAAAATCATCCATCCCCAGTACAATTTGCGTATATACCTGTGACAATTTGTGGTCCAAGGACTCGAAATGGACCGTTTCAGTTCTCATTATTCTTCCTCCGCACTATCCAGATTACCAAGCATAAATCCATAATCTCCCGGACTTACTTTATTAAAGAGGCCTCTTGTTAAAATCACCACATTATTCTGGAATGGGGCCCGAATGACTTCCAGCTCTTCAAATGTTCTTGGGTTATAAGTTCTTGCCAAAACCTGATTTCCTTCGATGACAGTGCCTACAGCACTAAAGTCAAATTCCGGCACCATGATTCCGCCGTGCTTCGGACGAATAATGGTAATTTCAGTCATAACCTTTTGTTTTGGAGGAGGTGCGACCTCACCGGGTATCATTTTCAACTTCCGCATCACATTGAAAATCCCTTCTACACCTCTTTCAATGTCTTTATCGTGGTTAGGTCCTCCTCCTACCTCGACCGTAATGCTTGGGATGCCTTTTTCTAATGTATAAGTCGCTGTAGTGCCTTCATATGGATGCGAAGGACGGTATAAAATCGGAAAGTTAAATGCCCGTGATAATTCTTCATTATTTTGAATGTATACATAATCAACAACCGGAGTTGCACCGCCAGCATGCAGATCAATATAGACATCAATATGATCTAAAAAGTTTTCCACCATCGAATTTGCAAGCTGTTCTGTTACCCAGCCGTTTTTGTTTCCTGGAAACACCCTGTTCAAATTATTCATATCAAGAGGTGTATTTCTAGTCATGCTTTCAAATGCCAGCGGATTGGCAACAGGAAGCAGCTTAATCGTACCCGATATCTCTGATTCATCTAAGCGGTTATATACTCGCCTGATGATTTCCGCACCAATGATTTCATCACCATGTACAAGGGCAGAAACACCAAGAACCGGTCCCTCTTTTACCCCTTGAATGGTATGGATTGGCAAGGAAAGCGGTGTTCCATTAGATAAATGTGTAACAACAACCTCTTTATATTCGCGTGTAGATGTAACTGTCATGATAATTCCTCCTTTAATTAATTCCTTTTTAATTTCGAATCGGTTAAATCCCTAATTCCGTCTCCCAATAAATTAAAGCCTAATACTGTAAACATGATCGCTAAACCTGGATAGACTGATAAATGCGGGGCTTCCCTGATAAATTTCATCCCAAATGCCAGTGTCCAGCCCCAGCTGGATTCCGGCGGCTGAATGCCAAGACCAAGAAAGCTTAGTGTTGCTTCAGAAACAATAGCGGTCCCGAGCCCAAGTGTGGCTACAACGACAATCGGAGCCAGGCAATTGGGCAAAATATTTAAAAAGATGATGCGAAAATCATTCGAACCAATCGTCTTTGCCGCCTGAATATATTCCTCTTCCTTAATAGCCAGGACATTTGCCCGTACAATCCTCGCATAATTGGTCCAGTATACAAAGCCGAGGGCCAAAATCACATTTTCTATACCTGGGCCGAGAGCCGCAACTAGTGCAATGGCTAAGAGCAATACAGGAAATGAAAGGAAAATATCCACGACGCGCATAATCAGCGTATCAACCCAGCCTCCGTAATATCCAGATATCAAGCCGAGCGTAACACCAATAACCATGGCCAGCACCACTGAAACTAATCCCACTTCAAGAGAGACCCTTGCCCCGTAAATGATTCTGGAAAACAAATCCCGGCCATACTGGTCGGTTCCTAAAATATGTCCATCCTCCATTGGTGTCAGCAGCCGTTCGCTCATATTCATTTCATACGGATCATGAGTAGAAATGACGGGAGCAAAAATGGCGCAAATCACAACCACTAATACAAAAGCACCACCAATTAAAACAGACTTACTCTGGGTGATCAGCTGGAAAAAGTCTTTAAAGTCAAAGCCTTTCTTGGGGAGAGTTCCTGTTTGGTTCTCTGTTTGGTATTGTTTCGAAAGTTCCATCATCTCCCTCCTTATCCTTGTTGAATTTTTGGATTGATAATGGCGTACAAAATATCCACAATCAAGTTAATTAAAGCGAAAATAAGCGCAATCATTAAGACACAGCCTTGAACCACCGGGAAATCCCTCTGGCTGATCGCCGTAATGACTAGCCGGCCGATTCCCGGCCAAGCAAATACGGTCTCCGTGACAATGGCACCGCCAAGTAAATTTCCAAACTGAAGGCCTACAATGGTCACTACCGGAATTAAGGCATTGCGAAAAGCATGTTTCATGATGACAACAATACCTCTAACTCCTTTTGCCTCGGCTGTTCGGATATAATCTTCTTTCAATACTTCAAGCATGGCTGATCTGACCATTCGGGTAATGAGTGCAGCGCTCATTACGCCCAAGGTGAAGGCAGGAAGAATAATATGCTGTAAACTATCGACTAAATAGAAGAGGTTTCCGGTCTGAATTGTTTGCACAAAAGCATCTAATAGCGGCTCTCCTCTTCCAAATGAAGGGAGGATATTCAAATTTACAGAAAAGCCAATTATCAATAATAGTCCCATCCAGAAAACCGGCATCGATACACCAATCTGTGCAAAAAACATGCTGCCATAATCAAGCCAGGAAAATTGTTTTACCGCAGATATGATGCCTAGTGGAATCGCAATTAAAAGTGCTATGATCATAGCTACAACTGCAAGCTCCAGAGTAGCAGGGAGATGGGTGGAAATCAGTGTAATAACAGGGGTGTCTTGAAAAATAGAGATTCCTAAGTCTCCTTGAAATAGATTTTTAAGAAAAACCATTAACTGAATATAAAGAGGCTCATTTAACCCAAGAACATTTCTCAATCGTTCAAGATCCTCTTTTGTTGCATCTTGCCCGAGCAGGGTAAGGGCAGGGTCACCAGGAATAAGATGCAGCAAGAAGAAGACTAATATGGAAATTCCTAATAATACAGGAATAAATTGAAAGAACCTCTTTACAATAAATGTTGCCATTTAAATCACTCCTGACTTTAAGGCAAGAGGAGGGAAACCTCCCCTTCCCTGCTTCAGTCTTCCTTAATTTGTTATTTCAGCATCTTTAAGTCCATAGAAACTGCCCGCCGGATGCTCAGTAAAGCCTTTAAGGTTCTTGTTATACATAGCAATATAGCCTTGGTACAATAGGACATCATATGCTACTTCTTCTGTAACAATCTTTGCAGCTTCCTGATAGAAGGATTTACGTTCAGCCTGTTCCAGGGTAGTTCTTCCCTTCTCAATTAAGTCGTCAACCGTTGCATTACTGTATTTACCGTAGTTGCTTCCTCCATTTGTATGGAAAGGGTTATAGAAAGATCGATCCGGATCAACCAGGTTTAGCCATCCAACTAATGCAATATCGAAGTTCCCTTCCGTCAGACCTGTACTGAAAGTTGGCCATTCACTAGTTTTCACTTCAGTTTCTACCCCATTTTTAGTGAATTCGTTTTGCAGATATTCAACTGCCTGCATACGGTTTGGATCTTCACTATGAGTGGAGAGAGTAATTTTTAATTTTTCTCCATTTTTGTCCAAAATGCTATCGCCATCGCTATCTTCCCAGCCAGCTTCTTTAAATAACGCTGCCGCTTTAGCCGGATCGTAAGAAAAGCCGGAAATGGACTCATCATATGCCCATGAAGCCGGGATAAGCGGTGACTTACCAGGTGTATCCATTCCCTGATAAATATCAGAAGAGATAACCTCTTTGTTGACCAAATGAGCAATTGCCTGGCGCACTTTTAGGTCAGATAATATGGGGTGTTTTTGATTAAAGTTCAAATAAGTAAATCCAAGTCCTTCTGTTTCAATAACTTCAAATTGATCATTTTCTTTTATTCTTTTGATATCCTGAGGGGATAGAGGAGAATGCACGATATCAATGTCTCCTGATTCTAATGAGGCAACACGAGTGGAGTTATCAGGAATAATAAAGTAGGTTAACTTGTTTGTCTTAGGTGAGCCACCCCAGTATTTTTCATTTGCTTCAAATGATATTTTGCTGTTCTTATCCCACTTCACCATCTTATAAGGACCTGTCCCGATTGGATTATTGGATAATGTATTATCATTCTTTTCACCAATATGTTTAGGTACAATCCCAATGTCCAAATAGCTTAATAGGGGGGCGGATGGCTCTTTTAAAATAAATTTCACTTGATAATCGTCTACTACTTCAACAGACTTTATCGGCTCATAAAGTGAGGCGTAGGGTGCCTGAAAATCTGGATCAATTAAACTATCAAACGTATACTTTACGTCTTCTGCCGTGAATGGTTCACCATCATGAAAGGTTACATCTTGGCGAAGGCTAAAAATCCAGGTTGTTGGATCAGGACTTTCCCATTTCTCTGCAAGCCCAGGTTCAGGCTCCAGATTAGCCGATAGTCGAATGAGTCCATCATAGACTAACTCGGAAACCCTTTTGGCAGATGTATCTTTTGATAGCCGGGGGTCCATCGTGCCTGCATCCACATCCAGACCGACCTTAATTTCATCCCTTGCAGCGCCAGCATCTCCATCATCAGATCCTGCGGAACCTGGATTATTGCTGGCGGGTTTTTCATAGGAACAGCCAGCTAGAAAAGCAGAGAAAATGAACATCATAACAAACAAAATCGAAAACCAGCTTTTTTTATTCATTCTAATATTCCTCCCTTTTATCAATTAATGTGAATCATACAACCTATTAAACTCCGATTAACTCCAAATATTGCACCTCCTTGGAACTATTGTTCAGCACTTCACAGCCATTATCTGTAACAACCACTATATCTTCAATCCGAATTCCAAATTGATTCGGAAAGTATAGCCCTGGTTCGATACTAAAAGCCATTCCCGGCACAACTAAATCATGATTATTTTTATGGATTGATACACCTTCATGCAGCTCAAGTCCAATCCCATGCCCTGTTCTATGGATAAAATTTTCTTCATATCCCCACTTCTCAAATGAACTCCTCACAAGTATGTCAATTTCTGAAAAAGTAATGCCTGGTTTGATCTTATCGATTGCTTGCAGCTGTGTATCATGAACGATTTTGTATATGTCCTCAAATTTATTATCTCTCCTGCCCAAATAAAAGGTTCTCGTGATATCGGAGCAGTAATTCTTAAATAGTCCTCCCATATCAATTAAGATTGGCTGGTCCAGCTGACAGACTTGATCAGAAATCGTATGATGAGGGTTCGCAGAATTTTTTCCAAAGCCAATGATCGGCTTGAAAGATAATTCATTTACACCGTTCTCAGCGAAGAAGCTCCTAATGGTTGCCGCAACATCCCGCTCAGTACAGGGGAAATGCTGCAGCTGAAGAATTTGATACATAACAGCATCGGCAATCTTTGCGGATTGGCGAAGTGTATCAATTTCTTGTGCATCTTTTATTTCTCTTAACTTTTCTACAATCGTACTTTTCTCGAAATTTATTTCTGGAAGATGCTTTAATAAATCAATAAAGTAGGAACAGAGCCACGCCTGATCAATTCCTAACCTTTCCTTATTTAAAAAATGGGAAGCTAATGTTTTTACAGGATCCATATCATCACTGTAGAACACGATTTCAATCCCATTTAATTCAGGGATTTGATCGGAGAACATTTGGTGTATAAAAAGTTTTGTCTTTTTCCCCGGTGTTAAAAGCAGCACAGTCATCCGTTCCCCAGTATCAAAATTAGCTCCTAAAAGATACTTTAGGTTATAGGTTGACGAGACAACTAAATGATCATATCCATTTAACTCTGTCTCCTGCATACTCCTAATTATTCTTGATGGATTTGAACTCATTCACCTTCACTCCTTTTCGTATAAAAATATAAAAGACCAAGCCATGTCGAAATACACCTTACAAAAAGGGTATTTTCGAACAGCTTGGTCTTAAAATCCTTTGTATGAATAGGGGCTGCCTATCCACCGAACTTTAGGCTCGCTGAAAAAATTAAATTGTTTAATTATTCTATATATTTTAATTATACAGATTATTTCATGTAAATCAATAGCCATTTTTAAAATTTTTATACTGGAACATTCATTGACTTATAAATAGAATATTGATTGTATGCATCCCGCATTGCAGCTACAATCGCTTTCTTTCCCAGACCAAAATACCTTCTTTCAAATCTTTCAATTGGGCCTTCAATACCTTCTTTTAAATCGTGGCCAGTAAAAATACTTTTAATAAAATCAGTACACATATTTGTGACAAAGGTACTAGAAGCATTTAAAATACAATCCGTTTTTGGGTCAACCTCAAATCCAACACCCATGACACCATAAAGATTTTTAGCAGTCATTCCATCAGGCAATCGAGAATAACCCGTACAAATTATCGTATCATCAAAAGTCATACACAGTACCCCCCTCTATTTACTTTTTTATATTAATTCTTTTTAACTATTATGCCAAAATTTATTCGGGAACGGAAGGATATTTTTTGTTATTTTTAGAAAATTGAAATATATTAATATAAATTTTAACTTCCAGTTCTTTAAAATTATTAATGTTCAACGTTCAAAGCGGAATTTAATCAAACGTTTGATTGAAAGTGATAATGCTCTTTATAGTATGGCCCCCAAACGAAATGTCTGGGGGCTTTGTAAATGCCTTTCCTATTTATCTGAATGTTCCAACCCCATTTTTCACAGTAATATTTCTCCTATATTAATAGCAAATACTCCATCTATTGCTTGTTTTTCTTGCAGCCCTTCGATGACTATTGACTTATCTGTGCTTTCACCGCTATTCATAGTTATGACCACTTTCCCATTTAGATGGTTTTACTCGGGTTTTTATGACTAATTTCTTCGGACTTTGTCGGAATTTCAATTACGGAATCTATAGTTATAGTCCTAAAAGTCTAGTAACATAGTTATATATTCCATTTTTTCAAAAAGGAGGATTTTAATTGGTAAAGCTTTTAACAAAGATCTGTCTTGTTTCCGTTCTTATTTTAGGATTGGCCAGTCCGGCCTCAGCTTTCTGGGAGAGCAGCAGGAATGTTTATTATGTAGCGCTCGGTGATTCATTAGCAGCCGGCCGGACCCCATTTGGTGCGAATGGGAAGGGGTATCCCGACTATATCGCAGCCAGCTTTAAAGATGCTGGTGTATTAAAAGGATTTGTCAAGAATTATGCAGAGTCCGGCTATACTTCCGGACAGGTCCTCGCGGATATCCGGAATAATGTCACGATTGGCAATAATGCCGGAATTCAGGCCGAGCTTAAGAAAGCGACTCATATCACATTAAACGCCGGTGCCAATGACCTTCTTCGCCAGCTTAAGATTGACCGCACAACCGGAGCGGTTACATTTGATGAAGCTGAAATACAAAAAGCGATGGCGGGTGTCCAGCAGAATTTGACGGATACCATTTTAGCGATTAAAGCCATTAACCCGACTGCACAGATATACATAATGGGTTATTACAATCCATTGCCACATCTTCCGGCCCAGTATCAGCCGGTGCTTAATCAATCCCTGGCTGTGCTGAACACAATCATTGAGAAGATCGCGGAAGCATCCGGCTCTGCTTATATCTCCACTGCCCAAACCATCGCTGCCGATATCGGCTACCTTCCGAACCCTCAGGATGTGCATCTGAGTGAAGAAGGCTATAAAGCGGTGGCAGACCTGTTCTGGACATTTATGAAGCCTGAATTGGCGGAGGAGCCAGCTCCTGAAGAACCGAAGGAAGAGGATCAAGATATTCCAGTTGTCCACTGGGAAGGCATGGTTCTGAAAAAAGGGCAAATTGGGAAATTGACCGTTGAAAAGTCGATTAATCTATGGACACGCGCTGATGGGAAACTTAAAGCCGTTCGAGTTCTAAAAGCCGGAGAAACCTATCGTGTCTATGGATATGATGGAGGATTTGGCGGGCAGTACAGCGTTGGCGGAGGGTATTTTGTAACGAAGATCGATGGTTTTGTGAAGTATAAGACGCCATCGAAAGAGAAATTGAAATTAGTTAATCCGTAAATTGGGAAAGGAGATGCTGCGGGGCATCTCCTTTTGTTTTTTATCAAAAATAATCCTGCTATCTGTAACTCCGCTTCAGCAAAATACCAGACAAATCCGAGCGATTATCTCCGGCAAATGAAAAATAAACCTCATAATAGCCAAGATAATAATACATCATCCAATGTCCATCCATTTCGCTGATGCCTTCCCAGGATGGCTTTCCAACTGTATTTTTTATTATATAGGGTGTTAAAGGCGTCAAACCATCATTAGCCCACATGAATGCTGTAAATTCCGGATCATCTTCCCATCCAGTGAAATATATATAGTTCCCAAATTGCCTGCCATATCCTCCCTCATAATACCCTTCCCATGATGGAGTGTTTCCGAAGTGATCATATACATCATTCAAATCATCATGTTTAAGTGAAAACGGCTGCCCCTTCATAATGCCTTGTTTGGCCAGCTTCAGAAAATCTCCTTCATCAAAAAATACAATTCTGGCAAGCTGGCTGCGCTTGGTCTTAGAAGGTGTCTCGTATTTGATAGATGAGGATTTTTTGACAAAAGCCCCTCCGCCTAATCCATATACACCGCCATTTTGAACCTTATAAGAATATACCCGATAAATATTTCCCTTTCTGAGAGTTTTTATCGTCATTAATTTGCCTTTTTCATATTTGTAAAGAGCGGTATCCTGAAGAATGGTGACCCTTCCTATTTGGCCCTGAATAAGAATGGAGTTATCCCACTTTACACCGATTGGGGCAGATCCCGCCTGAGCCTCCTGATTGGAGAACAGCAGTAAAGCCATTGCAAGGGAAAACATAACTAGTAATTTGCCTATCTTCATCATCAAACCTCCTGCTTATAACCTGATTCCTACTGTTATGCATATGTTTGTGTGAGGATAAAAATGCAGGAAAAGATGCCTAAAAATATATTGAATACGCCAAATGATAGATGCCTATGTATGGTTCTTCGTGTATGATTATGACTAAAATGAGGTGAATATATGTCAAAATATGTGAAGCTATTGCTGGTTCTGTTCGGAATGGCCGCTCTGCTATACGGCAATCCCGCTCAGGCTGCAGATATAGACTGCAGTGATATCAGAACCGGCACAAAGGTCTGGTGGGATGGCACTGAGCTCCGGCCGGGACAAATCGGCAGAATCACGGTCCTTAAGGATGCGCCGCTCTATAAGTTAAATGGAGATCAGCTGGGCTACAGCCGCACTTTAAAAGCAGGAGAGGTTTACCGGGTATACGCCTTTAAACCGGGGCTTTTAAGTGTGGGAGGCGGATTGTATGTAAAGCGTGATACCCTGATCAGCTACCAGACTCCTTCTAAAGCCAAGCTGCAGATCGTGGCATGTGTCTACCAGAAAGATACACAGCTGAAAAATGAGGCACAGCAGATGATTATCGTGAAGAAATCATCTGTGAAGACAGCTGCCACTCTGCAAACCTATCAAAAACAAAATGGAAAATGGGTGCAGGCTTCATCCCCTATTTCAGCAGTGATCGGAAAAGAAGGCATGGGAAAAACCAAAGAAGGAGATGCCAGGACTCCTTATGGAACCTATAGGCTTGGAACCTCTTTTGGCTGGGGACCGAAGCCCTCAGGCTTGAGCTATCCTTTTAAGGCTGTAACGTCTAATGATTACTGGATCGATGATGCTTCATCAGCGGATTATAACAAATGGATCACATACTCCGGAAATCCGAATACGCGATGGAAATCTTTCGAAAGAATGAATCATCCTCTTTATAAATATGGGGTTGTTATTAGATATAATGAAGATCCCATTATTAAGGGAGAAGGCAGCGCTATCTTTTTGCATATCAGAACTTCCGGCACTGCTTACACTTTAGGCTGTGTCGCTATTGAGGAAAAGGAAATGGCAAAAATTCTGCAGTGGCTGAAACCTGATAAGAAGCCGATTATTGTGATGGAATAAAAAAGGAGAGCTCTCACGCTCTCCTTTTTCCTATTATTTAAGTCTTACAAAATCCAGGTTGGATCGGTTTCCACCTTCAAAGAAGAAGTAAAGATCATAATAACCGCAATCATAATACATATACCAATTTCCGTCCATTTCGCTTATGCCCTCTGATGCCGGCGATCCTACTGTCTTTTTTATGATGTAAGGTGTAAGGAAAACAAGGTTATCGTTCCACCAATCAATAGCAGTCAGTTCTGAATCATTTTCTCCGCTCGTGTAATAAAGGTAATTGCTGTCATCTCCAAATTGTCTGCCTAATCCGCCATCTATATAGCCTTCCCAAGTTGGATACATGCCATAATAATCATACACATCATACAGATCTTCATATCCGCCTACTGCAATCGGCTGGCCTTTGAGGATTCCTTTCTTAGCAGATGCCAGGAAGCCGTCCTGGAACATACTCAGGCGTGCAATCTGGTTCTTTTTTGTCTGGGAAGGCGTCTCATATTTAACAGAAGCCGTTTTCTTTACAAAAGCACCGCCGCCTAGACCGTAAATTCCGCCATCACGGTCTTTATAGGAATAGACGCGGAATTCGCTTCCTTTTTTAAGCTTGCGGATTACACTAAGCTTCCCTTTTTCTTCTTTTACAAGATCTGTATCTTTTAAGATGGTTACTTTTCCGATTTGACCTTTAATTAAGATGGAATTTCCCCATTTTACACCGATTGGCGCTTCAGCTGCTTCTGCATCGACATTAAATCCGAACATTAGCACTAGTACAAACGGAATACTTAATACCCATTTTTTCAAATTCATTCCTCTTTCCTCCACCCTATTGATGCCTCAGCAAATCTAGTAATCTGCTTTGGTAATTAAGCTGATTATACCTATAAAATGATTCTTCCACAATCAATTTTTCCTCATTATCTAGTAATAAAAGACTATGTATTTGTAATTTTTTATTAGATATAGTAAATTTTACCTATAAAATACTTTTATATGAATATAGTAAGGAGATAACTATGAGGAAAATACGGCTAATCTTATTCTTAATTTGCGCTTTCCTGTTCATGCCATTTACAGGCAGCACTATGGCTGCAGATCTTAGTCCAGCAGCTGAGGCTCAAGCTGATATCACTATGCATTCAGGAGCAAGCAATCAATACCAATCAAAGGCACTCATTTCTAAGAGCAAGAAATTTATTATCATAGGAGAAATCACCAATTCCTTAAATGAACATTGGCTTCATATTAATTATGGCGGAAAAAGCGGCTGGATCAAAGGTTCAGGGATTAAGAGACTGGATCTGCGGGTTCAGTATGTAACCAGCTCAGCAGCTGAAACTCTGATCAGAAGAGGAGCTTCCGAATCCTATCAGCAGACAGGCAGTCTGAAGAATGGCGAAATGGTGAAAATCATGGACACCTTCACCCATAAAAATGGCGCAATTTGGGTTCGTTTATCCAACGGAAATGTGACTGGCTGGTCTGAGCTTCAGGATCTGGAGCTGTTCAATGGAACGAGAAACTATTTTAATAAAACGGTATTCGCGAAGACTGATACCCAAGTGAAAAGAGGAGCTTCTTCCAATGCGCTAGCTGTTTATACTCTAAAAAAAGGGCAGCAGGTAATACTTCAAAGCACTGTCATTAATGGGAAAGAGATTTGGCATCGGATTGTGGACGGCCGGAAAAGCGGATGGATTGCGGACGGAACGATTACAAACCAGGTAACTCTCTCTGGTAATATGTATGTGAAAGATGAAAATGTTGTTATTCGGCGCGGCGCTTCTTCCCATTACAAAACAGCAGGAAAACTCAGCTATGGGCAAAAGGTGAGCATCATCTCAGGATTCACAAGCAGCTCTGGAGACATCTGGTATAAAGTTGCTGCAGGAAAGGGACTGGAAGGATGGATCCCTGCAGCATCCGTAACCAGCCAGCCAATGAAGGTCGTTTACCTGACGATTGATGACGGACCGACCATCTATTCAAATAAACTGCTGGATACTCTAAGCCAATACGATGCCAAGGCCACCTTCTTTATGGTGAATGGCAACATCAATGCATATCCGAAAGCTGTTAAACGTATGGTGACTGATGGACACGCGGTCGGGTCGCATAGTGTGACTCACGATAAAAATAAATTCTACCGCTCACCAGCAACAGCAGTTAATGAAATGAATACAACCAGAAATACCATTAAGAAAGTAACCGGCATCACCAGCAACCTGATGAGGACACCTTATGGCAGTATCCCTTATATGAAGCAAAACTACAGAAACGCGATGACCAAAGAGCATTTCATCATGTGGGATTGGAATGTGGACAGCATGGATTGGAAGTTTAACAGTTCCAGCTATGTGAACTACACACTTCATTATGTGGATATGCAGGAGGCAAAAGGACAAGCGCCGATTATTCTTATTCACGACCGCAAAGCGACCGTAGAGGCTCTGCCGTCACTATTATCGGAATTAAAGAAGCGCGGCTATGCTTTGGCACCTTTGAATGAAAGCATGACACCTCATCAATTTAAGCTGAAATAAAAAGAAAGCCGGCAAAAAGTTTGCCGGCTTTTCCTTTAATTCACATAGTCTATCATCTTTTTATCATAGTTAATATAAAATCCGCCTCCAAGATCGAGCTTGCTGCTGTCTATTTTATATACACGGTAGGATTCATTCTTTTTAAGCGTGCGGACTGCCTTTCCGCTCTTATCATAAAGAACGGTATTTTGCTTAAGTGAGGCTGTACCTAAATAATAGGTCTGGTTGCTTCCTTTTTTAATGTAATAGCCACCCCCTACGTCATAGCTTTTATTATCATAGCTGTATACGCGGACGGTTTCTCCCCTTTTCAGATACCGTTTGATTTTATGATCCGGACCATAAAGGGGAATATTTGTATCCTTTATGTAGACTCTTCCGATATAGATACCCACTTTGCCGCTGTCACCCTTTACAAGGTAGCCCCCGCCTACATCATAATAGCTTCCCTTTACCCCGTATACACGATAATGAACATCTTTCTGCAGTGTATTATACGGCCTGCCATCCGGAGTATACATCGCCACATTTCTGCGCGGAACCAGTTTCGCTACCGGCAGCTTATGATTGGAAGGCAATGAAACATTCGGAATTTGGATGGTCATTTTCTCCATATTATTGTAGATTTCCAGAATCTCCTGGCCATAATTTTTCCCCGGCACAGCCCAGCGGCCATTCAGATCTGTCCATTTTGGGGCAATTCCCCGTGTAACGAGATGAAAACGAGGATCAACATTCTCCGTAACTAACGGTTCTTTTGAAGCATATGCCTTTAAATGCTGAATTTGGGCACGAGCCCCTTCTTCAGCAGTCTTAAAGAATGCACCTTTCACACCGCCGCCAGTTGTGCCAATACCTGCATAATTATTCTGTTCAGGAATGACATCTCCGCCAAATTTAAAGTAACCGGTCTCTTTAATCGCCTGGGCAAACGCAATATCACCGCGAATTCCCTCAATCCGTCCAATGTTCAAATAATATTCAGCAAGCTGATAGATCGATACTCCCTGCAGCAATGGAGATGGATTATGCATCAAAACAAAATCCCCCATCTGGCTTGATGTCAGCACCGGGGAACCAGCAATATTTTCATTTTGACTCTGCGCAAAAGAACTGGAAGAAAAACTGCTAAGCACGAAAGCCAAAATTATGACAAAAGTAATAGATTTAATTCCTTTATGCACCAAAAATCCTCCTTAATTTACATATTATGACTTTCCTATTATAGCAGAATATGAGAATTATTGGTGAAGAATCTAATTATTTCAGCATCTGTATTTATATTCCTATTGATAGTCAATTAGACATAGATAGGTACAAATATATTTTAATAGGAATTTGGAACTAATAAAATATTTACCATTAAATCCATTTGCTGTATAATCAACTAATTAAACCATTTTAATAGGGAGGAAGACACATGAACAGAGTAAAAGCTATTATACTTACACTCACCTTAGCAATAGGATTCAGTCTTTTTGCGCCGAATGCAAACAAGGCAGAAGCCAAAGTTTTCTGGGATGGAGTAGAATTGAAGCTTGGTCAAATTGGCAGATTGGCTGTGCTGGAAGAAACAATCCTTTTTAAGCTAGAAGGCAACCAGAGAGTATTTGAACGCAATCTTTTGCCTGGGGAAACTTACCGCATCTATAATTTCAAACCTGGCATGCTAGGGGTCGGCGGCGGGTATTATATTGACCGGGACAAGCGGGTTAGGTATCAAACTCCTTCTAAAGCTAAGCTTTCTCAAGTGAAAAAAGAAAATGCTCCTCTTTTTGGCACTTATCAGGGGACATATACAGCCGGGCAGGGACTGACAGGCGTTACATTAGTTCTAAATGGAAGAACAGGAGAGTTCCATTTCTATGCTGTTGATGAAAACCCAGGAGTACCTTCAGGTGTTTTTACAACATCCAACACGTATGATATAAGAACAAAATCTATCGAAATTAAAGCCGGTTCTTGGATACAGAAGCCAGGATCTTATGTAACGGTAGATTTAGCCGGTAAATATAATAATGGATACATAACTGGCTATTTAGACGGAAATGAAGATTACAAATTTATGATGAAAAAAGTGAAGTAGATACATAGACAAGGCAGCTGGCAAATAATCCAGCTGCCTTGTTCTATGAATAATACAATCTATTATAATACTCCGTTCATGAATGGCCGCACTCTGAAGTAATTAAGCTTTATAAACCAATCACCTAAACATCCACAGCTCAGCGCCATCTTTAAAATATACATTCCCGCTGTTATCCATCGTGATATCAGAAGCAGCTGCACCCGTATATATCGTCTTTTTCATCGTCTTCGGATTCGCCATAAACAGGTTTTCCTCAACAGTCCCATATACCATGCCGTCTTTTCCAATCACAAGTGTTCCATTTTTGAATCGGCCGCTCGTGGCTGGGGTGATGTTCATTGTTTTTGTTTTTTTCGTCCTTGGATCGTAAGCAAACAAGTTTCCGTCCGATAATCCCCAAATCGTGCCATCAGGAGCAGCAGCCAGGCTATGAATCATTCTTGGCTTTGTTAGCGGAAGCGGTATTTGTTCGATTTTTCCGTTCGGATTCTTGCTGTTTAAACGGAAGAATACAGCTGTTTTCTGCGATTCATTTTTGCCATTGCTGAAGATAGTGGTTCCTCCGTAAATATAGCCGCCGCTTGACGCGAGGGATACAACACTTTGTTCAGGAACTATATTCCTCCGGATCGTTTTGCTATTTGAAGCCGGATTGTATACTGCCAATGCTCCGCCGGTTTCGCCGTTTTTCGGATGAGTTCCCATGAACAGACTCCTGGTTGTTTCATCAGCAGCCATTGCCACAATGCGATCCTGCCCGTTGCCTATACTAAAGAGCGGAGGCAGCTTTCCGCCGGAAACAGGCTGTGATGGATCGTATTCATAAACATCAGCTCCCGGGTAAACCCCCAGATACAGCTTGTCATTTAATGTTGCCATCGATTCAGCCTGGCCTATTTTTAAAAGCTCTTTCGTTTCCTTGGTCTGCGGATTGTATGTACTAACCTGCCCTGAGACAAAACCATTTGAAATTATCTGTCCCCGGGGTCCCCGCTCTATGTTGTAGATCGGAATGGACTGGTTTGGCAGATTCAGCTTATTAATCTGCAGTTCATTCTTAGCGGTGTTGTACAATAAATAAGTGCCTGAATTCCCTAAAAGGGCAATCACTGAGCCGCCCGGGTAATCTTTATGCTTCAAATCAATCAAATCAATCGAAACAGCTTCGGTTCCTTTGAGTGTTCCCGGTATGCTGCTGGTCTTACCGCTGCTCAGGTTATACTTGCGAAGAGCATAGCCATGTGAATAGTAGACAGAGTCCTCATCCGCGTTAACCTGGGAAACTCCACGGGAGCTTGCCGGAATTTCCTCTTTAAAGGCAAAAGTGCGGCTGTCAAAGACAAGGATCTTTTTGCTCGGCTCCAGCTTGGCAAAAAGCAGGCCATTTTCTTCATCTAAATCGTAAACAGATGTTTCACCCTGATATTTACCCGGAAGGATGCTCTGCTTCTTATTAGTAGTTAGATTCCATGCAACCAGCTGGGCTTTTGCCCCGACCCCGGCAAATAATGTATTGTTTTCTTCGTTATATGCCAGGCTCCTCGCTAATGTTTTTCCGGATAAAACCTGTCCCAGGTCTGTGAATCCTTTGCCGGTTTCATATTTGAAAACACCGCCATTGGGAGAACTGCTTCCAAAAACAACTCCAGCACCCGCTGCTTCAAGGTCATGGATGGATGTACCTTTTGCGGCTGCCCTTCCCTTGTCTGATAACGTTTTTGTCTTAGAGTTATAGTGGTATAAATGCCCATTCGGTGTACCGCCAATCCAGACATTCCCGCTAGTGTCTGCAGAAATAGCCCATGCACTGGTAGCGCCATTTAACGTCTTTTCATCCCATACTTTATTTCTGACGATATCAATCGCCACAAATTTGGCCGGCTCCCCCTGCAGCAGCACATACATGAGAGCTGTCCCATCCGGCGCATAGCCCGCCGCACCAGTAATAGCAATCGTATTATGTATCTGCGAGCCCAAATTTACAAAACGATTATGTATACATTCCGCTCCTTTTAATTTTGCTTTACTTGGCGTTTCATAAGTCACCCGCGCATCACGATCCACATAATACCCGCCACCGACGCTTAGCATTCCTGGCTTAAAGGCATATATCCGGTAGAACTCCCCTTTTTTTAGAGTTCTGGAAGTGATTCTTTTATTGCCATCCAGCTTGAATAAGAGTGTATCCTTCTCGATATTCAGCCTGCCGATTTGGCCCTTTTTCAGTTCCACGCCATCCCACCATATCCTTGTGGCTTCTCTGTAGGAATTGCATTCTCCCGCTGCGCTTGCCGAGGAATGAACTAATCCCAGTAACACCATGGTAATAAGTAGGAATGTTAGTGCTTTTTTCACGAATCCAACCTCCTTTTCTAGTACATTTGTATTATATATGATTATTAATTATTAATGTGTTATTTTCCACTATTTTCAAATTCAAGAGTCAAAAAAGCTCAGCTGAGTTGCCTTCAGCTGAGCTCTTTTGCTTTCTTAATAGCTAGAATGTTAAACAATTAACTATTAAGCCTCTATCATCATCTCTTTTGCAAAACAAACTTCAATTGGCTCTGACAGACACCTAATACACTTTCAATGACTCGTTCCTGCTGTTTTTCTGTAAGATTTGAACCTGATGGGAGACAGATTCCAGTATTAAAGAGTTATTCAGAAACACTTTTTGTGGAAGTGTGTGAAAAATATCCTGCTCCTTTAAATAATGGCTGCAGATGCAGCGGCTTCCACACCGGTCGTGCCTCAATACTATTATCAGCAAGAGCATTGATTATTTCCATAGGGGTTACTCCCAGCTTTTCAGCATCAATGGTAAGTGTAGTCACATTTAACCAATAATACTTTCGAAGAATTGGGCATGTGCTTCACAGAATACTTCTTTATTTATTCCAACTTTCGAATATTTTCTGCTGAAAAAAGACTCCGGATCCATAATCATTCAATTCGCTGGCAAATTCCTAACTATAGAAGCCCGCAATAATTTTTGCAGCTGGTAATACAAATATCTGTGCAATTAAAGTTCCCAGCAACTTTGTACCAATAAGCAAAATAACAAGTGCTTTCACATCTCCATATGGCCGCTTTTGTCTAAGTGCCTGATCTGTAATAATAGCTGACTGCGGATCAACCAATAATGTTAATAGAACTGTGGCAACACCATTTATCATACCGGAAGATGCAGATGCAGCCAGCCGGTGTTCTTCAGGAACAAAAGAGGCTGCATAATAAGCAGACAAAACACCAATCGTATAGATGGCGGTTATAATTGTATTCAGGAGCAGGAAACGCTTGGGTATCTGCTTGTATCTGATGCTAAAAAGCATTCTTCTTCGAGGACTTGTGGTGCTCTTAACTATTCGCTTTATCGTATTTATCTTCAGGGACTCTGCTACTATAGACGGCACAGATCCAGTAATCTCAAGCTTATCAACAGCTTTAGAAAAAATCCTTAGAAAAGTAGGAATACATACTATACCTAGCAGCGTACCAGCTGTAGAGGAAAAAATGACCAGCCTGATATCAGGAAGCGAGTCCTGTCCAGCAGCAATACTCGCGCCGATTAAACCGCCGATTAAAGGTGCCTGAAACATGTTTGCCGTTCTTGATAACAGCACAAAGATATTAAACAATGAAATGGAGAGTGCAAATTTTCCGCTCTTAACAGAATTAAGGCGAACGGAATATGCCAAAGTATCAATTAAATGAATGATTAACGTGAGAATTACTAGTCCAATTAGCTGTATATCCAAAGTTCAAGCCCCCAGCCTGGATTTCCGGTCTTAAGAGATAGATTAAATATACTCTTATCACATAAATTATTTATTACGCTTATTAGCCTGTCAATACTGCAACTTCAACAAAATAGCCAGCTGAGCAGCTGGCTACCAATTTAGTTATTTACTTGCTTAACTAACTCCAGCTTAGCTTTAGAAGGTGTCTCATAGAATAAATTCTTTTGAAAATATTCGTTGCTGCCATCCATTCGGTGGCTGCTTCTATAGGCAAACAGGTTGGCTTCCAAAGCATAATTCGTTGTGTAGTCATCACGGCAGATTCCATAAACGCGGAATACTCCACCCTTTTTCACATAACGGGCTGGAACCATTTTCCCATCTTCTAACTTAAAGATAGAGAACCCGGTTTTCAGCATCGTCACTCTGCCTATTTGTCCCTTTTTCAATTCTGTTCCATCCTACTAGACCTTTGCAGATGCTGCTTCGGCATTTACTGTGGAGAATACAAAAGGAATAACTAACATATCGCTGCTAAATATAATTTTCATTTCATTTTCGAATCTCCTCCTGAAGTTTTGACTTTGATAATAGAAATAACTGTTTCCTAAGAGGAAAAGTAATGGTTCAGATGCTGTGCCGCAAATGTAAATTCTTCTTTTGCACCTTCCATATCAAATCTTTTTTCTGATTTATAGCATAATATGGTTCCCTTATTTTCCTTCCAATGGTTATAATCATTCATTATCAATCTTTTATTTTCAGCCTCATGATGTTGTTCTTCAATTCCGTATACATAATAATAAATTTTGAAATCACCTTGGGGAAGCACCACTAAAACAAGGTTTGTTTTCTCTCCCCATTTATCGGGACAATAGAATCGTATAGCTGTTCTTTTTGACCAGTTATGAACCTTATCCAGCACAGCGCTGCCTGTGGTCTCTAATAAAACTGATGAAAACATCCTTCTTAAGGAATCAATATATTGTTCTTTAATCTCAAGGAGCTCGAGCATTCTGCTATAGTTTTTTTGCGCAAAATCCATTAATTGTTTGTCCACTTTTTGTTCTCCTATTAATTCTTCTAAATTCAATATAAAGTCCCTTAAGAAAAAGGACCATTTGGCATTACTGGTGGTGAACATGAAAGGCCCAGCCTGTTTTTTAATTTCTTCTATCAGTTCTTGATACAAGATGTTATTCCAATTGCCAGGAATGCCGGATAAACCATTTAACGATAGCACAACCAGTATATGGTCTTTATTAGGGTATTTCGCCTTTACATATAATTCATAGTCATCTAATGGATTAAGCAGAGAGTGATATATTTTATTTTCGATCACAAGAACCCAATTCTCGCTTGCAGCAACAATATCGATACGGTTCCCGGAGAGAGTTACTGCTTCACGTTCTATCTTTTCGATAGGGCTCTCTTCAATAATCTCTAAGCTCTTCCCTAACACTGTTAAGAAACTTGATATGAAAAGTGTCCCAAAATTATGCTCTTCACTTGGATCCAAATAGAAAGCCATTACATCACTGATGGGATTTTCATAATGCCCTCTTCCGCCTATGGAAAACACGGTTTTTTCTCTTTTAGGCTGGATAAATTGCTTCATATCTTCTAATAGCTCATTAAATTTATCAATTTTCTGCTGAACTTCTATGTGATTCGCCTTCTTTCATTTAGGCTCTTTTTTCAAAGTTTGTTATTTTTGGTTTATGAATTCTGCCCGTTGATTTCCGATGCAGGAAGAGGCGGCTCTGGCTGGACCTTTGCTCTTAACTCGCAATAATCTTACTCTATTTATCTACTTTATAATTATTTATAAATTTTTGTGATAAACTATTAAATTCGCTTAATGCTGCTTCTTCATTGAAACTGTCTTTATATTTAGAATTGCGGCTGTCTACCACGTGTTCATAAGCTATTCTTAAATCTCCGACTCTATCAACAAACTTTGTTTCTTTGCTTGAGAGCTTGCTGTAATCAAATTTTTTTGTACATACATCCTTAAAGTGATCTGAATTTGATACAACACTCTTTGATGGAGATTGGTCCAGTTCTTCCACGCTTTTCTGCATAGATTCTAAATAGGTTGTTCCTGCTGCATATATTTCAGTTCGAATTCCTTCTTCGCTTTTTTGAGTGCAGCCGGAAAGTGCAAAAAGCAGGATTAAGAAAATCAAAAAACGTTTCAAATTCGCACCTCTTTTCCGGTGTCTATGAAGGAAGTTAATCATCAGGTTTCATTCTTCTTTCACATTGTTGATTATAGCAAAAATTGGTATATATACAAATTTACATAAAATGGAGATTTCGAACGTGAATTTTCTTCTTATTAGCCAAATCCTCATTAAATTCCCAAGCTGGAAAGATAAACAGCTGACTTAATGACAGCTGCTCATTCTAGAAAAAAACGGAACTTTTCGCCCGTCATCTTCTGCCTATAATTTGGTTTTCTCAAATATATGGTAATTCAATTGAATGTGAGAATTTCCCGCTTTAATTAATCAATTTCTTCCTGGTTAAGAGGGCTTTTTTTAGGCTGTCAAAAGGACGCAGCTAGTACCCCTGACTTGAATTACAACGGTGTAAGAATATGCCTAGAGTTATAATACTGAAAGAAACAAACTAATAAACACCATTTTCCTTGGCGAAAACCTCCATAATTAAGTGGCATTAGAACTACTATAATTATTATTAATTAGTAAAATATACCTATAAATATCATCTTAAGAGGTTTTCATATGTATCCAGCTATAGGTCACAAATTAAGAATGAAACGATTGGCCCGTAACTTAACCCAAAAAGAGGCAGCAAAAATAATCGGAGTAAGTGTTTATATGATATCCGCATGGGAAAATGATCGATATTTTCCCTGTACAGTAAGAATGGAACAGTTAGCTGCACTTTATGATATTTCTGTTGAAGAACTAGGGGAGTATGAATAAGCAATCGGGAATAAAGGTGATGGAATGATGAAAGCAAAGGGACAGGTTTCTTGCAGATGGAACAGATTCGGGATCCGGCAAAAAGAAAAGCCCTGTAAAGATTTCTCTCCACAGAGCTTTCCTTCTACCTATGGAAACAGCAGGACCGTCCCCATGTTTCTTCCCATAATTTTCATATACCTCTCATCCTTCTATATTGATAGAATTATATGGTTAGAATATGGAAGCAGAGGTATGTAAAATGACATTATCTTTTAAAAAAGACACCGGAAATGCGTTTCCCTCCAAAAATTATTGGATTCCCATCTTGATTGGTGTGATTTCATTTTCAATTGGAGCGGCACTGGGTCCTTCTCAAAATGAAATAGATGCCTTAAAAGATGGAAATCAGGAAATTTCCGAAAAGCTTAACCAGCAAAATGATCTGCTGAATGAAGATGCCGAAAAAATCAAGACGCTGCAAACGGAAAATGAAGAGTTGAAAAGTAAGCTTGAAGAAGCGGCGCCTTTCTTTAGCCTTTCAGAAAACGAACAAGAAGCGATCCTAAATGGAATTCAAGCAAAAGCTGAAGCGGAGGAACAACGCAAGAAGGAAGAAGCCGAAAAAGCCAAGAAAGCAGCAGAAGCGAAGGCTGCCTCAGGCCCCATCTATGCTAAGATGGACGCACAAATGGAACTTTCAGCAGACCGGAAAGCTACCTTTAGCGGCACATCTAACCTCCCAGCGGGTACTGAACTCCTTATTTCGTTCAGCTTAACAGACGATAGCTATCACGCTCAGACCAAGACTGTGATCGAAGAAGACGGATCCTTTACAACCGAACAATTCTCTAATCGCGGCACCCCGCTTGCATATGGCAATTACCTTCTGGAAGTGATTTCTGGCGTAGCCAATATCCAGCCTCCTGAAGTAAAGGCCATTCTTGGCGAGAACTACGGCAATGTAAAAGGGCCTCTTGTTAAAGGTGAAACTTATGGGAGAATATTGAAACTGGAGAAGAATTTTACCATTCAATAGGCGGGATTCTTTCTTCTCCGCAGGCTAATATATGTTTTTCAACTTGAACGGTTGCCAATTCATAAGCCAATCCTTCCCTCTAAAAAGCTCTGCCAGAAACCAAATCCGGCAGAGCCCTTACCTATTTGCCAGGCTTAAACTCCCTTTTTATCTTCCCTTCTCCTGTAACAGACTCCATCACAATCACTGAACCTTTTGTATAAGTAATAAAACTTTCCGAGTTTTGGTCCTGCACCTCATAGACAACCCCCTCATAAGAGTCGTCTTTGGAATATTTGCTGATGGAAATGTCTCTGGATATGTTGTCATTTAATGAGCTGGTCACGATGTAAAAATACTGGTCATAATAGGTGAAGCTTTCCGGATAAAGAGCTCCCCCATAAACGGGAAACTTGTTCAGCAATTTAGTGTCTTTGCCTTCAAATGTCATTTCAGTGATGCTGTAATATCGATCACTCACCCAAATATGATCATCATTTATATCGTAATCTTCACTTAACACATACAGCTTTCCATCACCGGCTGCGAAGTTCACGGCCGTTTCATTAAACAGAATTTCTTCTGCTTTTGTTTTGATGTTAACCCTGTAAAGTCCAGCTCTGTCATTCTTTGTCATGATCAAATACATCCAGTCTCCTGCTTGAATGCCCGTTTCCGTATACATTGATCCTATGGCAAGTTTTTCTTTCACTTTTGTCCTGGCATTATAAAAATAAACCGCTGCCCCTTCCTGGCTTAATGAAACAAGATCTGCGGATGCAGGCTCCGCAGGCTTTTTCATAGGCGGATTCGCACAGGCGACGAGCGCAAGCTTTGCTTTAGAAGGCGTTTCATAAGTAACCTTTGTATCCCGGTCAACAAATAAGCCTCCTCCAACGCTCAGCTTTCCTGGCTTAAACGCATAAATCCGGTAAGCTGAGTTGACCTTCAGAGTGCGAATAATCGTTTTCTTTTCACCATCAAGCTTATATAAAGCAGTATCTTTTTGGACAAACAAACGTCCAATCTGGCCTGCCTTTAATTCAACGCCGTCCCACCAAACTTTTTGCCCAGGTTTAACTCCGCTGCAATTAGATGCTGCACTCATTTGTGCTGGCAGGATTCCAAGAAATAAAAACAAGGCAGCGAAAAACATAATGGATTTCCGTTTTCGCATGTCTGCTGCTCCTTCCTAATTAAAATCCGTTACTAACGTCTCAAGTTGCGGCAGGTTTTCCACCGGGGAAAAATCTGAAATGTAATTGCTGCTCAAATCCAGGTATATTAAATTCCTCAAACTGCGCAATCCTTCAACGTTCCTGATTCCATTCATAGACAGATTCAATTCTTCCAGTTGCGATAGCGATGATAACAAGTGGGTGTCATCAAATTTACCGATACTTAGGTCCAGCGCTTCCAACTTCCTCATTGATCTTAAAAACTCATAATCTTCAAAATGAACTCTGCTGGCTGTAAGCTCTTTTAAGTTTGTCAGATTAGAAAGAGGCGACCCGTCGATCCGGTCATCTGTGCCATAAAAGGAATCACGGATATTTAAGGACTCCAAGTTTTCAAGTGATCTCAAAGGCTCAAATGATTCTATGCTGACTTTTTGCAAATCCAGCGTCCTCAATGATTTCAAATTGCTTAGCGGTGTAAGATCGGCAATAGCGTTCCCGCCCAAATACAGCTCCTCAAGATTCGGGAAAGATCTCAGCATTCCCAGATCTGTAACCTTTGTTCCGCCCAAGTCAAGGCCTTTGAGGGTTCTCGAGTCATCTTCATATGTAAGAGTTTCAATCGGATTTCCCGCAAGACCGACATACTCTATCGAATGCAAATCAATCATGATATCGAATTTCTCGATATTATTTAGATAGAGTTCGACTTTCTTCAAATTTTTCAGGTCCGCTAACGGTGCCAATTTTTCATCTGTTAATACATTGGCGCTCAAATCAACACTTTCCAGACTTTTAAAATACTCCAGTCCAGCGAGATCACTTATCCCTGAATAGCCGGCATAAAGTTCCTTCAGATCTTTAACATCACTCACCATTATGGGACCGCTATGTTTGTCAATCGCTTCCCTGACAGCAGCCTCAAGATTTTCATCCGCGAACTGTATTTCCTTATCTGCTCCATACACCGGATGATCCTTTACTGTACCATCTGAGAAATGTTCCTTGACTTCAACATAATTCATCCGGCTGTTTAAACGGTCAAAAACAGCTTTCGCTGTAAAATAACTATCTGACCTGTCATCATCAAATTTAAATGAAAAAGCAGATCCCAATACGTCGGTATCAGAATTAATGATCACAGGAAGTTGTTCATTCTCTCCATCAAAAATACTGATCCGCTGCAGCTTGCCATTTTTCACATAAAATAAATCTGTTAAATAGTCAGATCCCTCAAAATGAAGTCCTGATCCAAAAATCGATGGCGTTTCAGCCGACTCAGGAAGCATCGCAGCTGTCCCGGCACCTGAAAGCTTTCCCTCTTTCGGAATCGCTGTTAACGAAAGCGAGACCTCGTGGA
The DNA here is from genome assembly GCF_051964675.1 of Cytobacillus sp. SAFR-174. Lineage (NCBI taxonomy): Bacteria > Bacillati > Bacillota > Bacilli > Caryophanales > Bacillaceae > Cytobacillus > Cytobacillus sp. SAFR-174. The sequence continues at coordinate 261,547 of NZ_JBQCMZ010000003.1, read as the reverse complement.
GCTTTGCTGTTCCGTGCTCATTTAGCAGGGCCATCTGGTAACGGCCTTTACAGATCTTTCTGTTCTTATTTTTCACCACCTTTTCACGCAGCGGATAGATCACCGCCTGATACTCCCGGCCTGCTTCATCGTTTACAGTAAATTGAAACCTCCCAGCCTTCTTTATTTCAGCTGGGCTTTTATCAGTGGCCGCATAGGCCTGAGCTGAGAATCCTGTAAGCAGCAGCAAAAACCCCAGGACATATAAAAACCGTTTCACAAACTCATCCCCCTTTGTATCTCTTTAGCAAGTAGTTCAGTAACTAAAGTCACGAATCTGCCAACAGTTCCTTTCAGAACTAGATTAGCAGTAATAATTTAACAAAACAATAGAAATCGGTGCTTTTATACTAGGTCTTTATTATTATTATTTATCTGAATATTCAACTTTCGAGTATAGCACAGTCCGCTATTGGCCTATGATGCTCTTGGTATAATTTTGGCAATAAATTCATAATAAACTCCTAACCTATAAAATATTTATAGTAAAATCTTTCATGATAAAAATCGGAAAGGAGAAGGAGATTGAAAAAGTTAGGATTGTTTGGATTATATTTGCAGTGATAAATTTGATTCACAATAACAAACGATACCTTCGGACTAGGTATTAAGACCAAATTACAAGACAATCGAACGGATTCGGTTTCCCGCAAAAAGAAAAGCCCTGTAGAGGTTTCTCTCCACAGAGCTTTCTTTCTAAGGAAGCAGCAGAACCGTCTCCATGTTTAAGAGACGGAAATTACCCAGTTTTCTTCGAATAGTCTTATAAGGTCAGAGTTTCCAGTTTCATACACTTCATCTATTAATTGTTCACCTGAAATAGGATTAATAAAGTCTGTGCTTGCACCTGCTTCAATTAATATCTTGGCTAAACCAGCGTTTTGCTGGAGAACGGCATGAGACAATGGCGTAAAACCTTGAAAATCTTCGAAGTTTGGATCTGCACCGCTATTTAGTAATAAGACTGCAATTTCGTTATATCCAAATCTATTTCTATCCGTACTTAAATATGATACCTGAGCCAATAATTTAGAAAGATCATCTTTATCATCATAATTGCTTAGGTATTTCTCAATTTTGCCAAGGTCTCCTTCATAGATTACTGATTTCTCAAGTTCCTTATAAGAAACAGCTTTTAATGGGTTGTTGATACATTTTACCGCTGCTAGTTTTGTTTTACTTGGAGTTTGATAGGTGATTTTTACATCACGATCAACATAATATCCTCCACCCACACTTAACATACCCGGCTTAAATGCATAGATACGGTAAAACTCTCCTGCTTTCAACGTACGGGAAATAGTCTTTTTCTCTCCTTCTAATTTAAAAAGAGGTGTATTCTGCTTAATACTCAATCGTCCGATTTGTCCTGGCTTTAACTCAATCCCATCCCACCAAATTTTTGATTGTCCTTTAAATTGGGAGCAAAAATCGTCCTCTGTACCGGCCGCACTTATTTCTGAAGGATTTGCACTAATAACCAGCAGCAGAATGAGAGATATAAATAATTTTAACAACTTCAAGAAGTTCCCTTCTTTCTCTTTGAATATAGTTCATAGCACTAGCGCTGCATTAAAACTTCATTTAGCTCTCAACTATGAAAAGTTGAACTTTTCGATACTGAGTGAGGCTCCAAACCATTCAATTGAAAAAGTCATTTTTACAGAGTTCTTTAGCTTTAAGCCATTTTCCCCTGAGATATCCTTGCCGATGTATAGCGTATAAGTTTCGCCTGCTTTATACGGCTGGGCTGGTTTGATTGTTATTGATTTTGTTTCTTCAGAATAACTGATTGATGTCTCAATAAGGTTTTCCGCTGTATCAAGAACAATTATGTCTAAGTTTGAAAGTGTTTTTTCATTAAGTTTTCGAGAAAATTTTATGTTCCATTCTTTTGATGCTGGAACCTCTGATTTTGCTGGTTCCAACTCTTCTGCAGATTCATCATTATCCACTTTTTCTTGTACATCATTCTGTAACTCTTTAAGCGTCGTTAAAACTTCGTTAATCTGAGTACTAAGCAATTTAATTCTGCCATAACGAGATTGCCATTCTTCGGCAGCTGTTCCTTTTGCAGCGAGTGAATCCAGACGATTATTTACTGCATCTAAGCGGTTTTGAAGTGCATTGAATTTGCCAGCATAACCTGGATATTCATTTAATTCTTCTTCTACTTCCCCAGCTTCTTCGTCAATTGAACTGTCTGCTTCATCGACTTCAGTTGTATCATCATTGTCTATACTGTCACTACCATCTTCACTAATAAGTTCCTCTTCAGATACATCCTCATTATCTGTGGCAGCATCAACATTACTTTCATTTCCACTGGAATCCTCATTAGTTTCTTCTGTGCCAGACTCACTTAGAGCATTTGTGTCCTCCTGTTCGCTTGATGGCTCTTCCGCTCCTTGTTCACTGCTTTCAGGAGTCTCTTCTTCTACTGTTGGATCGGCAGTTTCTCCTTCCAAATCCTCAATAGGTTTATAAAGATTCTGCAGCTTTTCTTGATAATGGGTTATTTTTTCTTCAATCTTATCTAATTGCTTGTCAATAGATTTTAGCTGCTGAGTCTGACCTTTGTTAGACTGTTGATTCTCCTTCACTTTCTGTACCTTTTCCGACTTAGGATTATCTTTTGGTGCTGCAAAAGCCGGACCTGAGAACAACATTCCCAATGCAAGAACGGCAGCTACTGCAGGTGTAAATTTTTTCATTCCCTATTCCTCCTATAAAATTTTAGGGCCTGGCAGCTGGCTGGCATAGAATCACTCCTTAGCCCCTATAGCTTTGTGACACCAAATTTCTTTGGCTGTACCCATTATTATTATCGGATAAATTTACAAATAATTTATATGGTCCACGGGGACAGGTGCCCCGTCCCTATTTTTTGCTTTTAAAAAAGACAGCTGATGCATTAAGAAAAGCCCCGCAGGAGATCCGCGGAGCTAGTATTAAACTAAGTACTTTTCAGACTATTTATTTAATAGAACAATTTGCTTGGGCAAGCTTAGTCTTCGAAGGTGTTTCGTATTTGATTTTCACATCCCGGTCAACATAATACCCGCCGCCCACACTCAATTTTCCTGGTTTAAAGGCATATATTCGATACTCTTCACCCTTTTTCAGTGTCCGGGCAGGAACTTTTTTATCTCCTTCAAGTTTATACAATGCAGTGTCCTGCATGATGGTCAGTCTTCCAATCTGGCCCTTCTTCAGCTCTGCACCATTCCACCAGACTTTTCCGCCTTTAAAATTTGCACAGGCATCAGGTTTTGCCGGTGCTGGCTGCTGCGTATTACCGGCCAAGTAAATCTTTCCATCTTCAGTGGCTATTACCGGCTGGTTCTTTGAAGAGATAGAGAGAGAAGAAATAGATTGATCAAACTGAATACGTGCTTCTGATTTCCCTGTTTTCATGTTAACAACTTCAAGGAAACTTGGCTGCAAATAGTTCTTTATCGCGTATACCAACGTTGACTTTGTAAAATATAATTTCTTATTATAGGAATCACCGCGGTCCCAAATGTCATCCTCTGAAAGATTCCTGCTCCATAATACTTGTCCATTTGGATTCAAGGAAGTCAGAGAGAAACCAGTATAGTAAATATTCCCATCCGGACCCAACTCAAAGCTTCCATTGGAGAAATCATCCGCAAAAGTGTGGCGCCACTTCAAGCCCCCATCAGTACCCATTGCTAAAATGTGATTCTCTCCATCCTCATAAAGCAATGCGTAAATCATTCCATTCGCTCCAAAATGGACAATATCATAAAGAGAATATTCTTCTTCTATTGATTTACTCCATTTAAGGACCCCGCTTCCATTGAGGAAGAATAAATTTAGACCATCAGAGACCAGGACAGAACCATCTGCTCCAGCTGCTACAGGAACTTCCATTGGTCCGCTGACAGCGAATTTCCACTTCAATGAACCATCCGGCTTTACTGCATACACGAATCCTCCCTCATACAGTCCCATTTGATTGCTATCACCAAAATATATGATTCCATCCGGACCAACAACCGGCTGTGTAGGTTCGCTCACTTCATTAGCATATGTCCACTTTAATTTCCCTTCTTTTGAAAAAGCATGTATCCCTTCAGAAGAGCTAACATACAAGGTTCCATCAAGTCCTGTTACTGGACGGTATGCCATTAAGTGCATTGAATCCGGAGCTGTATAGCTCCAAAGTTTCTTTCCGCTTTCAGAAATTGCTGTTATTTCTCCATTTTCTGCACCTGAAGACTTTACACTATAAATTGTGCCGTCCGGTCCTTGAACCGTTGCAGAACCACACCACTCTCCCTTGCAGCTCCCTTCATAGAAAAGACTTTTGCTCATATTGGCAGCAGAAGCAGTTTGACCATAGTTTAAAACTGAACATATTAAGATAAATAATAATGCTAGTAACCTGACAGATTGAGACATTCTCATCCTGATATTCCTCCTATTTCCAATTTAGGTTTAGAATAACAGACGAATAAGGCTGAATCAATAAAAATAATACTTTTGAACTGGATCTATATAACTATTTATTTTACAAATTGAGGAACTGCTAATGGTTATAAATTTTTATTAACCAAGCTGTTCTGCTCCAGTGTTTTTACAAATTTAACTAATTGCCCTAAAATATTTATGGTAAAATTTACTCAGTTCATAAATTTTATTTTTACATAACGAAGGAGTGAAGAACTATGAAGAAATTTGGAACGCTCTTAGTATCATTAATCGTATTTTTAAGTCTATTTTCTTCTGCAAGCGCTGCAGACAACTGCCAAAACTACAAAAGCGGAAGTAAGGTCTGGTGGGATGGCGCTGAATTAAAACCTGGCCAGATTGGCCGCTTAACGATTAAAAAAGACACACCTTTATTCAAGCTTAATGGTGAAAAAAGGACACTTTCCCGCACTTTAAAAGCGGGTGAATTTTACCGGATTTATGCGTTTAAGCCCGGTTTATTAAGTGTAGGCGGCGGTTATTTTGTTGAACGCGACAGCCGTGTTACGTATCAGACTCCTTCCAAAACAAAACTGGAACAGGTAAAACAGATTCAGGTATGTACCATTGCCAATAAGAGCAGAGCCACCTTTACTCTCAAGGACTCAAATGGCACTGCCTATAAGGTATATGCTGTCGGATCCAACGAGCAAAAAGCTTACGGTTCTTTTTCTTCCTCAGCAACCTGGAATATGGTATGGGCTGGGATCTCAGAAGGTGATGTGCTGTATAAGGGAAATTACAGACTCTATTTACAGAAACTAAATTCGCCTTTAATCACTGATACTGGTATTCAAATAAAGGACTATGTGTATAACGCATCCAGAAAGATGATGTACCAAGTTCCTACTTATTATATAGGCCAGCCTGACCTCTTAGCGATTGCCAATACAGAAAGCTCAAACTTTGAATCAGCTGATCTTTACTACGTAAATAACGGCCAGCTCTTCAGAGTCAAACGTTCCGGCTGGGCAGCTATCGGCTATACAACACGCCCATCCACGGTAGACAAGCTTACTTACCAGACAAAAGACTACAATAATGCTGACGGGGTTTGGACGCTTAATACTTGGATGCTGAATCCTAATAGTGCTGAAATAACTTTGATTGATTCTCAGGATTATTGAGTAATAAGAAAACAAGGCAGTTATTCTTCGAATAGCTGCCTTGTTTTATGTGTGACAAGAATAGTATTATTGACGAATAGAAATACGAAGCCCGCCATAGCTATCATAATCAAAAGTAATCTGAACGATAAGCATAGTGTCATGGTCAACTGCATTCCAATAAGCACTTAGCACATAACCCTCCTCATCATCCATCCAATCGGTATCCAAATGTTCTGGTTCACCATAATATGGGGTGATCTTCTGATAAATGGTTATGAAATAGTCTTCCAGTAAGGATAGATCACCAACATTTTCCGCTTTATTATGATAAACATTTACTGCTGTTAAAATATTATTATCAAACTCATAAATAACATTTGCAGGATAATCCAATACACTTACATTTTGAAAAATTAATTTATCAGACTCCTCCTCCAAAAGCATTCCAGAGGATTGCTGTTTAACCTGCTGTTTCGTCATTCCAAGAGATATACCACCTAACAGTGAAATCGAAATCTTAGGGAATGAAGCTTTAATGCTGCCATGATTAAGCTTTGCATACCGATTTACCAGGGAAACAAACTCTTCTGACGCAACAGCAAAGTTAAGATTGGCATCTCCTATTCCGCTGGTCGTAATTCCAATTAACTGACCGCTCGTACTAAATAATCCGCCACCTGAGCTGCCAAAAGTAATTTCTGCATTTGTTTGGATATGAGATACACCGTTAAAGGATCTAAAAGAACTAATAATTCCTTCAGAGACAGTATTCTGCAGCCCTTCTGGACTTCCTATCGCTACTACTTTTTCACCTTTAGACAGACCTTGTGATGATGAACGGATAGAGACACTTGATTTATTAAAAGTTTTCACAGTTTTAATAAGGGCAATATCTTTATTTGTATCAGATTCAACAATACCTTGCACCTCAAATTGCTGCCCATTATTAAATGTAACTATTGCTTGTGAAGCTCCCTCTATCACATGGTGATTGGTTAGAATTAATCCATTTCCTACAACAATGCCACTGCCCTGACTTTTATTGGTTTCAATCAGAACAACTTTATCATCATTTTGATCAACGATTTCTTTTGTGGTATAAACTTTTGCTGAGGAATTCTGTGAAGGATAGGTACCATTTATACAAGCAACTGCTGCTAACTTATTTTTACTTGGTGTTGAGTATGATACCTTATCATCACGGTCTACAAAATATCCTCCTCCCACGCTGAGCATACCCGGTTTAAATGCATAGATCCGATAAAATTCTCCCTTTTTCAGGGTACGTGTAAAGACCTTTTTCTCTCCCTGCAGTTTAAACAGGGAAGTATCTTTTAAAATGGTGAGCCGCCCTATTTGACCTGACTTCAGCTCTATGCCATCCCACCATATTTTCTTAATACCTTTAAATTGTTCGCAAAAACTATTGTCCTCCGCATTTGAAGACGGTGTAAACATTCCGAAAATCACCATGAGAACTAAGAGCATTGCTAAAAATTTTTTCAATATTTTCATCCCCTTCTAAAATATAAATCTATTATAATGGGTATTACTTACAATATATACAATAAATAGAAATATACCTATTAATTCTTGATCCAAAGGGAAAGGCATCTCGTCCCAGCATTAATAATCCATATTCAGCTGTCTTTTCAATCCTCACCCTGACAGGCTATTAAAATCCTACTGGGTTTTGCATAGAATGCGCCTCAATGATAATTGAAAGAAAATGAAACTTGAGAACCGTCCACGTGATTTACCTTTGAATCCTGAAAAAAAGAAAAGCCCTGCAGAGATTTTTCTCCACAGAACTTTCTTTAGCGAGACAAGGTACCATGGTCCCTTTCCCTCCAAATGTGGTGTCCTTTCGATACTTCTTTAAAAGCATAAAAAAAGAAAAGCTTTGCAAGATACTTCTCTCTTACAAAGCTTTTCATATAGACTTTCTATTAATTATAGAAATTATTGAGCAGTAACACTGAAGCTAGCTACTTTGTTATTTCCACTCTTATCAGCTAGGTCAATCTTAGCTAAATCAGTGTTTGTAGCAATAGTTACATTGCTTGCAGCTGTAGATACGCTAGTGAAGTCTAGAGTTACAACATTATCAGTAGCAGTATCAGTTGAAGTTGCAGAAGCAACTGTGTAAGGAATTACAGTGGAACCTGTTTTAATTACAAAATCATCAGTGAAGTCAGGAGATCCAGCAGCAGATGTTGTATCAACAGCTTCTGAGAATGTTAGCTTCAATCCTGTAGCTAAACCATTTGCATCTTTTACATATTCAACTTTAGATACAGTTGGAGCAACATTGTCCTTAAGCGTGATAACTTGATCAACTGCTTTAGCTTCTGTAGCAGAAGTAGAAAGAACATTACCTGTTGCATAATCTTTTACTGCACTTGCATTTAGAGTAATTTTTGCAGATAGATCTTCTATTCCAACTGGGTAAGAAGCTGGTAACTCAATCTTCACAGTATCTTTAACTGAAGTTGTAAAGTAAGCAACAGAACCAGCTGGTAATGCAGCTCCATTTAATGAGTAAGAAGATGTAGAAGCAGCTGAATCGCTAACCTTTGCACCATAGTTTACAGTAATAACGTTCTTACCGTTCTCATAAGTTGCAGCTGTACCAAAAATACCACCTGTTACTACTTTCGTAGCAGAAGCAGAAGATACAGTGGCACTTAATGTTGTAGCTTCGTTTACATTATTGCCGCTATCTTTTACTAATCCTTTATCAAGAACTAGGCTGTAAGTACCATCAGTTAGACCTGCAGCATCAGTAATTGTAATAACAAGGTTCTTACCACTAACTGTAGGAGTTGCAGCAATTTTAACTGTTCCGCTAACAACTGTTAATTTAGAAGCATCAGCTAAAGTTAAAGTTGAATCAAAAGGAACTGTGATTGTTTTTGCAACTTTATCAGTAGTGATTAACTTAGATGAAACTACTACAGGAGCAGTTAGGTCTTTAGATAAAGTAACTGAACCATTATATTCTTTACCAATTACAGTAGCATTTTTATATCCAGATAGGGAAACAGATAATGCAACTGAGTTTTCATTAGTAGCGTATAATGGGTTTGCTGTTGCAGCTTGTGTTGGTACTTCTACTTTTACATATTTTGAAGGTGCACCTGCTACAGTAGGGTTACCATCAGCATCAACATAAGAAACAGTCAAATCAGTTGAAGTACATGTATAGTTACCTTTTTTAACTGTGAAGTTAGTATTAGCAATCGTATCAACAGAACGATTTAAAGTTACGATAAATGAAGTTGAATCTTCAGCTTTGATTGAAGCAACTTCTGGTGTTGCAACATTTGAAGCATAGTTTACAGTCGTAGTAGATAGAGCTTCTTTGTTACCTGCAAAGTCTGCATAATTTAAAACTTGAACAGTATTAGCACCAGTTTTTAATGCTGGTACTGTAAATGTATAAGTGTAATCGCCTGCTTTAGTGCTGTTAGCTCCAGCTACTAAAGAGCCACCATTTACAGAAACACCACCAGAGTTAGTAGTCCAGTCAACTTGCTCATCAAATGTTAACTCAACTGTTGTGCTATCTTTAGCTACTGCTGATAATAATTTTGGAGTAGCAGAATCAGAGTTTTTCACAGCAGTTATTTCAAATTTAGCGAACTTATCGTATCCGCTTGTTAAAATATCGCCGTCTGCAATTTTCACATCAACACCAGCAGTTGGAACTGCAGAAGTTAATAATAATACAGCCGACTTTCCGTCTTCAGAAACTAGGACGTCAGTTACACTGTTAGCAGTTACTGTACCAGTAGCTGTAACAGCGAAATCAGTAGTTGCAACGCTAGCTTTTGATACAGCTTTGTTGAACTTAACAACTAATTCTTTAGCGTTAATCGCACTTTCACTTCGAAAATGAAGCCAATAAAAAAAGCCTCCTCCCATTAATATCAAGGGATCATGGCGATTATTTCGAAAAACTAATATTCAGGTTTATGTCGGTTATGCGGATTATTACTTCTTGTTTTTGCTTTAATATAATCCATTGCTCTCGTCCCCCAAAATATTGATTGGGTCACTTTTCTTTTTCCATCTATACTTAGAAATAAGAAAACAAAAGAGTTGTTTTAGAACAAACTATTATTTTTTTAATGTACCCTACTTTAGGCAATTTTACATATATTGATCATAAATTACCTTACGAGCTTGTCCGTATAAACGCGCATAATAACGGGTCTGTTGTGGGTCTTCATGCCCCAAAAGAACTTGGATACATTCCAATGGCATTCCTCTTTGAGCTAATTGAGCTGCAAAAGTGTGCCTCAACGTATGAGGTGTTATTCTAAATCCTAATTTTTTGGAATAATCACGAAACCTATGTCCTACCACATTTGGGTGAATGGGCCGATCTTTTAATATTGGACTCAAAAAAACATATTGATTGTCATCCTTTCTGGATTCTAAATATACCTTCAAATGTTCTGAACAATCCCTAGTAAAAAGTACAATTCGGCCTGCCTTCCATTTCCCTCTTGGGATGCGAATAATTCGTTCAATCCAATTGATGTCTTCTTTTTTCATGGCACTCAATTCACTTATTCTTACCCCCGTAGCATACAAAACCTCAAAAATAGCCCTTTCTTGCAAACGCCCATTCAAAAGGTGTCTTACCTGGTTTACTTGTTCCAGATTTAAATAATAAGGGAGTGTTTCACTTACACGAGGAAATGGAACTTTTTCTGCCGGATTCTTTAAGATAAATTCTTCCTCCAAACAGTAGTTAAAAAAGGATTTCACCCCCGTCACCTTTGCGTAAACTGACTTTGGTTTGTAACCATTTTCATTTAAATCAGACAGCCAGTAACAGATGTCCGATTTTGTAATAGAATTAATCGGTTTCCCTGTGTGCTTTAGCAACTGTTTCACTGCACACTGGTATATTTTCAATGTCTCTGGCGCAAGCCGAAGTTGATTATCTAGAATGAATTGTTTAATGGTTATCTCTGTGTCCAATTTTTTCTTCCCTCCTTATCCCATATACTTACGATATAGTGTTATGATTTTCTGTTCCGGTAGAGTAGCGTAGATTTGAGTGGTCTTAAGCTGCTTATGTCCTAATTCATCCCCTATAAATGATAGCTCTGCACCCTTTCTTAATAAATCAGTAGCAAAAGTATGTCGTAAACGGTGAGGGTGTAGAGTACCCGCTATTCCGGCTACTTTTCCAATCTTGGTTGTAATTCTGAACATCCAATCTGTTGTAAGACGTCTGGGTTTCCCTTTACTTGTAACAAATAGCGCTGGATCTTCATCTTTTCGGGATTTAAGGTAGCTTTCAAGTAGCACGGAGCACCTTACTGAGAAGTGAACCTGACGGATCTTTTGCCCTTTTCCTACAACTATTGCTGTTCGAGTTTCTAAATCTACGTCTGTTCGATTAAGATTATAAACTTCTCCTCTTCGACAACCAGAAGTAAGCAGAAATTCCACAAGTACACGGTCTCGGAGCATTTCCCTTTCACAATGATTGCGAACTTTCGTTACTTCTTCAATATTCAGATATTTAGGTACCGGCTTGGGAAGACGAGGGTACCATCCCTTTTTCATTGGCGATTTTTCTATATATTCTTCTTCCACACAAAATTTGTAAAAAGAATGAAGTACAATTAAATAATTCGTAACGGTCTGTTCTTTATATTTTTTTTGATTCTGGATAAGCCACTGCAGAATATCATCAGAAACGATCGATGAATACGATTTTTTCATTTCCCTAAAAAACGCCTGCAAATTATATCGATATCCACGTATAGTATATTTACTATACTTAGCAACATAAAGACTTAATAAAAACTCATTAATCCTTGCCTGGTTCTCTATATTTGGTAATAAAATATTCACTTCCCAATATTTATCTTCCTTTTCCCATTGGTACGGAATAGGATTTTTATCAACATACCCTTTCTCTACACAAAAATTGTAAAAGGAACGTAGAATGCATAGACGAATCCTGATAGTGGTTTCTTTCAATTCCTTTTGATAAGCATCAGCAATCCATTGCTTTGTATCATCTGGTGTAAGCGTCGAAAACGATTCTTCCCTTTCCATAAAAAACAACTGCAAATTATTCCGGTAACCTTTCATGGTTTTATCTGTATTTTTTGAGCAACATAAGAATTCATTAATCACTTTCTGATTCTCTTGGTTGGGCAACATGTACTTTAGCTTCCTGTAATTATCTCCTGTTTTTTGAAATGGTAATTTTTCCATATATCCTTTCTCTACACAAAACTTATAAAATGAACGAATAGCCATAAGTCTTTTTTGGACGGTTATGAATTTCCATTCTTTTTCCAGTTCCTCTTTCCATTGCAGGATATCATTTGAAGTAAGGGATAGAAAAGATACTTCCCTATTTATAAAAAACGCTACCAAACTTATTCTATAGGCTTTAATCACATACTTGCTTCTGTTTTTATTTTTTAGTGTTAACAAAAACTCGTTAACTACTTTCAGATTCTCAGCATTGGGTAATAACCCTTCTATCTCCCAATAATTCTCCACAATCCTTCCTCCTTCCTATGTTATTGATACTGGTCATACTTCTTCTTTCGCGCATGATTCATGAGACGAGTATAAATACGGGTACTATTGATATTGGAATGACCAAGTAATTCTTGAATATAACTAAAATTCATTCCTTTTTCTGCTAAATGTGCTGCAAACGTATGTCGCAGCGTGTGAGGAGTCACTCTAAATTCTAATGCCTTTGAATAATTTCTAAATAGCTGTTCCACTAAGTCACGACTTAAGGGGCTCCCTTTTTTATTTGGAAAAAGGTATGGGCTGCTGCTGTCAAGATGGTTCAAATACGTTTTCAATCGTTCAGCACAATCGTGACTAAATAGCACAAATCGTTCTTTATTGCCTTTTCCATTTCGAATCCATATTTGTCGGCTTTCCCACTTTATATCCTCCAACTTGATATTCAACAATTCGCTAATTCGGACACCTGTTGCATATAACGTTTCTACTATTGCTCTCTCCCTGTGATTCTCTTTCGTCAATTCTTGAAGTAAGACTAGTTGCTTTTTATCTAAATAGTAGGGAAGAGAATCCTCCTTCTGAGGGGTACGTACCATTTGCGTTGGATTTTTATTTAATAAGTTTTCTTCCATTAAGTATCGATAAAACGATTTTAATGCAGACAGCTTCATATGAATACTGCGTGGCTTTAACCCCTGTTCAGTCATCAAAGCCATCCAGTTCCTTATATCCTTCGCCTTCACTTCATCTACCTTTTTAGGGCAAAACGAAAAAAATTGTGAAAGAGCAATTTGGTAACCACGGATAGTTTCGGGACTAAAACGAGCTTGCTGATCATTAAAGAACGATTGCTGAGCTTCTAGATTCAAAGATTTCACCCCATAATATTTTGGTATTTTAATATCATTTCTTCTGTTGGTATGCGTGCATAAATTCGTGTCGTATTTAAATCCGAATGCCCCATTTCATCAGCAATAAACTGGAGATCTGCTCCCCTTGCCAACATCCTGGTAGCAAAGGTATGCCTGCAACAATGAGGATGAAAACTTTGATTAAGACCTGCTTTTATTCCTACTTTTTTCAGCACTTGCTGAATTCCACCTACTAAGAGTCGATGACTAAATTTGTTCATAAATAACGGCTCGTTAAAATTACCTGAACGGGTTCGCAAATAATCCTTTAATACCAGCGCACATTCTTCAGAAAAATGAATATGCCTTATTTTTTTTCCTTTCCCAATTACTTCAGCTGTTCGTTTTTCAAGATTGACATTTTCTATATTTAACTTGGACATTTCAGAAACTCGGCATCCTGACGAGAAAAGAAACAATATAATCGCCCGATCTCTAACGGGTAACTGTTCCGATATACGCTTCACACGTGCATATTCCATTTCGTCTAGGTATTTCGGCAAAGTTCTTGGTATTTGGATTCTCCAGCGTTTTTTTATCACTGCACTTTTCATGTACTCCTCTTCTAAGCAAAAGTTGAAAAAGGTTGAGAGAGTTGCTAGTACAAGGTCGATTGTCTTAGGCTTTTTCCCTATAGAAAATGCATCTAGCCATTTCCGAACATCTTCAGCTCTTAATTTCTCCAATTGAATTGGACACTCGCGCAAAAACTGTTCCAATATCCTTCGATATTTAATGATTGTTGCTACGGCTTTATTTTCTAGTTTTATACTTAACAAGTACTCATTTAATATTTGTTTATTTGATTCAGGAATATCATCATATGTGCATTGCCAGTATTTATTTGATGTTTTCATCCTATTTTCCCCCCTTTCTTTTATTAATAGTTGTTAGTATCATTGTTTACTATCTTCAAAGATTCTATACAATGCAAAAAAAGATGGGCTAGAAATATTTAATAGATATAAACGTTTGCTTCATGTAAATGAACTAGGCTTTTTATGAAACTTATTCAACAGTGTAAACGTAATAAAGTATACATTTAATATATTTTGAGAAGCAAAATTACTAGGGGCTGATGATTTTGAAAAATGAAGATTTGTTTAAAGAGTATCGTGAACAACATAAAAGGTTTCAGGAGATGGCCTATCCGAAAGAATTGAAAAATATAAGGAAACTGATGGGCTTAGAAGTATATGAAAACCTAAGGCCTTTGTCTGAGCTAACTAGGCATTCAAAAAAGTGGGAAGGCCTATCCCGAGTTACGAAATTCCATATTAATCAAAGAGTAGTTCTACCTCATAATCTTTCCAGAAGCATGCAGTTGGCAACCAGAAATTTTTCTAGTGTTTCATCGTATTATATAAAAAACCGTATGGGAGAGAATTTATCACTGGCTATTGATATGGCAAATAAAAATCAAGAAATACTTAAAGCGTTTAGTAAGATCGAGTCGATAAATTGGCAAAATAGAGCCTTATTTCCTCAAAGAGCTGAAATGAAAAGAATTTCTTCTTCCCTGGCATCCGTATGGGACGACTTTGAAATAAATGAAGTTGATCTGGATGGATTAGATGAAATAAAACTAGACCATGAAGAAGCGCCTTCAAAGGTAGATAATAGTCCGTCTTCCGGCCATGCTGATCTATCAGGAACACTGACGGTTACTCAGCCTAAGAAAAAATTAGTGGATATGACAGAAGATGAATTATCAGCTTTAGTCACTAAATCCATGACAAAGGTTGGTGTTTTTTCTCTTCCTGTCTTTATATACAATCTTTATTCTGAATACGTAAATGATGCAGCAAGAGCTATTATTGAAGTAATGTTTGTATTTTGCTTAACCTTTTTTACAGGTCAATACAACGAGGAAGTAAAAAGTGAAATCGCTGATAACATTCAAGAATCTATGGTTGTGAAAGACGTTAGGAAAGTAGTCACAAAATATGTAAAAGTAAATCCTACAGATCAAGTAGCTTTTTTACGAAAGGATTCTCACTTACGTAAAGGAACTTCAAAAACTTCGCCCATGGTCCCAGTTGATAAGATATCAAAGGTTACAGTTCTGACAATTTTAGAAAGACAAAATAATTGGGTGAAGGTTCAAGTGGATACGGGTGAAGCCTGTGGTGAAATCGGCTGGGTAGAGGAGTCAAAAGTAATCAAATTTAAAAAAGTTCAATAATTCTCGGGAATTATTCCTAGCCATGGTTATGAATAGTAAAGCTTAAAAGAACCGAGTTTTACTATCTGCAATAAGTGGATACTAGAAATATTTTGGGAATCGCTTAGATAAAAACTAAAGAAAAGTATATTGACCAACTATGCTGTATATTCAGGGAATCATACTGTACCGTTAGGCTTTAATTAACCCTTCGCTCTCAAATGATAAACGTAATCAACCAAAGGAATGCTTGGGAGAGGAATTTACTGCTTTTGTCATACCAGAAAAATGCGAGACCTTTGTAAAAGTATAAATATAAGTTGAATCAAACTTTTTGTAACTATTAAGTTTCCTAATCTTACTGAACTAGCTAACAGGAGGAAGAAAAAGTTAATACCAAAGATGGGAAAGGTATTCTAGGACTATTTATTTGCTAGTCAAAGTTATTCATGATCCCCTTCGAGTAATTTTACAACTCATATCTTTATTATTTTTTTACAAGAAAATAATAGCCATGTAGAGGTTTCTCTCCACATGGCTATTCTTCTTTCAATAGGGACGAGGAACCTGTCCCCTTGTCCACCTACGGCCTTCCCGTTTAGGTTTTATCACTTCGTAGGGTTTGATTCCTTATTTCACTTGAAAACTTGGCAAATAGTTTAGAAAAATAATTTTTGAAACCCTAGAAGCTTTTTCTGTTAATAAGAATTAAAACAGACTTTCTTTTAATTGATGACTGCACAAAAAACTGTTTCTTATTCGTCTCTATTCCTCACATATTTATACCATAAGCCACTCTCTTTATCGAAAATATAATATTTGTCTGTGTCATGAAAATTTGATGTTTTACTTAAAAGCATTATGTTATTTGTAATATTAAACAAGTGAAAAAGTTGTACATTTTCCATTTTTCCTGTTGGTATCAGAGTGAATTTATACTGGCTTTTAATAGGATTTTTAATAACCAATAGATATAAAAGTAAAAACGAGAATAAGGGGGTGCCAACTATCGCTATAAAGTCCTCAGTATTTATATTTGTTGTCTTAATTGATAAAATAATTAATAAATAAAATAAAAAGCTAGAAACTAAAAATGATGATGACAGAAGGTTTTCATGCTTTCGGGACAATATTTTTTTTGAAGTAACCCTATAAATCAAATAAATTGTGAGTATTAAATGAATTATTATTATTAAAAAAGCTAGATAAACGAATGCTCCATTATTTAACCCCAAAAGTATATACTTAGATAATAAAAACCCAAATAAAACAAAGTATATTTCAAAAATTAACATAAATGTAAAAAATGTTAGAAAATTCATTTTTATTCGATCTTGATTTGACATAAAATTCTTCTCAATATCACTTAAAAAAAAGACATGTGTCACTTTTTTAAGTATAGGGTAAAGAGGCGAGGCAAAGAGAAAAGTTATTAATACTTTCAACACCGCGTTGTTCTTTACAAATTCTAACACTGCAAAAAATTCTTCCAATTGACACAGCACTCCTTGTGTTAAGTAACGAAAATACTCTTACAAAATAACTGATTATTTCTTCCTTTTTCAAATGGGCTTCCTTTCAAGTCGTCAGTCCTAAATGATCCATTTTTTGTTAATAATTTATCAATTTCATCCGTACCCTTAGGAACGTCCAATTTTTCCCCTTTTGATGCTAAGTTAGTAAATAATTAGACTAACCTAATAGAAATTTACTTCTCCCCGTATTATCACTTTTCCATTAAGATACGGTAATACTAATCTAGAAACCCTTTAGTGGGAAAGAACAAGATTTTTCTCCTATACGATCCCCAAACCATTTTAAATTTCTTTTATTCGTGTGAAAAACTTCATTTTTCGGAAAAGGCAGTCACCAGCAAATAAAAAAAGACATGTAAAGATTTTCCACATAGTTTCTAAGGTCTATATCCTCTAAATCCCGGCCTGGTCTACTTTATAGAAAATACTGCAGAGATTTAGCTCCACAGATCACATCATTTGTGGAACAAAGTACCTGTCCCCTTACCCTCTGATAATCCACTTTTAGATATAAAAAAGCTCTGTGTGAATATTTCCACTACAGAGCTTTTTATGTTTTTCAATAGGATTATTAGTTCCTATTTATTACTTAATTACAATTTCCTTCACATCAGCCACGTTAGAGTTGCTATCAGCTAAATCTAAAGTTGAAGTTGCAACTAATTTAACTACTTTTCCAGCAGCAAGTTCATCTGACAAGTCTGTGTTAATTGTAAAGTCAATTGTAGCAGCAGCGGCACCGCCAGTAACTGTAGCAGTTGAAACTTTAACACCATCAACGAACAAATCAAAGTCGTTAGCATCTCCTGCACCTGATGCAATTGCTTCAGAGAATGTAACTGCTACTACTGTAGAAGCTCCAAGTGACTTAACTGTAGAGCTTGTTACAGTTGCACGAGTATTTTCATTAATTGCGATATTCTTTGTATCAGAATTCATTTGAGTTACGCTTGAGCTGTAACCAGTAACACCATTAACTGTTACATTGTAATTACCAGTTGCTTCAACTGTGTTATCAGCAATGTAAACACGTACTACTGCTTTTGCACCATCTACATTAGCTGTAGTTGGATTATTGTAAGTTAATACAGCACTGCTTACTGTTGCTCCTTCAATAGCATAGTTTGAAGTATTAGTTGCTGTAGATGCGTTTACAGCATCAGCAAATTGTACATCAACATAAGCACCCTTAGCGTCGATACCATTAACAATTGGGTTAGTAGTATTTAAAGCTAATTTTGTAGTAGTTGAGCTAGTGCTATTTAAGAATGAAACAGTTTTCGCAACTGAATTATTGTTGAATCCATCAACGAAGAAACCAGTTGGGATTTCTACACTGTAGTTTACTCCTTCTTTAATTACAGAAGTACCATCATGTAGTTCAATAAATACAACTTTAGAATCTGTAGAATCAACGTTGATTTTTGCAGCTGGAACAACGATTGACTTTTGGACTCCATACTCATCAGTATATTTTAGAGTTAAAGTTGTCCCTACTTCTGTAACTGCTTCACTGAAAGTAACTTTAAGGTTATTTACACCACTAACTTTTACTACTTCAGAAGCAGTAACTTGTGGAGCTACCTTATCATGTGCAAAGCTAACAGTTTGACTAGATGCACCATTTTCATTTTTATTTAAGTCTTCAACAACACCTGCTGCAAGAGCAAGAACACCACTTGTTGTTGTACTAGGAACGGTTACATTAAGAACAGTTTTGTCATTTGCATCTACCGCAACATCAGCAGCAGTTAATGCAACACCGTTATAAGAAACCTTAGTAGCATCTACTAGTTTAATAGTCTCAGAAAACTTCACTTTAACTGTAGTAGGTGAAGCAGAAACAACTGAAGCAACTGTAGGTTTTGTTTTATCTGCATCACTGATTGTAGCTTTTGCAGTTGCTGGAACTGAGATATTTCCAGCAAAATCAGTAATTGAAGGGAAAGATACTGTAATTTCTTTATTTGCAGTAGTTGCTGAGTCAAATACTACAGTAAATGACTTACCATCAGCAGATAAACCATATCCTGTTGCAGCAGTATCTAAAGTAACTGCTGAGCCATCTGCAAATTTTGCGGATTCAGAACCAACAGCATTAACAGGTTCAGAGAAATTAACTTTGTAAGTATATTTATTTACATATTCAACACCAGTAATAGAAGCACGTACTGTATCATCAAAGTTGAATGCAGTAGTGAAGTGACCAACTTTTTTGTTAGAAGTTGAAACTAATTTATCTGCAATAACTTCTACTGAGTGTGTACCTTCCCAATCAGTTGCAGATCTAATAGTAAGTTCTTTTCCGTCCGCACTTAATGAAGCTTCTAGAGCATCAGCAGCAGCGCCATCTACTTTAAACGTTCCATCAACTAGTGTCCCTTTACCCGCACCAGTAGTCTCTACTACTGAAGACTCTTTTAGTGGAAGATTAAATTTAACAACTAATTCTTTAGCGTTAATCGCACTTACACTCTCAACTGCAGGAGCAAGTTTAGCTTCGTAAGCAGCTTTAACTTCAGAAACTTTAGTTAATAGAGCAGCACCAAAGTCAGTATCTTTGTCAAGCTTAGCTACGTAGTCAGCTACGTGATCCATAGCTTTTTTAGCATCTTCAAGTTTGCCTTCTGCAACTAGATCTTCAGCTTTATCAAAGTACATTTTCACAGATACTTCGTTTGTGATGCTGTCACGAGTATCTTGAGCTTCTAATTTGAACGCGTCAACTAGAAGTTCACGAGCTGTTTGGCCATATACACGGTGAAGGATTACTGTACGAGTTTTTAATTCGTAAGAAATTTCATGGTATAGCTCTTCAGCTTTATCCCACTCTTTTTCTTCTAAAGCAGCTTCTAAAGCTTCTTTCTTGTCTTCTAGAGCTGTAGCATAGTTGTATGCATCAATGTAAGTAACAACGCGCTTAGCGATGTACTCGTTATATGTAGCATCTAATTGTGCAAGGTAAGCTTCTTTATGCTCCCCGCCAGCTTTTGTTACAAGAGCTTTAGCATTCTTGTATGCAGCTTTCGCAGCGTTGTACTCTTTGTACACGTCAGCGATTGGAGCAAACTCACCATTTGCAGTTACATCACTGTATGTGTGATATGCCTTTTTCATTTGTGTTACAGCTTTACTTACCTCAACAGCAACATTGCTTGCAGCGTCAGTTTGAGCTGGAGCAGCAGCAACGAATGCAGATGCAGCAACCGCGGAAGCAGCAGCTAATTTGATAGCTTTCTTTTTACTCATGTTTCGTATTTCTCCCTTCGAATATAAAAAGTAGTACAATGATCCGCCAGACTTTTACATCTGTTTTTAAGCTTATCGGCTAATGCTAATCATTGCCTAGCAAACTTAACGAGAATTATACTAATCTTCTATGGAAATATCAACCTATATGTCTATTTCCTTCTAAAAAATTAGTAGAATTGTGTCAGAGGACTATATAACTGGTTTAATTACCATCCCCTCTCACATTTCCTATAATAATACATTTTTAGAGGAAATTCTAGGTTTTTATTGAGTTTATTTGCAATAATTGGTTAGTAATTATTTCCTCTAAAACCACAAATAACAATAAAAGCACACTTTAAGATTATATTCTTCCGGACTATGTATATGTCATTTTTGTTGTAATAACATCACAAACACTTATATACCAACGTTTTATATATTTTCTTAGTAACAACTTTGTAACATTACTGACTTATTAAAAAAGGCGGATGATTATGAGTGGTCCTTTTTGACTATATATTGTTTTTGTTAGCATTTACAAGGAAAATTTTATCTTTTATCAGTCAAAAAGATATAGTTCGACTCAGTTTATTTTTCTGAAATTTGAATATATATGCTTTTGTTCCTTATTTTAAAAAAGGAACAAAGACTAATCCAAATTAAGGTAGAATAATATTTGTCTGATTCTTACAAAGGAGGTTATGTATTTTTGAAGTCAAAGTGGTATTTTATTAGTTTTCTATTTATCTTGTTTGTATGTGCGGGTACGGGGGAGGCTTCAGCCAAAACACTTGTGGATGCACCGCATATCAGGCAGATGCCTGAGCTGCCGAGAGGGTGTGAGGTTACGAGTCTGGCCATGCTTTTGGAAAGCCAGGGAGTCAATGCTCCTAAAATGACGCTTGCCAAAGAGGTTCGCAAGGTGCCTTTTAAGAAGAATGGCCTTCACGGCAATCCGTATGACGGGTTTGTCGGCAATATGTATACATACAGCCAGCCGGGACTTGGTGTTTATAATGGACCCATCTATGATCTGGCAAACAAATATCTGCCTGGGAGAGTGGTGAATCTGACTGGATCCAATGCCAGCGCCATTTATCGTGCACTGGATAACGGAAGCCCTGTATGGGTTATTACAAACACCGTGTTCAAGCCGCTCTCCAGCAGCTATTTCCAGACGTGGCAGACATCAAGCGGGCCGCTTCGCATTACCTATAAAGAGCATTCCGTTTTAGTGACAGGCTATGACAGCCAGTATGTCTATATCAATGATCCTCTCTATTATGGAAAGCATCGAAAGGTATCACGCAAGAATTTTGAGGGATCGTGGGTCCAAATGGGGCGGCAGGCTATTACTGTTGTGCCGAAGCCGAATTGGGGTGCAGAACTGATTCCGGGGCAGACCGGGAAGCTGACAGTGCTTAAGCCGATTACGCTTTGGAACCGGACAGGCAGCGGTCTTTCTGCAGCAAAGGTGCTCCAGCCATTGGAAGGGTTAAAGGTGTGTGGATATGACAGCAAGCATGGCGGGCAGTATAAAATCTGCAGCGGCGGTTATGTTACAAACATGAGCGGGTATATCCGCTATGAGACCCCATCATCTGCTGTATTGAATAAAGCCAATATCGGATTTGCTGAGCGGGATCTGAAAACAGCGATCTCTTATGCAGGCAGCCTTAAATGGGAAATTCACATTGATTACCGGAAGGATAAATATCCGGGAAAAGTAACGGATTACCCGAATATGACGTATTTTAACGGCACAAAGAAATACATGAATTCTGCTCAAACAGCCATTAACCGCATTTCGGACACCGCGAAGAAAAATGAATTGCAGGCGTCCCTTAACGCGAATGTCGCCGTTCATTATAAACGGGCACAGGGGTATATTGATGCGGTTACATCCGGCAAAAAGCTGCTGGCCATGACAGATGAACTTCAGAATAGCATGATTGCTGATCCGCTGTCTGACACAGGAGAAAGCCTCTTCCATACTCTTTCTTATGAAATCAAAAAGAATGCCGTGCTTCTTTACAGAGTTTACGGGCAGTCAACAAGAGAAGCGATCCTTGCTTCCTATAAGGCACCCGCTGAAAAGGAAATTGAGAAACACCGATTTGCGATTTCCGCCAAAATGAAAATCGACGAGCTTGAAACATTGAGCAAACAGCCGATTTCTGATGAAGAATATAATACTAGAGTCGCAGAAATAGAAAAACTGGGCAGCCAGATACCGGATGCTTCGGTAAAAGCTGTTTATTTAGAAAAAATAGCTGAATTTAAGCAATAAAAAAAATGGCCGGACGCTCATCAAGAGAGTCCGGCCATTTTTCCTTATCTTACTGTGTGCTTAACACCCAAGCTGTCCCATTAAACGTTGCCTTAACAGATCCGGCAAGCTTATTTCCTGCCTTATCAAATAGTTCCTCATCATCGTAAAGAACCGCGTCACCTGTTAAGGTACCTTCTGTTGCAAATGACCACTTATGCTGATCCGCGTTGACAGCTGCAGATTTCAGCTTCCCTGCTCCTGTATAAGTGAACAGGGCGTTGGCCTGAGTCTCGTCAAGCTCAGCGCTCTTAATCGCTGTAAGCTTTCCGGCTGAGTCCTTGTAATAAAGAGCTTCAGATGCTGTAATTACTGGTGCACCCGCTGTTCCTGAAACCGCTAATACTGGCGCTGTTTTATCGATCTCAAACTTAAGAACACTCTTGTTGCCGGCAAAATCTATTGCGGTTACTTCATACATTCCTTCATCTGTTAAAGGTGTGGCTAATGTATATCCGGCTATGGCTGCCCCATTTTTGGCTGCTGACACAGAAGCTACATCGGCTGCTTTTGTGGATACTGTTACTGACTGATTCACAGCAGATTGATCAGCAGCACCCTCTAAAACAGGAGCCGTTTTATCAAGTGCAACTGGAATTGATTTCACGATGCCGTTTATTTTCACAATCAGGGAAGCTGTATCACCGTCTTTCCCCTTCACGGTGATGTTTTCACCGCTCGCTGTGAAGACAGACTCTTGGCTGGTAAACAGCTGGGCATTTACGTTTTTCAAATCCGCTTCATTTCCATATTGATCTTTTGCCGTGAAGTATCCTGCATCAATTAAGCTGTCAAAATCAGTGTCACCACTTAAGAGAATCTTTGTTTTCCCGGAAGCCAGCCCAAATTCTGCAACAGCAGATGCAGATTTCACTTCGATTGGAAGCTTATACTCCATTTCGTTCCATGTCACGATTAAACTAGCCTTACCAGGTGCCACAGGCGTAATTTTCCCGGATGCGTTCACGACGAACTTTGTTACATCAGAAGATTTAAACGTTATGCCAGGGAACTGGCTTAGCTTTAGCTCTTCGTCTTTTCCATCACCAATGATATCTCCGTTTAGTGTCATCGCCTCAGACGGTGTGAACTGATAGGTTTGCCCAGTTACTGTATATGCAGCATCTTTGCCTTCAGCGTTTACGATTTTCCCTTTTTCCAGGCTGTAAAGCTGAGTTCCGTCCTTCACTTCAACTGTCTCTTCCAGAATTAATTCGTTTGTTTCACGGTCGAACAGCTGGATTTTAACAGGGCCAGTTTCTTTAAGACCGTCTTTTGCATATGCCGGTGCAAGAGAACCAAGGTCTGTAAAGTATCCTTTATCATCTTTAATGATAAAGTCATTTTCCACACCATCGATAAACAATTCATTTCCTTCACTGTCAAAGAAGCCAATCATGTCATACGCTGTCATTCCAGGCAGATCAGTTACATAATAAGCATCTTCATAAAATCCGATTTCAGCTACATCTTCAAGGCCATCCGTGTATGAAGCGATGATCTCTCTGTACCGGTCTGACAGCAGGTCATAGAGTTCCTCATTATCAACATACTCCAGCCACTCATTTACATTTTTATCGTGCTTTGCCACCTGGTCAAAATCTTCCTTCTCCAGTGCCGCTTCATATCGGTCCAGTTCAATGTGAATACTTACAGGGTAAAGTGCCTGAAACTTCGCATCCTCTGCAGGCGTCTTGTAGGTATCAAGAATGGCCTGTCTTGTAGACTGTCCATACACACGGTAAAGAATGATGGCCTGCTTCTTTATTTCATATGAAAGTTTATGATAAGCCGCTGTTGCTTCTTCCATTTTCCCTTCTTCCAGATATTTCTCCATTTCACCAGTGCCTTTTAAAAGTTTTTTGCCGGAAGAAATGGCATCAATATAGGCAGCTGTACGGTCAATATAAAGCTTTACCGTATCCAGTCTGGCGCTCAGCTGCACTTTCTGCTTGCCTGATAATTTATTAACTGCTGCTTTAGCTGCTGCGTAATCTTTTTTGGCCTTGTTATAAAGAGTCCATGGCTGTGTGACAGCATCGGCATCATAGTCCACTGATGTTGCACGGATAAGAGGCACTTTGCTTTGTTCTGCTTTCAAAACCAGACTTTCGGCTGTTGAAGCTGCGTCTGCCTGAGCAGGATTAACGGCTGCGAAAGCGGAAGCTGCAATGGCTGCTGCCCCTGCCAATTTAACTGTCTTACTGAATTTTTTGCCCACTTGTTTATTCCACCTTTTCTATGATTTTAATAATCTTCCAAAATTTTTATTAACTTCCAGAATATCTTTATCATAATTTGTTATTATGAGAATTTCATTATGATAATATTGGTAATTTTGTTATTGAACTGTTACTTCCAAGCAGATGCCTTCATTCATCTTCCGGTCATTTAATCCTTTCCAGTTTGGATGGATGATCAGCAGGTAGTTTCCTTTAGAAGCGAGAGGTTTCTTCGGTATGATTTTGATCGTTTTTTCGTCCGTAACCTGCACGTCTATTTCCGCTTCACCGCCGCCAAGCTGGATCAGCTGAACATCCCCCTTCTTTAATCCATCCCATTGCATGCCGGCATTCATTTTTACAGTGAAGGTCTTGGTGACTGGGACATTTTGCAGCGTTGGCAGCTTCCTGTATCCCTTAAGGCCGCTTACCAGCTGATCACGATGTGAGATGAACAGTTCATCACCTGCAGCTGTCTTAATGTTCGGAGCAACGCCAATTTCATGGACTGGAGATCCCTTCGGCGAGAAGAATTTGGCGGTGGTCAGTTTAAGAACACTCTGATCACTCAAAGTAAACAGTGATTGCATGGATCCTTTCCCAAATGTGTTCTGGCCGTAAAGAACAGCTCCTTTTTGTTCCTTAACGGAGGCGGAGACCATTTCAGAGGCGCTGGCACTGTTTTCATTGATTAAAATATGCACTGGTGAGGTGAAGCCCACAGGCTGCTGAATCGCCTGATAAACCTGTGCCTGATTTCCTTTGTATCTCAGCTGAAACGCTTTCGTAACTCCCGGAAAAAAGCCTGCTGTCTCCTGGGCTGCGGAAACATAACCGCCGCCATTATTGGTGATATCAAAGATCCAGCCATTTGCCGGCCCCAGCTTCTGAATAGCCGCGGCAATATCCTCGGACGCATTCATAGAAAAGCTGTTTAAGCGGATATAGCCAATATTTCCGCCGAGCATGCGGGATTCCACATTAGGAAGGTGAATCACCTTGCGCGGAATGGTCATTGTCTGCATGCTCCCGGTTTCACTATTGATAAAAGTGAGCGTAACACTGGTGTTTTCTTTTCCGCTTATCAGTGAAATCGCGGTCTGTACGGACTCACCGGCAAGACTGGTTCCATCCGCCTTCACTAAGATGTCCCCCGGTTTCAGTCCGGCTGCTGCAGCAGGGCCTTCTGGTATAACCGACATGATCCGAATCCCGCTTTCGCTCTCCTCTAAAACGACACCGATGCCGACCAGCTGCTGTTCTATGGCATTCGTAAATTCCGCAAACTCTTCAGCCGACATGTAAACAGAGTATAAATCCAGGTACCGGACCATTTCTTTAATCGAGGGCTTGGCCAGCACCCAGTCCGGCAGCTCTTCCACATAATAATCCCGGATGAGCTCCCTTGCTTCTTCAACCGGCCCTGCCGATGCTGATGCAGCAGAGAAATTAACTAATAGAATCAGAGCCAATAAAACAGAGAAATACCTTTTTAAAAGCATGCTTGTCCATCCTCTCTTGATTGAATTCTACTTATCTTATCGGATGAGAGGGTGATATTCTGCAGTGAAAAAGCCCTCTCATAAGAGAAGGCCCCATCCATTTTATTACTGTACTTTAAACCACAGCTCATCTTCCCAGCCGCGATTCCAGACGATATAAGGATTGTCATTGGCATCCACAACAAACGGAACCCATCCTTCAGTCTGGCCGCCTTTGTAAAGATCCTGAAGTTCAGGGCTTGGCGTAACAAAGCCGATGTAATGATCATTCAGCGCGCCTTTTTGGGTGACCGTATCAAACATGGCCTTATTGACCATCCAGGAATCAAATGTTTTTCCTTCATACTCGATTAATTTAATTTTGAATTTAGCAAGGATATATTTTTTTCCTGCAGGCGGAGGAGGATTCAGCGAATTTGCCTGCTGCATCATTTGCCACGCCTGATTAGCGTCTGTTACGGCTTCTGTCATGGTAATCTGGTATTTCTTTTTGCCATCCATCCAGTCATTGGCCGTCATGTCCCAGGTAACGCCAACTGTAGTTGGGTTGCCCATTTTCCCATAAGGATTATGGATGCATTGAGCTGCTCTTAGTTTTGTTTTGCTAGGCGTTTCATATTTCACCTTTGTGTCGCGGTCTACATAATAGCCGCCGCCTACACTCAGCTTGCCGGGCTTAAAGGCATAAATACGATAAAACTCGCCTTTCTTCAATGTGCGGGAAGGGACTTTTTTCTCTCCCTGAAGCTTGTAAAGAGTTGTGTCTTTTAGGACCGTCAAACGCCCAATCTGGCCGGACTTTAATTCTACGCCGTCCCACCAGATCTTCTTCACACCTTTGTACTGATTGCAGAACGTATTGCTTTCAGCTGCACTTGCCGCAGGTGCTGTAAAACCGAACAGCATTAAGAAAGATAGAATAACAGTTAACCATTTTTTCACTTTTTTGTACCATCCTTCCATTTTTTATCAAGGTTATTATACTGTATATATTTTGGCGCAGGTAATAGTAAGGTGATAGATTAAGAAAGTTGAGAAAATAGTCCCTATTTATAGTTGTGTTGTTAGTCTGAAAGTTCTATTTGCAGAATTCCTTTCTCTATTTGCAGGTATGGGATTCTATTTGCAGAAGCCGGGATTCTATTTGCCAAATTGGAAATCTATTTGCAGAATGCTGCCTGCTATTTGCATTGTTCACATTTACCCGTAAAAAAGGCCCCCGTTCCGGAGAGCCTTTCATAGAAAATGGTTAAATAGGTTTTTATTTAATGCTCTTTAACATAGCTTCAATGCCATCCCGTACATAATCCGCATTATGCTCAATGGAATAATTAATCTGAATCAGCCGGCCATCGTGGTTTATGACCATTTCATACAAGTAAAAGCCATTGGCGGCAGTGTGAACATGATAAAGTGTGCCTGGAAGCAGCTCTTCCTCCACGGCCTTCACTGGTGTGCCGTATGATTGCAGCGCCTCACGCTTCAGGACTTCTATGTCTGTTCCCTGTTCAAGCGTTCTGAGGCTTAAGTGTCCGGTCGGATCACAAATGACTGTTCCCTTTATTGGGTCATCAATTAAACAGCTTTCGTCTCTCGGAATATAGACTAAGCCATTTCCATGGTCATAGAGTGTAAACGCCCCTGCCACATCGATTGAGTACCCATAGTCAGTGTAATAGGTTCCTCTTTTAAAGCCGTTTCCATAGTTGAAAGCACCGATTCCGAGATTCGCGTAATAAGACTTGGTTTCACCGGAGAGGTTTGTAACATCGACTTTGAAGCGGAAAGTGCGGCCAGGAGCTCCGTCATTCTCTTTTAGAGTCGGGTCGGGCAGCTTGAAAAGTTCAGATTGAGATAAATCTGCAGAAAGCCGGTCCGCTTTTTCCACTGAGTGAATTTCTTCCGTCATTTCTTCTCCATTCATCTCTCTGGTAACATAGACAACTGCTTTTTTTGCTGGCGCAGACAAATGTAATTCCAATGATTCGAGCGGATAGGCATCTGTCAAACTCAGCATCATGGTGTGGTTTTTATTGATTGTCAGGTGTGTTCCTTTACTGCCTGCATAACGTACAAATGCCGACTCCAGCGTTACTTCTTCCTTGTCCCATTCGCTGATTAGCGTTTGATATTCTTCGTATGTTTTCATTAAAGTCTGATAGATGGCTGAGGAAGGCAGCAGATTTCCTGTCTTTTCCCCATTAACAAATAAAGCATATGTTTCATCCAGATATCTTTTGGATTCAGGTAAATTTCCGCTGTCTATATTGGTTTTCACTTTATCTAAAGCCATTTTAATAGAAACGGGATAAAGCGCCTGTCCACGCACCTGTTCGGCCGACTTTTTAAAATGCTGGCGGATTAAGTCCCGGGTGGTCTGGCCGTACACCCGGTCCAAGAGATACGATTGCTTTTTTAGCTCCCATGACAGATTGTGATATAGCCGCTCTGTTTCATTGTTTATGATATGTTTGTCCAGCTGGTTTTTCAGGGAGAGTTTTGCTTTCTCAATCTTTGCTCCTGCATTGATCGCATCGATATAAGCGACTGCCCGGCCCGTCTTGCCAGGCTGCACACTGATATATAAGTTCACATTTTTCTCCAGGCGATTTAGAAGCTCCGTTTTCTTTCCACTTTGGGGAAGGCTCCCGACTGCCTTTTTTGCTTGAGCATAAGCTGTCTTCGTCCCATTATAATAACCCCATGGTATAGTCTTGCCATCACCTGTTCCTTCAATAGAAATGGCCCACTTAAGAGACCCTGCATAACTCTCCGATTGCCTTACGAGCTTTTCTGCGTAGACTGATGAAGCTGCGGCTTTAACAGGTTCTGCTCCGCTTGAAAAAAGCATTGCTGAAAAGATAGCTGCTCCTGCGAGACATGAGATCACTTTTCTGGCAGGTTTCAAATAACTCTCCTCCTTTTAACTGAACTGATAATAAATTCCATTCGATTATAGTCCCGGGTTTCTTTAAATTCTATAGGTAAATAAATACAAAAAACACTTCTGCTGCGGCACATCCAGGATAGTTCTTTTTCATTACAATTGTGGTATTATCGATCTAGGATTTTTAATTTGAGGTGAAATCATTTGGCTGGCAAAAAGGGACGGAAAAAGTGGACTCTTGTTATCGCGCTGTTTATTATCACATTGCTATTAGGTGCAGGCGCCTATGCTTTTTATGTATATAACTCTTTGACTTCTGCTGTTGATACCATGCAGGAGCCGATTCAGCGGGAAAAATCGGAGAAGCGTGAAGAAACGATTACCTTAAAAGATAGAGAGCCGTTTTCGGTCCTACTGCTTGGAGTGGACGAGCGTAAGGGAGACAAAGGCCGATCGGATACGATGATTGTGCTGACTGTTAATCCCGACTTGAAATCTGTCAAAATGCTGAGCATTCCCAGAGATACGCGGACTGACATCATCGGGCACGGAACGGAAGACAAAATCAATCATGCCTATGCTTTTGGCGATGTTGAGATGGCCATCAATACAGTAGAAGATTTCCTGGATATCCCGATTGATTATTACATTACAATGAATATGGATGGCTTTAAGGATATTGTGGATGCTGTCAACGGGATTGATGTAACCAACGAAACAGACTTCAACATGGGGAAATTCCATTTTAACGAGGGAAGCATTCACCTTAACGGAAGCGAAGCATTATCCTATGTGCGAATGAGAAAGAATGACCCGAATGGGGATTTTGGCCGCCAGCAAAGACAGCGCCAGGTCATCCAGGGTGTTATTAACAAAGGGGCGAGCTTCAGCTCCCTGACTCGTTTTGATGACATCTTTGCAGCGCTCGGCAAAAACGTTAAAACTGATATTACCTTTAAAGAAATGATGGATATTCAAAAGAATTATAAAGACACAAGAAATAACATTCAGCAGCTGACCATAGAAGGTGATGGCCAGTATATCGGGGACATCTGGTATCTGATAGTGCCAGATGAAGAAAAGCAGCGGGTCCAGGGTGAGCTGAAGGGACATTTAGGATTATAACTTAAAAACAGTGCATTCCTGATGGGGGAATGCACTGTTTTTTATATGAAAACATGCAGGGAGGGACTGTTCTGCAGAAGCTTTCGAGAAGATCAACCTGGAGTGTTAGAAGAAAACCTGATTACATTGCAACTGCCTTTCCCTGTGTCATTTTGCCATATGCTTCAGAAAGATTCTTCAGGCATTCCTGCCTTAGTCTTTCATGACAAGAGAAGTCATACAGCAGTTCATTTTCAAGTTTGGATGTAATCGCCTTCAGCCTTTCAAGTTTAGATTCCTTTAAGCGATTATTTGCCAGATAAGCTTTTATCTCTTTTTCAAAGTATTCCACCGTTCCAAATATTACACCCATTAAAATCCGCCTCCTGTTATTAGATTTTTCAGTCATTTATTCGTTTCCCTATCTGCACACCAGCAAACATCCAAACAGCAAAGAGGCCTGCATTAAGGCAGACCTGATGTTTGGTTACAATGAGTTTAGGGCCAATTTTCCGGCACCAAATACACCTGCAACCCGACTATCATAGTCCATGACCTTAGACTCGTGGCTTTGCGTCCTTATTTTTCAATAAGTTTGCCGAATATTTGTTTTTCGTTACTATTATAATAAGACTTTTCAGCTATTTATTTCAACAATTTTCGATAAAATCTTAAAATAACATTACTTTTGATATATATATATGCCCGGCGGATAAGAAACTTGTCCTCTATTTGCAGGTTTTTCTCCTCTATTTGCAAAATTAAGACTGCTATTTGCAAGATTAGATATCTAATTGCAAGTTCATGCTGGCTATTTGCGGTATCAGGCCATCTATTTGCTGTGACTGTTCAAGGTTCACAGCAGTCCTAATGTTTCGCCGGGCATTAAAAAAGCCTGCACCCTATGGATGCAGACTCTGTTCTTAAAATCGCCCTTTATGCTCTTCAAAAACCTTCTTCACTTTCTCCACGACCACTTTCGATCCGCCGCTGTTTTCAACGCCTTCTATCATCATCGCAATGAGCAGCTTAGGAGACTGCGGGTTGTAGGCAACAAACAGACCATTTTCCTGGCCTTTTTCATCCGCACTTTTCTTCAGCTCCGCAGTTCCGGTCTTCCCCGCCAGCGGGTAATCTTTCATATAAGCCGTACGGCCGGTTCCGCTTGGGTCCTGGATGACTTTAGCCATTGCGGCTGCCACCGTGCCGGCTGTTTCTTCACTCATGATAGCTTCCTTCAGCACCTGGCCCTTTTCATCTTCTTCCAGGAGAACAGGTTTGATCATGGAACCTTTATTGATAAAAGGTGTGTAGGATGCTGCAAGATGGACAATGCTCATTTCCACCTGTCCCTGGCCATAGCCGGAATCAGCCAGCAGGATCTCTGTATCCAGGCCGCCAATCTTGGATTGTTCCAGCGGGAATGCGTATGGAATTTCCTCTTCAAACGCGAATTTCTTGAGTCCGGCTGAAAACTTTTCTTTTCCCAGTTCAAGCGCCTGCTGGGCAAAATAGATATTATCCGAATACATCATTGCTTTTTCAAAATTGACCGGTCCGCCCGGATCTTTGACACGAGTGACTTTATAGCCGCCCCAGGAACTATCCTTCTGCCATTGCAGGCCTTTGACATTAATGGTTTCATCAAGAGTTAATGTTCCCTCTGTCAGTCCGATTGCTGCTGTCAGCGGCTTCATCACGGAACCTGGCGCATAGGTTTGCTTGAACCGTGTCAGAAGGGGCATGTCCTTATTTGCTTCAATCGCCTTCCATTCATCCGCGGTAAAACCGAGTGAAGCCTGGTTCGGGTCAAAGCTCGGGCTGCTGACGAGTGCCAGTGTATTACCGGTTACCGGGTCAATTGCCGCTGCGGTTCCCGGCTTTCCTCCAAGCTCTGTGTAAAGAGATCTCTGCAGGTTCATATCGATGGTAAGCTGAATCGTTTCACCGTTCTCCACCGGCTTTTCAGCGAGAACCACTTCAGAACCGTCTTTCTTCTGGATGCCGATTTTGATTCCGTTCGACCCTTTTAGTCGCTCTTCAAGGACCTGTTCAAGCCCTCTTTTCCCGATGATATCGGTGCTTGAATAGCCTTTACGCTCTTTCATTTCATCTGCAGTAATTGTTCCCACATAGCCGATAAGATGGGCTGCTGACTCACCCATTGGATAGACTCTGCCTTTGACATCCTGCTTCAGGACGCCTGGCAATGCGAACACTTTATCAAGTGTCGCCTGATCATCCGGGGACACTTTTTTAATAGGAACAAAATAGCTCGGCTGCACCCAGCTCGCGTTCAAGCTTTTATTAATCTGCTCTTCTGACATTCCCAAGGCTGCAGACAAGCCTTTTATCGTTTGCTCCTTCTGATCGCCCATTTGTTCAGGCACGACACCGATTTCATAGAGGGTGCCATTTAGAGCAAGAGGGTCACCTGTGCGGTCCACAATATCTCCGCGCTGCGCCGGAACAGTTGAATAGCTGATTTTATCCTCTGGCCCCAGCTCCGGAAAAATATAAGTCGTATCCCAGGCAACATACCAGTTTTCTTCCTCTTTCGCTTCTTCCTTCACAAGCTTGGCATCATGGGTAAACTCAATTTTGCCGGCAGCACTGTCCATGCTTGCTGAAAAAGGAAAACTTGCCTTCTCTTCTTTTTTGTATTCCTTTTCCATATCCGGCTTGTATGTTACCTTCAGATTATCTATCTCTAAATCCTTATAAACCTTTTCATACCGGGCTGCAAAATCCTTTTTGCTGATCGACTGCTTCGCATCCTTCGACAGGAATTCATACATCTTCTCAAACTCCTGCTTATTCCAGTGCTCCACATACTGCGAAAAGCGATCCTGCGGCTTAATCTCCTTATTGCACCCGCTCAAAGCGGCCAAAATCAGGGCTGCAAAAACAAAATATAAAACCTTTCTCATACATCACCCTCCCTGATACTATATTATCATTTAATTGGAGAAATTTCCTAGTGACAGGTACCACCCGAATTTTGTCGAAAACTCAAAAAGAAGACTCCACATTAAAGTGAAGTCCCGCTAAAAAAGATAACGAAGATAGTTTAGTAGGAAGCTCATAATATCCTCACTGCCCCCAAGATCAAGTCTTCCAGAGAAGTCACTGGGCCACCGGTGATATTAGTACCGTCAGCAAGAGTGCCAGAAGGTTAGATTAATAGACTTTAGCAAATAGGAACGACACTAGTCAAAATCTAAAATTAATCAAATTCTCCCGCTTCTCCTTAAGTCCTCTCACAGTCCCCTCATAGCTGAGCAGTTCCCCTGTGAGGATTTCATTCCGTTCCTTGATCATTCTCGAGACCTCATCCGGATTTGGTCCTCCCTGGAGTCTGCGGATCTGTACAAAGTATTCTGGAGAAATGATTTTCTTCCACTCTTCCTCTGACAGGGAAACGGGAACATATCCCTGAATAACTTCATTTACATCTTCCACTTTCCAGTCGCATAGCTCTTTCTGATCCTTCACCGTTTGTTTCGAAATATAGCTGGCAATGGAGTGAGCTTTCCGGAATGGGATACTGTAGTCTCTTGCCAGGGTGTCAGCTAATTCTGTGATTGTGATGCACGATTTTTTGGCCATTTCTTTCGCATGGTCTTTATTGACCTTTAAAGTGGCAATCACGGCATACATCAGCTTTAATACCCGATTCGCATTATTAAAGGCGCGATACAGATGGGGCTGCAGATCATCTTCTGTATCGACGATATCGCCGAATGGCGTGTTATGGACCATGTTCATGGCAGCGTATGCTTCACCATAGGCACTGCTGGCAATGGATCTGGAATGCTCAATGGAAACCGGGTTCCGCTTCTGCGGCATTATGCTGCTCACCTGCACGTAAGGATCTGCCACCTGGAAAGTGCCAAACTCTCTTGTTACATGCTGAAGGAAATCCTGGATCCACCGGCCGGTATTCACCATGCAGGTCATCAGGGCGGATGACGTCTCCAGCAGGTAATCGGCTCCCGCAATCGAGTCATATGAATTCTCGATAATCCCCTCAAATCCCAGCAGTTCACGCGTACGGTCTCTGCAAATCGGGAAGCCGGTCGTTGTAAGGGCCGCTGCGCCAAGAGAGGATTTGTTTACGGTTTTATAGGCAGCCCACAGCCGGTTGATATCCCTTTGAAGAACATCATAAACAGCCAGCAGATAATGCCCCAGCGTAGTCGGCTGGGCCGGCTGTGTATGAGTATAGCCGGTCATATAGGTCTCTTTATGCTCTTCAGCTTGCTCAAGCAATGCCTCACTAAGCTGATAAGCACTTCCCAAAAGCTGAAGCAGATGTTCCCTCAGGACGAGCCTGTACATAGCGATCCCCATATCATTCCGGCTCCGGGCAATATGGATTTTCCCGGCCAGCTCATCACCGATCTCTTCTCCTATTTTCGCTTCCATCATAAAAAAGAGATCTTCAAACTGAGGCTGGTAGGATAATGAGCTGGTGTCTGACATTGCCACTTTATTAATTCCTTCGAGCATGGTTCTTGCTTCTTCTTCCGGAATGATTCCCTGTTCTGCCAGCATGATCACATGTGCCCGGTGGATATCGAACATGACATGGAACAGATAATCCCGCTGGTCATTGAAAACAGGCATCAGCAGTTCTTCTGCATACGTCTTGCCAGGAAAGGCATGGCCTTCACTTTTAATAAATTCTTCTAATTTGCTCATTTTTTCAACTCCGTTTATGACAATGATTTCTCAGCTTTTACACCAAAAAACTTGTTTGATATGAACAGAACCAGTGCGATTAACGTTATCTGGATCATTCCGTAAGCTGCCGCCTGGCCCATATTGAACATTCTCAGCTGATTCATAATCTCGATGGAGATCGGGCGGTTTGAAAGGGTATACAGCAATACAGACGTTGGAAATTCACCGACTGACTCAACAAATGCCAGTAATGTTCCTGATAAAACCCCTGGCATAATGATCGGAAGGATTACTTTTCTGAACGTATAGAACCACTTTGCCCCAAGGCTTCTCGAGGCTTCTTCTATAGAATCATCCAATTGCTCCAACACAGCATTGGTCGATCTGACGACTAATGGAATATGGCGGATAAAATAGGCCAGAGGCAAAATCCAGAATGTGCCGACAAGAATGTTGCCAAACGAGAAGATGTTCGGCTCATTAAAAGCAAAAATCAAATTCATCCCTATAACAGTGGCCGGCAATGCCCATGGAATCATAACCAGAATATCCACAAAGCTTTTCCCGACAAATTTCCGTTTAACGAGCACATAGGATGCCAATACGCCAAAGACAAGGTTCCCTGCTGTAGCGATAACCGACAGGATCAAGCTATTTTTCAGCGGTTTGAATATGTTCGGATCCTGGAACAATAAACGATAGTTTTCAAAATTAAATACTGAAGGATAGGTCTGCCACGTCCAGGTCCCGTCCGGCACGAGCGACAGCAGGAGAATCGTGAAATGAGGAAGCAGCAGAATGATGACTCCCACGATTCCTGTAAAGACCAGTATCCACTTCAAAACAGGATTATTCACTTCACTGCGATGGGCGCCAATCCCTTTAGAAGCCATTCGGTAATCCTTGCGGTTTTGGTACCAGCGCATAAATAATAGGAAGCTGATTGATACAACCGATAAAATAACCGATTGTGTGGCGGCCACTTCCATATCGCCGTTGATTTTTGAAAAATAGATCTGCAGACTCAGCACTCTGAATCCGCCTGCCAGCAGAAACGGCGCACTAAAGGAAGCCATCGAGATCATAAACACCAATAAGGATGCGGCGACAATAGCCGGTGTCAATAATGGAAAGGTTACTTTCCAGAACACATTAAACCGGTTGGCACCCAGGTTGTATGCAGCTTCTTCAAGAGATGGATCAATTTTATTAATGGCTGATGAAACAGTCATATAGAAATACACATACATAGTATATGCATGGACTATCAAAATGCCTGATATGCCGCCTATTTTAAACGGGACTTCATCCAGCCCGAACAGGTCTTTAATGGCATTGGGAATCAATCCGGTTTCTCCATACAGGAACATGAACGCCATTACTCCTACCAGTGACGGCAGGACGATCGGCATGATGGCAGCCGATGCAAAGAAGCCTCTGCCCGGAAAATCATACCGGTTGAAAATGAATGCCAGCGGGATGCCGATCAGCGCACTGACCAGGACACTCAATACCGAAATATACACTGAATTCCACAGGGCTTCCAGATTGGTTTTGGATTCCTGACTAAAGAAGTCACTGTAATTCCCAAAGGTCATGCTGCCTTCTTTTTGAAGACTTTCCATTATGGTCCGTAAAGAGGGATAAAGAACATACGCAATGAGAACCAGCAGGACCGGAATAAGGAGGAGCAGGGTCAGCCTTGTATCCCGATTTTTAATCATGAGGCATCACCAGTCACCACAGGAATGATCCGCATCTGCTCTTCAGGCAATTCCACCCAAATCTCTGCACCCGCCTGCAGGTTTCTGGATAATCCGCTATTCAGGGCATTTACCTGAAGCTTAAGGCCAGCAGCCCTGACCACCATATTGATGAGGGAGCCGAAGAAATGTACCTCCTCCACGGTTCCATTGAAAATATTTTTCCCTTCTGTCTCTTTTTCCAGTATTTTAATAGATTCAGGACGTATGGATAATGCCAGATTCCCTTTGTTCTCCTGATTATAATTAAAAGGGGCATTTCGGACGGAAAGCTCACTGGCACTTTCACCGTTCTGCACTTGTACAAGAATGTTCTCATCTTCTATTCTGCTGATCATCACAGGCAGCAGGTTGATTTCTCCGATAAATCCTGCAACGAAATCATTGGCTGGTTCATTATAGATTTCCGAAGGTGTTCCCACCTGGTGGCAGACCCCAAAGTTAAATACCGCAATCCGATCGCTCATGGATAAAGCTTCTGCCTGGTCATGGGTGACATAAATGGTCGTGATATTATACTCCTTCTGTAATCTCAGTATTTCACTTCTCATTTCATCGCGCAGCTTGGCATCCAGGTTGCTGAGCGGCTCATCCAGGAGCAAAATCTCCGGTTCAATTACCAATGCCCTTGCCAGCGCGACACGCTGCTGCTGACCTCCGCTTAACTGGCTCACCTGACGATCGGCGTATTGCTCAAGTCTCACCTTTTGCAATACATCCTTGACTTTTATTTTGAGCTCCTTGGAGCCAAGTTTTCTAACTCTTAATCCAAAAGCGACATTCTCGAACACCGTCATGTGAGGAAAAAGGGCATAGTTTTGGAAAACCATGCCCGTATTTCTTTTTTCAGGAGGTACACGCGTCATATCCTTATCGCCGAAACGGACAACACCTTTAGTAGGATAATAGAATCCAGCAATCATCCGAAGTGTGGTGGTCTTGCCGCATCCACTTGGTCCAAGGAAGGTAAAGAATTCCCCATCCTTTATATCCAGATTTAAATGATCGACTGCAATAACCTTCCCAAAGGCTTTTTGGACATTATCTATGTTTATGGACGCCATACCTATTACACTTCCTATTCTTTAATTTCTTTTTCTCCGCTCTTAATGTTTTCATCCCAATACTTCATCCAGCTGTCGCTGTTTTCCTGGAATACTTTCCAGTCGATATCCATGCTCTTAATCTCTGTTTCTGTAATCCATTCAGGGAGTCCTTCTACATCATCCCTTGTAGGAATGCGGTAAAATTCTTCTGCAAGGATCTTGGCCGCTTCAGGTGTGTTGACAAACTCATAGAATGCTTCAGCAGCCTTCGGATGCGGAGCATCATTCACAACGGCAATTCCTTCTGTCAGGACTGGTGTTCCACTTTCTGGAATGATGAATTCAAATGGATAATTTTTATTTTCTTTTAACATAACAACGTCAGGCATTGCCCAGACAGACAGCTTTCCTTCTCCTTTGGCCACCTTGTTGTACATCATTTCAGGATTTGCTGCGTATTCTTTCGTGTTGGCATCCAATTTTTCAAGCCATTCGTAACCGGCCGCTGTATCCTTGGAGTCCTTAAAGTCGCGGTAAATCATGGCTGAAAAAATCGTTCTCATCGTTCCGGATGCCAGCGGATAGCGGATGATAATTTCATCCTTCCACTTTGGATCCAGAAGCTCATCCCAGTCTTTAGGCGCTTCATCTTCTGATAACTCTTTGCTGTTATACATAATGACTTCCGGCGTTTGGCTTGTTCCGGACCAGTGCCACTCTGGATCATGGAAACCTTCTGCCAGACTTCCTGCATAGGAAGGCTCATACGGTTTTAAGAGTCCTTCATCCTTTGCCTGATCGAAGTTTACAGACGGAGCTCCCCACCAGACATCAGCCTGCGGATTGTTTTTCTCGGAGCGGATCCGGTCCAGAATTTCCTGTGATCCCATATCAAGCCATTCCACATCAATCTGATATTTTTCCTCGAATTGCTGTTCAAACTTTGATAGAATATCCTTTCCATGCGGTGAATAGATAACTACCTTTTCTTCCAGCTTATTCTCTTTCTCTCCCGGCTCTTTTTCAGAGCTTGAGCTGGACCCCTGTTCAGAGCTGCACGCAGATAGCATTAATGCAGCCGAAATGGATAAAGTGGTTATAATTGATATCCTTTTCTTATTTTTCATTGAAAAATCCCCCTCATTAAGAAAATTTGATAATACTTTCATGCTCCCGCAAAAAGAGTGAAACAGCACCCAGGACTCCCGCATTATCACCTAATCGTGAAGTCTTCAATTCTACTGAACTTGGAAGATAGTGATTCACGATCCTGTCCAGTTTAGGCAAAATGTAATCAGATGATTTTAGAACACCACCTCCTAAAATAATCACTTCAGGATTCAATAAACTCGCGGCATTTATGATTCCATACGCCAGATGATCAATGGCTTCATCAATGACCGAAATGGCTGCTGTATCACCTTTTTTCGCAAGGGCAAAGGCCATTTCCCCCGGAAGCTCTCCCTTTATGGCCTGAGCATAAGCCGAGTGGGCCGGATCCTGCTGGATGACTTCCGTCAGTTTTTTTCCGATCGATTTGCCGCCGGCGACGCTTTCCAAATAACCGTAGCGGTGAAAGATGGGCTTAAAGTCTTTTTTTATATCTGTTTTATCCGTCACCATATAGCCCATCTCGCCAGCAGCGTTTGAATAGCCGCGGTACAGCTGATTGTTGATGATAATTCCGCTTCCAATGCCGGTACCGACTGCAATAAACAGAACATTCTGTTTATTTTTCGCGTTCCCAAGCCATTGTTCCCCAAGTGCTGCAACATTCACATCATTATCCACATGAATTGGGAAAGGGAAGTATTTATTGGCTTCCGCCATGAATGGGTACCGAATCCAGTTGAGACTAGGTGCTTCCAGGACAACCCCATTGGATGTCTGGGTGATTCCAGGAACCCCTGCTCCCATTCCAAGCACCTGATCAAGGGGAATATGGCTTTCATCCAGCATGGAATGCACTTCTTTGGCGATTTGTTTTAAAAGACCTGATTCTAAAAATTGAACTGTAGAAAAACTGCTGGAGTGGACAATATTGCCTCCGAGGTCGCTAATAACTGTCTTTACTTTCGTTCCGCCGATATCTGTTCCGATTACATAAGCCGCTTTTTCATTGAAATAAAGATGTATCGGCCTCCTCCCGCCTTGTGAAGACGATTCGCCTATTCCTTTTTCATACACCCACTTTTCCCCTATCAATTCATCTACCAGTAAAGAAACAGTCGGCTTGCTTATAGAAATCTTCGCAGCAATCTCGGCCCTTGAAGTCGGTGAATTTTCCTGAATCCATTGAAGTACTCTCTTTTTATTGATTGATTTCATTTGCATAGGTGTCCCATTAAAATTCATCACATCACGGCCTTAATTGATTTGGTTAGTAAATATTACTAATTAACTTCAATATAACCTACATGGTAAGCGTTTACAACCTATTATTTTTAATTTTATGATAATTTAGGTGAATCCTATGACAAAAGAAGGATTTTAATATAAATAATTTTTCGAATATTGAGATATTATTTATTTTCCACTATTATGAAATTTATTAGGCGGGTAGTTGCCTGAAGTTAGTTAGGATATTTAACTAACCTGCTTTAGACCTATGATGAAAGGAGTGCAAGAGGAGTGCTGGTAAACCATTTCGAAAGGGGTTACACACATTGAAAAAAATCTTTGTTTATTTTTTATCCTTTATGTTAATTCTCTCCCTGCTGCCTCTCAGCGGAAGTGCCCAGTCAGAAGAGCATGACCCTGACCTGTGGAGTGCAGTGAAGCCGCTGGACACAACTGTCAGCTTTCTGAATACAGGAGCACATCCTGACGATGAGCGCAGTGACTTTCTTGCTTACTTATCACGGGGACTTGGTGTTAAAACCTCAAGCCTGATCGCCAACCGCGGCGAGGGCGGCCAGAATGAAATTGGCCAGGAGCTTGGGAACGGTCTTGGAATAATCCGCTCCCGAGAAATGATTGAAGCAGCGAAAATTACCGGAGTTAAAGCCTACCATTTAAGTGAAACCACCTCTGATACCATCTATGATTTCGGTTTTTCCAAGACAAAGGATGAAACACTGAGCCACTGGGGCAAGGACCTTACTTATGAAAGATTAATCCGCTTTATTCGCACTTACCAGCCGGATATTGTAATGCCATCCTTCAGAGACTCAGATACCCAGCACGGACACCACCGCACCATGACCATTCTTAGCCAGGAAGCCTTCAAAGATGCCGCAGATCCTAACGTTTTTCCAGAACAATTAAAAGAAGGACTATCCGTCTGGCAGACTAAAAAGTTCTATTTGCCGGCAGAAAATAAAGATACAGCCGATACATCGATTGAAATCGGCATGCTTGATCCTGTTTACGGCATGTCCTATCCGCAAATCGGCGAGGAATCACGCTATATGCACAAAAGCCAGGGTATGGGCAATGATATCCCTGTCGCACCAAGACAAACGCATTTGGAGTTAGTGGACAGTGCGGTTAAAACAAACGGCAGCAATGAACTATTTGCCGGAATCCCTTATGATTTTAACGAATGGGCAAAAACGCTCCCTAAGAAAGAAAAAGCATTGCAGGTCCACTTTACAAAATTCCAAAAAAGCCTGGATGGAATTATCTCCAGCTATCCTAGCGACAGCCAGGTATTCAGCAAAACACAGCAAGCATTAAAAGAAGCAGACCGTCTAGTTAAGAAAACAACGAAATCCAAGCTTGATTCCCAGCTGAAGTCAGATCTGCTTCATAAGCTTGAAGTGAAAAAAGAACAGCTGCTGAATGTGAGCCTGGTATCCTCCGGCCTTGAAATTGAGGCACAGGCGGAGTCCAATATCCTGACAAAGGGACAAAAAACAGCTGTTACGGTCACTTTAACCAATAATGGCAGTCAGAAGCTGAAGAAAGCTGATGTTGAACTGATCACTCCTGAGGGCTGGAAGGCTTCTAATACGTCCAAGGCAGCTGACCTTGCACCCTGTAAAACGGCTGAAGTTACTTTTAAGATTCAAGTTCCAGCTGTTGCAGCATATTATCACGCATACGAAACCCCTGCCATACAGGCAAAGATCAGCTATGAATCTGCCGGTGCAAAGACTGTGACTGTCTCTGAGCTGGATGGCACCATTGCCGTTCTGCCGGACGTTGGCCTTACCCTTTCCCCTGAAGATCTGGTAATTAATACTGCCGACGTTCAGGAAGAAGTGCCTGTCAATGTAAAAGTGAAAAATTACGGTAAAGGAGCTGCACAGGCTTCCGTATCCTTACATGTTCCGGAAGGATGGTCAGTAAGCCCGGAAAAAGCTGCAGTTAACTTCGGATCTTCATTGGAGGAAAAAGAGGTAACCTTTACGCTTAGCCCGCCTGCAGATATTCAGGAAGGCGACTTCAAACTGTCAGCCGAGGCAACCGTTGATGGCGAAACCTTTGATTCGACTGTTCAAGAAATTCAGTATGATCATATCGGTACATTTTATTACCTGTACCCTGCTCAGGTAAATGGGGTCGCTTTTGAATTGCTGGCACCGGAAGGCTTAAAGGTCGGCTACATTGAAAGCGGCTTTGATAAAGTGGCAGATTACTTGTCCAATGCAGGACTCGATGTGACAAAGCTTACTGAGACCGATCTTTCTTCAGGGGACTTAAGCCAATACGATACAATTGTTGTTGGAATCCGTGCCTACCTGTCCCGTGAAGACTTAACAGCAAATAATGAACGTTTAAAAGAATACGTCGCAAATGGCGGACATATGGTGGTTCAATACCATAAGCCGAACGATGGCTGGGTGACTGAAACCACTGCGCCTTACCCGCTTACTATAGGAAACCCATCCATCCGCTGGAGGGTAACCGATGAAAATGCACCCGTTACCGTTCTGCAGCCTGAATCGCCGCTCTTCAACTATCCAAATAACATTACGGAAGACGACTGGGCCAACTGGATACAGGAAAGAGGATTATACTATCCAATGCAGTGGGATGACCGCTTTGAAACCTTCGTGCGCATGGGCGATCCAAACGAGGAGCCATTTGATGGCGGCATCCTCATGGCCGATTACGGAGAAGGCACCTACCTTTATACCAACCTGGTATTCTATCGCCAGATTCAAGGTCAGGTTCCGGGAGGCTACCGCATCTTCACGAACTTGATCAGTTACGGTCAAAATCAATAAGTTATTAGGGACAGCTGCGGATGCGGCTGTTCTTTTTTTAGCGGGATGAGGGTGACAGGCACCACCCGAATTTTGTCGAATGTGAACTCTGCAAATTGAGTGGGGAAGGTTGCAATTAGATGTGTGATTTTGCAAATAGAAGGTGATTTTGTACAAATAGAAACGGGAAAATTGCAAATAGCTGCCTGCTTCCTGCAAATAGGATATTTGAGGAAAAACCACTCGCAAATAGAGTGGCTGTTTCTGCAAATAGAGCATGAAAATCTGAAATAGAATCCCGTCTAAAAGAGGTATATAGACATTTATATCGAAAATAACTAAGTAAACACAGAAAGGAGAGCTATACTTGATCAGTAAAAGTCTGAAAGTCCCCGAAATAAACCTCCAGCTTGAAGCATTGGTAAGAAGAATCCCCGAACAGCATCCCGCACGTGAGAAAATAATCTCAGAATACAAAAAAAGAAGCGCTGGCTTTAAGGGAGAAGAACGGTTATTTTATTATTTAAGCTTTCTGGAACCTAAGAAGTATTGGATTTTTCATGATTTGCGGTTATCAAACGGATCACAATTTTTCCAAATCGATGCATTGCTGCTCACTGCAAACTTCGGACTCATATTAGAAGTTAAAAATTGGACAGGCACCTTGTTTTTCAACCCTCATTTCCAGCAGGTCATCCGCATCCAAAATGACAAAGAAGAAGGATTTCCAGACCCCATTTCACAAGCCCGGCATCAGACGAATCAGTTTAGGAACTGGCTTGACCTTAATGGATTTCCTACCATTCCTCTTGATTTTTTAGTAATAATCAGCCATCCTTCCACCATAATTAAGGCAGAGACAGATCCGCTGCAAATATCTAAGAAAGTCTTACACTCTCATCACCTTTTATCCAAAATGAATGGCATTGAAAATAAGTTCCCTCATGAAAAAACTGACTCTAAGGAGATTCGGAAGCTGCGCCGGACTTTGTTAAAAAAACATACCCCTGTACAATCCGAGATTCTTGAGCAATTCAATGTTTCAGCTGAAGAAATTCTCACTGGAGTCAGCTGCCCTAAATGCGCTTCCCTTCCGATGATTTTCTATTGGGGGAAATGGCACTGCCCAATGTGTTTATTTTCCACTCCCTTAGCACATGAGGCTGCAGTCCAAGACTACTTCCGGCTTATTAAGCCGGC
This sequence comes from Cytobacillus sp. SAFR-174, assembly GCF_051964675.1. NCBI lineage: Bacteria > Bacillati > Bacillota > Bacilli > Caryophanales > Bacillaceae > Cytobacillus > Cytobacillus sp. SAFR-174. The sequence goes on along the minus strand of NZ_JBQCMZ010000003.1, from coordinate 217,641 downwards.
AATTACCAACTCGGAATTCCGCTCATTTACCCATATCCCATCCCCCTATGCGGCTTCAAGATTACTCTCCAGGATGGACCTTTCTTTTAAAAGAAATAAAAGGCACCGTATTTATGAAAAATCCCCTGAATAGTGATACACCTCACAAATTTTTCCAATAAGTTAATTTATAATTAGGCTGAATTGAGGTGCTAATATGGAAAAGAACTGGTCTATTTCACTTGAGCATGGTAATTACGCTAGTGATGTGGAGCTTCTGACCAACGATGCAATGGCGGCAGTAAGCCAGACAGCTAAAGGGTATTATGTCAATATAGTCACACCGGCTGAGTTAGGAAATCCCGATAACTACCTGACTGAAGCACTGCTCATATACTTCGGAAATAAAGTGGACACTCAATTTATCGATCAATGCGGATGCGGGGGGTATGTTTTGAGGGTATGGAAAAACAAGTGAGAGATATGACTATTTTGTGTGATTATAAAAATCGGAGTGTTATTTTTAATTCCTATTATGATGATGAGCTTATCGATCGTGATGGAATCAGCTTTAATGAGATTTGCGTACACCATGGAAAGATATATTTTATCAGGGACAGGAAACGGATCGTAACCATCAATTCCAAGAAGTATCGTGACATATTCATAGGTGAAGATTTTCAAAATTACTATATTATGCGGAAAGACAAAAATCGTCTGGATATCTATTTTCCTTAAACAGGAGCTGCGAAAGCGCTGGATGCGCTTTTGCAGCTTTTTTTTTTGGTGAGGAGTGTGCTCTATTTGCAGGAAGCCTGCGTCTATTTGCATATTTCCTGTTCTATTTGCAAGTTGATTATCGTATACTGTTCCCGGATCTTTTGCTGCTGGTCTATTTGCAGGAATCAGCTTGCTATTTGCAAGTTTATAGTTCTATTTGCAGAATGCAGCCTGCTATTTGCATCTTCCTCTGTTCTATTTGCAGAATCCCCGGTTCTATTTGCAAATCAACTGAGCGAGCCATTTTCTGTTCAGTATGCAGTTCGCTTTTTGCAGAATTCAGTTTGCTATTTGCTGAATCCAGTCTGCTATTTGCTGAATCTCCGGCTCTATTTGCAAATCTCTATGTGAGCCGTTTCCTGCTCAGTATGCAGTTCGTCTTTTTGCAGAATCCGGCTAGCTATTTGCACTTTACCTGTTCTATTTGCAGAATTCCTAGCCCTATTTGCAAGTTTAAAGCACCTATTTGCAAGTTTCCGCACTCTATTTGCAGCGTTCACATTCTGAACACGCTTCTCCAGAGAATCAGCATACACAAAAATAGACCCGCCACTCCTAGCGGGCCCATCCTATTTATTCCACTTTAAACCTCTTGATAGAATCCAGCAGTTCCTCCGCCATCCCTGAAAGCGATGCAGCCGATGCCGCAATTTCTTCCATGGACGCCAGCTGTTCTTCTGTAGCAGCGGATACGTCCTGGCTTTCGGCTGTTGTGACAGCGGCAATTTCTTCGATTGCGCTGACGAGTTCCACTACCTGGTCGGCGCCTTCGGCCATGTCCCTGATGGATGATGACACTTCTGCGATCTGGCCCGAAACGGTGTCGGCAAATTGCTGAATGTGGCTGAAGGCATCTCCGGCATTGTTCACCAGGTCGATTCCTTTTTCCACTTCAGCTGTTCCCTTTTCCATGGACGAGATGGCTTTGTTTGTATCCGTCTGGATCGTTGAGATCAGTTCGCGGATGCTTTCGGTTGACTTGGACGATTGTTCTGCCAGCTTGCGGACCTCATCGGCCACAACAGCAAAGCCTCTTCCGTGCTCACCTGCTCTTGCCGCTTCAATGGCTGCGTTGAGTGCGAGCAGGTTCGTCTGGTCGGCAATGGCAGAAATCACATTAACAATCTGGCCAATTTCCTCCGAACGCTTCCCTAATGTATGAACAATGGAACCCAGTTCTGAGACTGTTACATTAATATTTTTCATCTGGTTCGTCGAAAGGTCGATGGCTTCATTTCCTTTTACCACAACTTCATTTGTCTCATTGGCGGTTTTGGCCACGACATTGGTGTTACTCATAATTTGCTGAATGCGGCCGGACATTTCTTTGACGACAGAGGTGCTTTCTTTCACCTTTTCTGTCTGCTGCTCAGTTGCAGAGGCTACTTCCTGGATGGAGTTGGCCACCTGCTCTGTTGCCATGTTGTTCTGCTCAGAGCTTGCTGTCAGCTGTTCCGATGATGATGCCAGGTGTACCGCTTTTTCGCTCACCTGGTTGATCAGCTGCTGCAGCGATAGGACCATCTTATTAAAACTGACACCCAGTTTGCTGATTTCATCGTTGTTCCTGACAATAAACTTCTGGGTCAGATCCCCTTCGCTGACTTTATCGGTTGCCGCGATGAGCTGATTGAGCGGGCGCGTTATCGAACGTACAATAATATAGGAAACAAATGCACCCACAAGGACGAAGATGGCAATAAATATGATTGTCGAGACTAAGATAGGCTGGACAGCCGACGTCACTTCTCCCAGGTTCATCGTGCCGAGTACCTTCATGCCTGTCAGGCCATTAGTAGTAAAATGCATCTCTTTCTTTACGCCATCAAGCGTGTACTCAACCTGTCCCTTTTCCTTTTCCAGGACTTCCGGCAGCCAGCTGCCTTCTGCCTGTGTGCCCGGCTTCTCCTGCGGGTGTACTAAAAAGCTTCCCTCTGCACTTAAGATGGCAGGATAGCCCTCTTTTCCAATTTTAATATTATTGGATAGCTCACTAAGAGCAGAGAGACTTAAGTCAATCCCAATAACACCTGAGCTGTCGCCAAGCTTTTGGGCTACTGTAATTAGGATATTTCCACTTACAGCGTCAACATATGGCTCTGTGATGAAGGCTTTTCCCTTTGCCTCCATGGCTCCCTGATACCAGGGGCGTGTGGTTGCATCAAAGTCAGCCGGCAAATCAGCACGCGGATAAATGACTAAATCGCCCTTTTCAGAGCCTGCATAAATGGCGACTGCCTCCGGATGGAGCTCTTTATACTGGCTAAAGGCGTTTACCGTTCCCTCCAGTTCTTCCTCTGTATAAAAATCCTTTTTGATCCTTTTGGAAAAGTAATTTGTATCCTCCATCTTAGGTTTAATAAAGTTCATAATAAATTGATCAAGAATTTTAACATTCTCATTTGCACTCATCTCAATCTGGTTCTTTATCTCATCATGTGCCTTCTGATAGGATATGTAGCCGATTGAAATAGAAGGAATTAATAAAATAATAATAAATGAGAGCAATAATTTCTTTCTAATCGTAAATGAAAACAGCGACCCTTTTTCTTTCTGTTTTTTCTTTTTCATCATCTGACCCCTTTTAAAACTTAGTAATTTACCGCCTGTACCTGCGAAATGGCGCCTTCAAGCTTCTCGTCAACAACTCTGGCATCGTCAATATGCCTCTGAATCAGTTCCTTCACTTGATCAAAAACAGACTTGGTATCCGCAATCTCATCGGCTACTTCCTCGGAATACCCCTTCTGAATGTTGATCATTTCAATTACTTCACCGACTTCTGATTCAACTGTACGGATCAGGTTCGTGATCGAATCAATTTTGCTGGTAGTTTGGCCGCTCAGGGACATGCCATTTTTAATTAACTCGGTGCTTGCGACTGTTGAATTCAGTGTTGCTTCAATATCGTCCTGAATATTTTTCGTCAGAGAACTGATATTCGCGGTGCTTGTCGCTGTGCTTTCGGCCAGTTTCCGGACTTCATCCGCCACGACTGCAAATCCTTTACCCTGCTCGCCTGCTCGTGCCGCTTCGATGGAAGCATTCAAAGCAAGAAGATTCGTTTGCTCTGCAATATCTTTAATGACCTGAACAATCATCTCAATCTCCTTGGACCTTTTGCTCAGCGCCTCCATTTTCTGTGAATTCACTTCCAGCTGCTCTCCCAGCTGTTTAATCAGCTGCTCAGACTTGCTGACGGATCCGCGGCCTTCCTCCGAGCTTTTGACCATCTCTTTTGCAGATTGAATCAGGTTTTCTCCTTTATCCGATAGAGTAAGGCTGTTGGAAAAAGTAGCTTCGCTATGTTTTTCTACATTTTCAAAACCGTCTTTTATTTTCAGAACCAGGTCTCCCAGCATATAATGCTGACCATTGACCATTTCATGCTGGCTTACTGTAGTTGTCAAATCTTCATTAAATGATTGAATCAGTGTCTGATAAAAATGTTCCTTGCGCTGAAACTCTTCTTCAGCAAACTGGAGTTTTGCTTCCAGTTCCCGTTTTTCATCTTCCAGCTGCTTCAACTTTCCTTTTCCGAACATCATTGATCTCCCCATCTCTTATATACTCCTTTATTATATCGACAGAAAACGCGAAATTTTGTGACCTTTTTCACTCTTTTTTAAAATATATGGGTCTATGTATATAAAAAAGAGACACCCGCCTTTTTTGGCAGGTGTCTCTCTTTGATTGTTTTCAAAAATAAATGGGACATAGGGACAAGAAACCTGTCCCCTCGTCCCGCTATCTTTACCAGCGTGCAGTCAGCATCTTTCTCCTCGTATAGAACTCCACTCCATCCGTTCCGTTTGCGTGAAGGTCTCCGTAGAAGGAGTTTTTCCAGCCGGAGAATGGGAAGAAGGCCATTGGCGCCGGTACTCCGATGTTCACTCCAAGCATGCCGACCTCGATGTTTTCTCTGAAGTAGCGGACGCTGCTTCCGCTGTCAGTGAATAGGCATGCACCGTTCCCAAAGTCCGATTTGTTCGTAAGCTCGATTGCTTCTTCAAGATTTTTTACACGCACCACAGAAAGTACCGGTGCGAAGATTTCTTCTTTCCAGATTTTCATTGATGGATCCACATTATCAAAAATCGTTGGTCCAATGAAGTAGCCGTTTTCGTGGTATGCTTCGTCTTTGCGGCCATCACGGACAAGTTTTGCTCCTTCTTTTTCGCCAATTTCAATGTAATTGCTTGTGCGTTCCTTGTTTTCCTGGCGGATGACTGGGCCAAGGAATACATTTTCATCCAAGCCGTTTCCGATTGTCAGCTGACTCGCCTGGTCATTTAATCTCGCAACCAGCTCGTCGGCAATGGAATCCACAGCTACTACTACAGAGCAGGCCATGCACCTCTCACCTGCTGAACCGTACGCAGCAGCGATAATTTCCTTAACCGCGCCATCAAGGTCTGCATCAGGCAGCACGATTGAGTGGTTCTTGGCACCAGCCAGCGCCTGGACGCGTTTGCCTTTTGCTGTTGCAGATTTATAGATATACTCGGCAACAGGCTGGGAGCCAACAAATGAAATTGCCGGTACATCCTTGTGATCGATCAGGCTGTTTACCACGTCATGGGCACCATGAACAATATTGAATACGCCAGCCGGAAGGCCCGCTTCTGTGAACAGCTCTGCCAGGCGGTTAGCAAGGATTGGTGTTCTCTCAGATGGCTTCAATACAAATGTGTTGCCGCATGCAATTGCGAGCGGGAACATCCAGCAGGGAACCATCATCGGGAAGTTGAAAGGCGTGATGCCGCCAATGACACCTACAGGGTAGCGGTACATGCCTGATTCAATGTTTGTCGCAATATCAGGAAGCTGCTTGCCCATCATGAGGGATGGAGCACCTGCAGCGAATTCCACACATTCAATTCCGCGCTGCACCTCGCCATAGGCTTCTTTATAGTTTTTGCCGTTTTCTTGTGTAATCAGCTTTGCCAGCTCGTCCCAGTTATCTATTAAAAGCTGCTGGTATTTAAATAGAATTCTGGCTCTCTTTGGCACTGGCGTTTTGCTCCAGACTTTAAAAGCTTCCTTGGCTGCCTGTACAGCATTGTCGACATCTTCACGTGTAGAAATCGGGGTGCGGGCAAGCTCCTCGCCAGTTGCCGGATTTGGCACCACTTCAAATTTATCCGTATTGGCGTCCACCCATTCGCCATTAATAAAGTTTTTTAATACCGTTGTTGTTGTCGCTGTCATAAGTAAAATCCCCTTTCGAAATTAAAAGATTGAATATAAGAATATTGCCAGGAATAGTACTGCCGTTGGCATCGCTACACTTAGAATGAAAATTGGCCAATAGGCGCGTTTATGGGTTTCTCCGCATATCGCCCGGATCGTTGTTACGACATAGCCATTATGCGGCAGTGAGTCCAGTCCGCCGGATGCAAGGGCTGAAATTCTATGCATGGCACCAGGGTCCAGTCCTTGCGACAGATACATTGGCGCCAGAATTGGCAGCGCAATGCCCAAGCCGCCTGATGCCGAGCCGGTAATACCGCATATCAGTGTAACGGCAATACCCAGTCCCATTAACGGCGGACCCGGGATATTTACCAGTGCATCTACAAAGGTGTCAAACGCAGCAACCTGGGCTGCAACACTTCCAAATCCTACAACCGCACATGTATTGGCGGCTGCGACTAAGGCATCCTGGGCACCCTTGGCAAGCGCCTCCCAGAACCCGACTAAATATTTCATCATCAATACACATGCCAGAACGATGCCGCTTGTCAGAGAGATCAATGCGGCAGCCGTCGAGGAAGTAAAGTTGGCAGCCGTATTTAAAATCGCAATTACTGATGCCAGCGGTAAGATGGCCATGATCACATGAGGATAGTCTTTCCCTGCCGGAGCAGCATTTGGCCTTTGCATTTCCAGCTCCGATTCAAGAGCTGCTGCCGACTCATTGGCACCGGCCGGCTGATTTGGCAAAGAGAATACCTCGCCATTATTCACCGCTTTTTTCACCATCCGGCTAAGCAGAATCCCGCCTATTACCATGATCAGAAGGGCCATTAACACCCCGATGATTCCGCCCGCTGTCGGCTTTGTTCCAAAAAACTCAGTCGGAATCAGGTTTTGGATTTCCGGCGAGCCCGGTGCTGTCATCGTGAAGGATATGGATCCGAAAACCAATGCCGCCGGGATAAAACGATGCGGCAGGTTGGCCACTTTAAATAGGGAAACAGCAATTGGATAAACGGCGAAGCCTACAACAAACAGACTGACGCCTCCGTAAGTCATGATAGCTGCTGCCGCCACGACTGCAAATACCGCTCTTGATGGTCCGAGTGTATCCTTGACCCAATTCGCAATGCTGTCAGCCGCCTTGGTTACCTGCATGATTTTTCCGAATATGGCGCCCAATAAAAAGATGAGGAACCATGAGTAAAAATAACCTGTAAAGCCTGTCATATAATGCTCTGTCAGGGCTGTCTCAAGGTTAAGCCCTCCTGTCAGAGCAACCACAACTGCACTGATGATCGCGGCAATAATAATATTTACGCCTTTCATAGTTAAATACATTAATAGAAGCAGTGAAGCAATTAACCCCAGCATTCCAATCATCTGTTTGTCCCCCTATTACACTTTCTCTGTTTCAGAGGAAAACTGATAGTTATAGCAAACATGGTAGAGCTCTTCGAGTTCGCTCTTTTCCGGAACTCTTGGGTTGTTGCCTGGGCTGCCGCTGTCGATGGCGTCGTCTGCCATTTTGCTGACAGCGTTCTTAAAGGCTTCCTCGTCTATTCCCCATCCTCTTAAATTAGGAATATGTAATTTCCGGCAAAGCTCTTTGACGGATTGAACAGCCACTTCTGCAGCTTCTTCATTGGTAAGGCTTTCATTATCAGGCTGAAAAATACGGCCGATATCTGCCAGGCGGTCCACACATGCTTCCTGGCTGAATTCCATCACTGCAGGCAGCAACATGGCATTCGAGATTCCATGAGGAACATGGAATAAAGCGCCAATTGGACGGCTCATGCCATGCACAAGGCATACAGATGCGTTCGAGAACGCCATTCCAGCCTGCAGGGATCCTAGGCTCATTGCCTCCCTGGCATCAACATTGTCTCCCTCATTGTAAGCGGTTAAAATATTTTCCACGATCAGTTTCATAGCCGATATCGCCATTGTGTCTGTCATCGGATGTGCCTTTTTGGATAGATACGCTTCAACCGCATGGCTTAGGGCATCAACCCCGGTTGCCGATGTGACATTCTTTGGTGATGATAGGGTAAGCAGCGGATCCACAATTGCCACGCTCGGCATAAAAGCAGGCTGTTTGATCATCATTTTGACATCATTGGATGAATTTGTGATGACGGTTACATCTGTCGCCTCAGAGCCAGTCCCAGCTGTTGTCGGAATCGCTATGTGAGGAACCGGGGCATTCTGTGCCAGTTTCTTTCCTCCCATATACTCGCCGATATAGCCGCCATTTGTTGCTAAAACCGCTATGGCTTTTGCGGTATCGATACAGCTGCCGCCGCCTACTGAAATAACCAGGTCACATTGCTGTTTTTGAAATAGCTCGAGTGCTTCTGCTACATACTCGTCAGTCGGCTCTGATGCGACCCCCAGATAGACCTCACTTTGTACGCCCGCCTCCTGAAGATAGGTTCTGCATTCACTTACATATCCAAGCTGATCCATTATCTTATCACTGATTATTAATGCATTTTTCCCTCTGAGCGCTGCTTCAGCACCAACTTTTTCGGAAGATCCCCTTCCATAAAAGATCGCTTCCGGCACCCGGAAAACTGCTGGTTTCTCCATTGGACATTCCACCCCTTTTTTTCTATTACTACTTATACTTGCAAGGAGCGTGCCAACTTTGAAACTCAGTAAAGACAGTGTTTTCTTTCTGCAATAGTGTAGTCACTACACTACAAATGTAGATTTTTTGTAGCGATACCACTACACTGCATTCAGGTTATTCTATGCTTTTTCAGTTTTTGATAGAGAGTTGTCCGATGAATTCCAAGCAAATCGGCAGCTCTCGATTTATTTCCGCCTGCCTTTCTTAATGCATCCAGAATAATTTCAGACTCTCTTTGGCTGCCCAGTAATTTAGCTTCCTCAATAGACCCTGCAGCCCGATCCACTTTTTTCAAAGCGGGTTCCGGATTTCTCAGCATCTCCGGCAAATGATGATAGTCAATCACCTTCCCATCAACCAGTGTCACCAGCTGTTCCACTGTATTTACCATCTCGCGGATATTCCCTCTCCACGGATGCTGGACAAAAGCGTTCACCGCCTCAGATGTAAATAGTTTTCCAGGCACCTGGTACCGCTCACAGATTTCCTTCAGATAATGGACCAGCAGGACAGGAATATCCTTTTTTCGTTCCCGCAGCGGTGGGATGTGGAGCTGGATGATGTTCAGCCGGTAATAAAGGTCCTCCCGGAATTCCCCGGTTTCAACCATTTGCATAAGGTTACGGTTTGTCGCGGCAATAACTCGGACATTAATCTGATACTTTTTCACACCGCCGACACGTTCTGCTTCCTTTTCCTGCAGGACCCGCAGCAACTTGGTCTGCATGACAAGCGGCATCTCTCCGATTTCATCGAGAAAAATCGTGCCATTGTCTGCCAGCTCAAATTTCCCGGGCTTGCCGCCTTTTTTTGCCCCGGTAAAGGCTCCTTCTTCATAGCCAAACAGTTCAGACTCGAATAAATGCTCCGGAATGGCACCGCAGTTAACGCTAATGAAAGGCCCGGTGGAAAATGGGCTGAGGTGATGGATGCTCTTGGCGAACATCTCTTTTCCCGTCCCGCTTTCCCCTGTTACGAGGACAGTGGCCGCAGTCCTGGCCGCCTTTCGTGCCAGCCGCTTCACTTCCATGATTCCTTCACTTGTACCAATGATCTGGTCAAGGGTGACCCGGCTGTCATTTTCCTTTTTCTTTGTGAAAAGATCCGGCTTGGCATCTTGATTTTCCTGCAGTTTTTCATAGATTTTATAGACTTCTGTGACTCCCTCGAAAATCAGCATTCCGATGGCGCCGGCAATCCGGCCTTCCTTCCAGAGGGGGATCCGGTGCACCACCATGTCATGACCCTGGATGTTCTGCAGAACCCCCCGTTCAGCAATTCCGGTCTTTACCGTTTCATGAAGATGTGTGTTATCAATCACCTCTGTGACATGCCTGCCAATCGCATCCTCCCGCTTTATGCCGGTAAAACGGCTGTATGCTTCGTTAAATTCCTGCAGAATGCCGTTTTCATCGACAACCGCTATTCCCTCATAGGCGCTTTCCAAAATGGCTCCAAGTGCACCCTCGGAATTATGCTGCTGCCTCAGCTTATACAGGTATTTGGAGAGCCCATCCAGAATATCTCTGGCTGTCAGGATGCCAAGGAGCTTTCCATCTTCACCCGTGACAGGAAGCTGATCGTATGGAAGCGACATAATATCGAGGATGGAATCATCCGGCCGGACAGCTGCCTGATTCGATTTGGGAATGCTGCCAATTAAAGCATCTCCCGGGTTGCCCTGGGCAAAGTAGTTAAGCAGCTTCCTGGAAGTGATCATTCCAACTAAGCGATTGCTTTCATCTGCGACAGGCAGGCTTTCCAAATGAAGATCCGCCATCATTTTTGAAGCTTCTGCCAGTGTCTGCCCCGGCTGTATACAAAACGGGCTGGGTGTCATCCAGTTTTTCACTTTAAGGTGCTCATCATTAAGCAAGTCCTCTTTCTTATCAGAAATGGATTGAGGCATATGGAACTCCTCCGGTAATTTTAATTTTCTAAATTATAACACTTTTAAAAGATAGATAGGTTCCAGTGTGGTGCCTGAGTGTGAACATTACTAATAGGGATGGGAAAACTGCAAATAGAGATGCTTAATTTGCAAATAGACCGGGTGAACCTGCAATAGCATGGCCCATCTTGCAAATAGTGATGGTAATTCTGCAAATAGAGCAATTCCGCACAGCAGATGCCGCCGAGTTTTATAGAAAGTAACACTTTTTAAAAATAAACTGATTCCAGTTTCGGAGTTTTGAACATTACAAATAGAAACGGGAAATCTGCAAATAGAGATGCTTATTTTGCAAATAGACCGGGTGATCCCGCAAATAGCATGGCCCATCTTGCAAATAGTGATGGTAATTCTGCAAATAGAGCCGCACAGCTGATGCGGCCGAGTTTATAGAAAATAACACTTTTTAAAAATAAACTGATTCTAGTTTCGGAGTTTTGAACATTACAAATAGAAACGGGAAATCTGCAAATAGAGATGCTTATTTTGCAAATAGATCGGTTGAACCCGCAAATAGCATGGCCCATCTTGCAAATAGTGATGGTAATCCTACAAATAGAGCAATTTCGCACAGCAGATGCCGCCGAGTTTTATAGAAAATAACACTTTTTAAAAATAAACTGATTCCAGTTTCGGACCTTTGAACATTACTAATAGAATCGGGAAATCTGCAAATAGAGAGGCACATTTTGCAAATAGATCGGTTGAACCTGCAAATAGAAGCTCAATTTTGCAAATAGACTGGTTGAACCTACAAATAGCATGTCCCAACTTGCAAATAGTCCCAGAAATTCTGCAAATAGAGCAATTCCGCACAGCGGAGACCGCACCATTTTAATAGAAAGAAAGACAGAGAGCCCAAACCCTCTGTCTTTCTGCTAAGCACTTTAGAAAATCGAGAATAATATGACCGCTAAAATAACACCAAGTATCGGCACAATTACTGTCAATGCCCCAAATGCCGGATAAGCATCCTTATGGGACTCGCCGCAGATCGCCCGGATGGTTGTCACAACATAACCGCCATGCGGCAGGGAATCAATTGATCCGGATGATATCGCCACAACACGGTGAAGCTCACTTGCATTGACACCCATATCCAGATAATGCGGGGCCAGAAGCGGCAGGGCAATCGATTGGCCGCCGGAAGCAGATCCGGTCAGGCCGGCAATGACAGCAACAGCCAGGGCGCCGCCGATTAAAGGGCTTCCCGGAATGCTGGTCATGGCATCTACTGCACTGGCAAAGGCAGGGGTTGCTTTAGCCACACCGCCAAAGCCCACCACTGCAGATGTATTGGCAATGGCAATCAATGCGCCGATGGTTCCTTCTGATACGGCACCCCATACATTGGTAAAATACTTAAGGTTAAGAAAATAAGTTGCAAAACAGCCGCTCAATAAGGCAATAATCAAGGCTGACTGTGCTAATGAATCATGGAAAATAAACGAAATCACAAGGACGACCAATAGCGGAATCATACTTAATAATGGGCTTGGCAAGTTTTCACGGATTAGTGCAGAATCCGTTTCTCTTGCTTCAAATTTTTCTCCATTGCGAATCGCCTTGTTAATCATTTTCTTCAGCCACCAGTATCCGAATGCCATCATAAAGATAGCGACAATCAAGCTGACTTCCCAGGCGGCATATGGAGAAGTGCCCAGGAACTCAATCGGAATCCAGTTCTGGATTTCCGGTGAACCCGCCGACGTCATGGTAAAAGTAGTCGAACCGAAGGCAAGAGCTGCCGGAATGAATCTTCTTGGCAGGTTGGCTTCCTTAAATAGGCTCAATGCCATTGGATAGACGGAAAAGGCTACAACAAACAGACTTACGCCGCCATAGGTTAAGACCGCACAGGCAATGACAACGGCTAATGCTGCCCGCTTCATGCCAATTTTATCGATAATCCATTTGGAAACACTGTCGGCTGCTCCGCTGTCTTCCATTAGTTTTCCGAAAATGGCCCCGAATAAGAACATCAAATACCACGATGTAATAAAGCCGGCAAATCCGTTCATATAGTTAGTCAGAAAATTGACCTCACCCTCGCCTGCCAGCTGAGGGAAAATCGGCAATCCACTGAATATTGCAACAATAAAAGCTGAAAGAGGGGCAGCAAGCAGCAGATTCATCCCTCTCATCGTCAAATAGATGAGAAGCCCGATCCCCCCAAGCAATCCAATCATACTTAGCATAAGATCCTCCTATCCCGAAAACCCACACCTTCTCTCCATTACCTTCTGTCCGCTACTGATCCTCTTTCCACCAAATGGCCTTCTAATCTTTGGATTTCAGGGGTGTCCGTGTCCCCGTTAATATGCTCCAAAAGAAGATTAATCGAATAATCGACCATTTCGTCAACCGGCTGGTGCCAGGTGGTTAATTCATAAGATGACCAATCTGACATAGCCACATCGTCAAAGCCTACAACAGAGATATCCTCAGGGACTCTGATGCCCTGTTTTTTCAGATAATCCATTGCGCCAAAAGCGGATATATCATTTGCACAGAAGATGGCATCTATCTTTTTACTGCGTTCCAATAATTTTTGAGCTGCAGCAAATCCTCCTTCATATGAATAAAGGCCGTTTTCGGTTAAAAAGGAAGAGATGCCGTGTTCTGCCAAAGCTTCCTGGAAGCCATTTTTTCGATCAACTGTTGTTGATGTATTCATCGGTCCGGAGATAAAGGCGAGATTTTCATGTCCTTTTTCTATTAAGTAGTGCCCAATCCTTTTCCCGGCAGCAAAGTTATCGCATACAACAGCACTGCTTAAGGAATCGTTCACATATCGGTTAAACAGGACGACCGAGATGCCATTGCGTGTAAATTTCTGCACAGTTGATGAGGTCAAAAGCGCATCGGTAATGATGGCTCCCTCAACGCTGTACTCAATTAAATGGCTCACTTCATCCTCTTGGATTTCGTTATTCTGGGAGTTGATAAACATCACCTTGTACCCTTTTTCGGCCAGCCTGCTGTAAAATTTATCGAGGATTTCCGGATAAAAAGGATTCTGGATATTCCGCATGACAACGCCAATGATGCGGGAATGATTGGTAATCAGGCCTCGTGCTATGGCATTCGGCTGATATCCAAGCTGTTCGGCAGCATCCAGAATAAGCTGTTTCTTTTTTGACGAGATACTTGAATTTTCACTAAAAGCCCGGGATACGCTCGATTGGGAAACGCCTGCCAATCGGGCGACATCCATGGCTGTCACTTTTTTATTTTTCAATGCGTGTTCCTCCTGCCCGAGTCTAGACAGAGAAATTATATCAGATTTTGCTTACTTCACGAGACTGCTGTAGCGTTTTACACGAAGATCAGCCTGTGCCTGGTGGCCTTTAAAGCCTTCAAGGTCACATAGGCGGGATGCATATTTACCGATTTTCGCACTCGCTTCAGGCGTTGTTCTCTGGTATGTGCATGTTTTCAGAAATTTGCCCACCCAAAGTCCGCCAGTGTAGCGGGCTGCTTTTTTCGTTGGAAGCGTATGGTTTGTTCCGATTACTTTATCACCGTAAGCCACATTTGTTTCAGGCCCAAGGAAAAGTGCACCGTAGTTAGTCATGTTCTCAAGGAAGTAGTTTGGATCTTCAGTTAAAACTTCCACATGCTCATAAGCCAGTTTATCCGCTTCCTCTACTGCTTCCTCCAGGCTGTCTACTAAGATGATGGAGCCGTATTCTTTCCATGCCGCTCCTGCAACATCTGCTGTTGGAAGAGTCTCCAGCTGGCGTTCGATTTCTGCCACTGTTTCATTCGCTAATTTTTCAGATGTTGTAATTAGACATGCCGGAGAGTTTGGTCCATGCTCAGCTTGTCCTAATAAATCCGTTGCAATTATCTCAGCATCGGATGTTTCATCCGCAATGACAAGAACCTCTGTTGGACCGGCGAACAGGTCGATTCCGACTCTTCCATACAATTGGCGCTTCGCTTCCGCTACAAACGCATTCCCTGGCCCGACAAGCATATCAACCGGCTCGATGGTTTCTGTTCCGATTGCCATTGCACCCATTGCCTGAATTCCGCCAAGCAGGTAAATCTCATCAGCTCCCGCAAGGTGCATAGCGGCTACCGTTGCCGAAGGAATTTCTCCTTTAATTGGAGGTGTGCAGGCAATCACGCGTTTAACGCCTGCCACTTTCGCAGTCAGAACACTCATATGGGAGGAAGCAACCATCGGGTAGCGTCCGCCAGGGATATAGCAGCCGACACTGTTTACTGGAATATTTTTGTGTCCAAGGAACACGCCAGGCAAGGTTTCCACTTCAATATCTTTCAATGATGCTTTTTGATGCTCGGCGAAATTGCGGATCTGTTCCTGTGCAAATTTGATATCGTTAATTGTTTGTTCAGGTACAGATGCCACGATCTCCTGGATTTGCTCTTCAGTTAATCTGAATTGCTCCGGTGACCACTTATCAAACTGCTCGGAAAGCTTGCGAACCTCTGCATCTCCGTTTTCTTCGATATTTTTAAGAATGGCGCTCACCGATTCTCTTACTTTTACATCTGCTTCTTGTACCTCTTGATCATTTTTGCCTTGTTTTAAGAAAGTTGCCATTTTTATATCACTCCTGTTTTTATATTTGAATACGTATGCAAAATTAAGGAAAAAAATTTAAATGGCTGTCCAGCCGCCATCTACTTTTATTGTATCGCCTGTGATGAACTTTGATAGTTTAGAAGAAAGGAATAGAGTTGCGGCCGAGACATCCTCCGCATCCGCAAGCTTTCCAAGCGGAATTCTGCCGTAGACTTCCTTTTCAAATTCCTTATCCTCAAACATTTTTGAAGTCAGCTCGGTTTCGATGAAGGTTGGTGCCACCGCGTTTACATTGATGCCATGTGATGCCCATTCCACCGCGAGCGCTTTCGTCAGCTGCACCATGCCGCCCTTGCTTGCACAATAGGCCGCCCGTTTGTAGTAGCCGACAAACGCCATCTGAGAAGCAATATTGACAATCTTGCCGGATTGATTCGGAATCATATACTCTGCTGCTTTCTGACTGCAGAAAAACGCTGCCTTCAAATTGGTGTCAAGCGTCAGGTCCCAGTCCTCTTCCGTTACTTCCATGGCAGGCTTGGCCCGGTTAATTCCGGCGTTATTGATCAGAACATCGAGTGAGCCCATATAATCCACTGCTGCTTCTGTCATTCTTTTAATCTCTGAGACATTATTTAAATCAGCGGAAACATAATAGCTATTGGTGTTAATTTTTTTCAGCTCATCGGTTGTCTGGCGGAGAGCGTCTTCATTTCTCCCCACAATCACAACCTTCGCTCCGTTTTCGGCAAAGGACATGGCGATATCCCTGCCGATTCCTTTGCTTCCGCCTGTCACGATTACCGATTTATTCTCCAGGTCAGGAAAGTTCTTCATACCATTCCTCCATCAGAATTATTGAATTCCCAGATCCTTCTTTAGAAAACGGATCAGCTCCGCTTCCCTCTTCTGATTGTACTCTTTGGAAAAAGCTTCATCCCACTTGTAGTAGCCTTCACCCGTTTTATCACCGAGCTTCTGTTCAGACACAAGCTTCTTTAGTGCCGGCAAAGATTCCTCTGCACTGGATAAGTGCTGGAACAGATAATCAGATATGGCTGAAAAGACATCCAGTCCGCCCATATCGGCTGTCATCAATGGACCGGAAACCGGCAGCCTGCGTCCAATTCCGTAAGTAACCGCATCATCAATATCTTCTTTGCTTGCGATGCCCTCCTCCAGAAGGTATTGGGCTTCACGGAAAAGTGCATATTGAAGGCGATTTCCGACAAAACCGGGAACCTCTTTTTTCACTTCAATCGGCTTTTTCTTCATTTGCTTTAAAAGCTGAAAGGATCTTTCCACTGCTTCATCGCCGGTCTTCTCACCGCGAACAACCTCTACTAGAGGAATCAGATGCGCCGGATTCCAGAAGTGTGTCACTACTGTTCGTTCCGGATGGGCAGTCTCTGAAGCAATCTCTGTTGGACTGAGTCCTGAAGTATTGCTTGCGAGAATGACATCAGGAGCACAAAGAGCGTCAAGACGCTTAAATAAGTCAATCTTTAATTGAATGTTTTCCGGTACAGCTTCAATCACGAAAGTAGCACCTTGAACTGCTTCTTCAACAGAGACAGTCATTTTAATGTTTTCCTGAATGTGGCCAGCTTCCGATTCGGATAAAATACCGTTATTGAGCATAACCTCAAGCTTCTTCAGCATATTGGTCCAGCCCTGTTCCAGGTCGGCGTCGCTGATTCCCTGCATGGTCACGCTCAGTCCGGCCCAAGCCGCATTAAGCGCAATTGAATGGCCCATCGTGCCGCACCCAAGTACAGCTATTCTCTCCAATCGCTCACCATCTTTCTGAAATTTCTAGTTTTTGAATACGTATTCAATATACAATGTAAGCGCTGTGATTTCAATATAAAATTATAAATTGTTAAAATATTCATTTGTTTTCAGGTGAAACATTAATCAAACGTTTGATTGATTTTAATAAAATGACTGACAGATCCATCCTTGCCGGACCGCCCTGGTCCCGAGAGTGTGAACATTACTAATAGAATCGGGAAAGCTGCAAATAGAGAAACTTATTTTGCAAATAGATTGCTGGAACCTGCAAATAGAATGGCTAATCTGCAAATAGAGAGGGGAATTTTGCAAATAGAGCAATCCAGCACGGCATACGCTGCCAGCTTTAATAGAAAAGGAAGTTACACTGATTCCAGTTACGGAGTTTGGCAGATGTGATGTGTGAGTGTGAACATTACTAATAGAAACGGGAAAATTGCAAATAAAGAGGGGAATTTTGCAAATAGATTGCTGGAACCCGCAAATAGAATGGCTAATCTGCAAATAGAGAGGGAAATTTTGCAAATAGAGCAATCCAGCACGCATATGCTGCCGGCTTTAATAGAAAAGGAAGATAGACTGATTCCAGTTACGGAGTTTGGCAGATGTGATGTGTGAGTGTGAACATTACT